>CAMASJ010000187.1 GCA_945860685.1 Akkermansia muciniphila
GTCACGGTCGATCGAGCCGTCCGGCCTGCGTGTGGTTGAGATCGCCGCGCCGCAGAGGAGCCGGAACTTGGAATCGCGGGCCGGCTTGAGCGCGGCCCCGGCCTCCATCGAAATGCGCTCGATGTCGCTCAGGGTGAAGAGACCCTGGAGCCGGTCCTCGGCGTCGACGACCAGCAGCTTGTGGATGCCAAGGTTCTCGGTGAAGAAGCGGTCCGCCCGGGCAATGGGATCCGCACCGAGCTCGGACTCGAGGATCGTCTTCACCTGCGACCGAGGCGTAAGGGCCTCGGACACCAGCCGCCTCGCATAGCGCGGCTTCACCACGTGGCCGGAGAGCAGTCCCAGCAGGCGCCCCGCGGAATCGACCACCGGGAAGGTGCTGAAGGCGAAACGCCGCTTCTCGATGAGGTCCAGCACGTCGCCGATGTGCTGCTCCGGAGCGACCTTGATCGGATCCTGGATCAGCCCGTGCACGTGGTTCTTCACCCGGGACACCTCGGAGAGCTGCTGCTTCTCCGGCATGTTGTAGTGGATGAGTCCCAGCCCCCCGTTCAGCGCCATCGCCGTCGCCATGCGGGCCTCGGTGACCGTGTCCATGTCCGCGGAAACCAGCGGGATATTCAGGTGCAGGCCGTCGGTGAGATGTGTCTCCAACTGGGCGTCCCTTGGAAGGATCTCCGTGTAGCGCGTGGCCAACGTGACGTCGTCGTAGGTCAGCGCCATGCCGCTGTGCCGGCGGAAGAAGGTCTCCGCAGGCTGGTAGAACTCGGCGTCTAGGCTTTCGGGCGTCGGAATCTCTGCCATGAGAAACGGTGTCGGTGGGACGCCGGACGCGCAAGACGGAAGCCGTCCGCGGTCACGGGGACACGGTTCCGATGGGTATCCGGAGCCGGATCGGAAGGGTCCGACAACGACCTGGCGACGTGCCTATTCGACGATCTTGGGGACCACGAAGAGCCCGCCGGCTCGCGCCGGGGCGTTCCGAAGCGCCTCCTCGTTGGAGAGGGATCCGGTGGCGACGTCGGGACGGGTCACGTTGACCAAGGGGAATGCATGCGCCGTGGGTTCCACACCGGAGACGTCCACCTTCTTCAGCTTCTCGATGTAGCCGAGGATATTCCCCAACTGTGCGCCCAATCGTTGTTCTTCCTCGGGTGTCAGCCGGACCCGGGCGAGGCGTGCGACGTATTGGATGTCGAAGTCGGACATGTGGAAACCGGTGGCGGGCTTGGGGCGGCGGGCAGTGGAATCGGGAGCGGGGTTCAATCCTCCCCGAATTTGCCGTCCACCAAGGCACAGAGTTCGGCGAGGGCGGCTTCACCATCGGCACCGCGGCAGACGATGCGCATCCGGGAGCCGGGTCCGGCCGCCAACATGAGGAGACCCATGATGCTCTTTCCGTTGATGGTTTCGCCGTCCTTCTCGATGAAGACGTCGCATTGGAACCGGCCCGCCAGCTTCACGAAGGAGGCGGAAGGGCGCGCGTGAATCCCCTGCTTGTTCAGCACGGTGACCTCGCGGGAGAACGTCGTCTCGGAATCCGGGATGGGCGGCACGCTCATCGGGAGCGGATGGTGCCGGGGTGGGAAGGACTTGCCAACGGGGAAAACCCGGCGAGTGCGGTCGGGTTCGGGAAGACGATCACGGTCCGGCAGGAAGGCTCTTGAGACGGGCCTCGTAGCCGCGGGCCTCCCAGTTGTCCCAAGGGTTGAGTTCGAGTGAGAGCCGCACCGCCTCCATGGCCTTTTCGTGTTGGCCTCCCGAGAGGCGGTTCCAGGCCAGGGTGTTGAGCACCTTGACGTCGTTGGGACCGAGCTCGGCCGCGCGTTCGATCTCGGCCGTGGCCTTGGTCAGGTCGCCCAGCCAGTGGTGGCAGAGCGCCAGCGACATGCGCGTCCGGGCGTTGAAGCGGTTGAGCACCGCCGACCGCTCCAGCCAGTCGACCGCCTCCCTCGCCTGCGCCTGCCAGCCTTCCAGCCCCTGCCAGCTGATGCGGCGTTTCTCCTCCCCGTACCAGTAGGCGGTCACCGGGTTGTCCGGGACGATCTCCGCCGCGGCCCGCAATTCGCCGAAGAAGACGTCGTCGACGGAAGGCCTCTCGAGGGCCCGCACGAGATGGCGGCTTTCGGCTCCGGCCAGATAGGAGACCGGCAACAGCCAAACCACCAAGGCGGCGGCCAAGGCCGATGCGGCCAGACGGGTCAGGAGGTTGGGGGTGAACCAGAACCGTTCCGTGGCGAACCGCGTATTGGAGACGACCATGCCAGCTAGGATCGAGGCGGTCACCGCGACCACCGGCACGTGGAGGTTGAAGTCAAAGAAGCAATGGGTACCGAAGCCTGCGAGGGCGGTGACAGATCCGGCGAAGAAGGCGGTCCGGTTGCTGGACTTCACGCCGAGGTCGGAAGCGCCGCGTTCGACATGCTTCGACGTGCGCACCAGCCCATAGCCGAACAGGGCCAGACCGAGCGAGGCAATGGCGGCGCCGACGGCCCCGTAGTCCACCATCAACTCGAGGTACTCGTTGTGGACGTGCTGAGGATCGATCTGGTTGGGGCGGTTGCGATAGGCCGGGAAACGGACGTCGAAGTGGGCGGGCCCGACACCGACCAGCTTGTGGTCCGACCACATGGCAAACGCCGGCTTCCAGATCCAGACGCGAGAAAGTCCGCTGTCGGGGTTGCCGGCCGCCTGAACCGCCTCCAACCGGGCTCGGGCCTTGGCGGAACGGGTGGCGAAGATGCCGGCGCCGATGGCGACGATGACGGAGAGAGCGATGACTGGGAGCCGATACTGTGGACGCCGCCACAGCCAAAGAGAGAACACGGCCAGGGCGACGAGCGTCCCGATCCAACCGCCACGGGACATGCTGACCGCGATCCCGCCCAGCATCATCAGCGCACCATAGCCATGGAGGACCTTCACGATGGCTCCACCCCGGGAAAGAAATGCATTGGCCAAGGCGAGCGGCATGATCAGCAGGAGGAAGCCCGCGAGATGGTTCGGGTTCACGAACGTGCCACCGTACCGCTTGAGGTACATGAACGGACGCTCGGCCCAGAGTACCTTGTTGGACTCCTGCACACATTGGACCAGCGCGTATCCAGCGACCAATGTGCCCAAGGTCACAAGACCGTGGACGAACCACCCGCCCGTCTCCTGGCGATGCAGGTTGTGCAGCGCCGCAAAAAAGGCGGTCACGCAGGTCAGCAGGAGGAACAGCTCCATCCGTGAAACATACGGCACATCGGCGGTCGAGTGGCGCCACACCGCGTAGCCGACGAACACCGGAATCACCCAGACCACCGGCGGCAGCAGGAACCGATTCGTGGACGAGGCCCAGATCCGGACCACCCAGAGCACCAAGGAAACGCCGATTGCGGCGGAACCGATCCAGAACTCGGAGTTCCGGACACCACCGAACCAGAGGAGGGACCACGCCACCGCCATCCAGAGGATCAGCGCGATCGAGCGCTCGAGCAGGGCATCAAAACCGGATTGGGATCGCATCGGATTCAGGCACGCTAACGCACCCGTTCCCAGCCGGGAAAGTATTACAGTTGCGAAAACCGGACCTTGGCGTCGGAAGACTTGCCTGCGGATCCTTAGGTTTCAACAAGTGCCGGCCCCGGAACGCATCCGCTGGATCCGTCCAAACGAATCAAGAAGGGACCCCATGCCAAAGCGCAAAGGCACCAACGGAGATCAGGATCTCCGTTGGTGTTGGAAAACACAGTCCTGCCTCCGGCTTCTCCGGCGCCCAACTCGCGTCGATTTCCTTTCCGCTTGGCGCCTTAGCGCAAGAGTCCTTCCCATCTTGGGTCCGATTCAGCGGAGCCGTTTGCCTAGAGCCTGCCAAACCCGCAGGACCTCGGTGATGCTCCAAGCCTGGGCGTCGCAGCCGCGGGCGGTGTGGGGGGCGTCGCCGTCGACGATCTCGGGCAACTGCCCCAGGCATCCCGTCTGGAGCCAGTGGTCCACGCTGCCAAGATAGGCCCGCGCCGCAGCCACCGATGCCGGATTGGCGTCGTGGGCCTTGACCAGGGCTTCGCAGAACGCGGGGAAGGTCCAGACCCACGCCGTCCCGTTGTGGTAGGCGGGCTTGCGGCGGGTGTCCTCATCCCCTTCGTAACGTCCCCAGAAGGGACGGTCGGGATCGTTGAGAAGACGTCCGTGATGCCAGACCGGAAGCGGCGGCGTGACCGGCAGCGGCGCCAGGGATCGCAGCGCGCCCGGCACCAGGAGATGTCGGCAGGCCGACTCGACTGTGCGTCGTGCCCGATCACCGGTGACCAGGTCCAAGGCGACCGCGAGCAGGGCGTTGCTGCGGAGGGCGTCGTCGGGCGGGGAGGTCCTTGCCGGATGCCCCTTATCCGCATGGAGGCAGTCGGAGAACCAACCCTTCTGCTCGAGCCAGAAGTACTGGTGGAAAGACTTCTCGGTGCGCCGCGCCAAGTCTCCCCAAGACTCGCCCCGACCATCCCAGGGCTCGGCACCCAGCCGGTCCAACTGCCGCAGCAACCGGATCCAAAGGACCTGGATCTCGACCGGATACCCCTGTCGCGGCGTGCCGGCGGGATGGTTGGTGTCCATCCAGGTGAAGTGGGATGGGCTCCAGACCAGCCCGCTGGCGTGGTCGACGACGATTCCGTTGGACGGACCGGAGAGATACCCGCAGGCGATCGAGCGCAGGACCTCGCGGACCGTGCGGCCCCGGGCGTCGCCGGTGGCCAAGTTATAGACGGCTTCCGGTCCTGCGGGATCCGAGGACGCCAACTCCTCGGCCACGATGCCGTACCAGAGCGGGGCGTCGCTGGTCTCGCGGTTCGAGGCGTTCTCCCCGTGAATCGAGTTCGGAAGGGTGCCGCCCTCTTCGAAACGTCCGAACGTCATCAGCAAACCACGGACCTCGTCGTGCAACCCGGCTGCGACGAGACCGCGGGCGGCGATCAACGAGTCGCGACCCCAGTCGAGGAACCACGGGTAGCCGGCGATCACCGTCCGGGCGTCGTCGCGCCGCACCAGGAACGCATGCGCCGCCCGGCGAAGGGCGGAGACGAACGGATCCTCGCCTTCCACCGCCGAGGCGGTCGTGTCGATGCGGTTCCGGACGAAGTGCTCCACCCGCTCGGGCGATGGCGGGGCCGGGGAAGCAACGACCAGCGACGAGACCGCGCCCGGCGCCAAGGCGATCTCGAACCATCCCGGGCTGTAGGCGTCGCCGGCCCCTTCCATGCCACGGCTGGCCTCCACCGGGTGCGGGATGTCACGGCACCATTCCGGAGCCCCGTGGTACTCGCCCGAGGTCGCGTACACCGTCAACACCCGCTCCGGTGCCGGTGCGAAACGGAAGCCGTTGAAGTGCGGCTGCTCACCGGAAGCGGTCGGGCCGACCGTCGTCGGACGCGTGTTGGCCGCGAAATGGTACTCGGATCCGCCGTTGAGCTTGGTCTCCCAGTGGAAGTTCCTGTCCTCGATGTCGACACGGACCGTGAGGCGGACGTCGCTGCCCTCGGGAAGCGGCGAACCGAGCCGCGAATCGGCCCGGGAAGCCGACGCACGGCTGAAGGCGAGAACGGTGGCGTTTTCGCCGTCCAACATGTCGGCGACCAGGTGGATCTCCACGCAGCGGCCGTCGCCGGCGTTGGCGACGAAACGCCAGTGGGCGGGAGGCCCCGGCTCGAAGCTGACGAGGTTCGTGGCATCGAGCGGCGAGATGAATCCGT
Source organism: Akkermansia muciniphila (assembly GCA_945860685.1). Lineage (GTDB taxonomy): Bacteria > Verrucomicrobiota > Verrucomicrobiia > Limisphaerales > UBA9464 > SXXZ01. Next base: position 5,727 of record CAMASJ010000187.1, read on the forward strand.
CGGCGTTCACCCAGGCGCGGACGCGCTTCGCGAACACGTGCCGGTCCACCGGCACCTCGGGATGGAGGTTGGCGCCCAGCAGGCAGTCGTACTTCGAACGGATCTTCCCGAGGTCGACCGCCAGGCGGGCCATCCCGCCGCGGCCGTTGGTGAGGAGGACCAGCGATTCCGCCGGCGGCTGGGTCTGGGGCACCGCCCCGAAACGCGGCGCAGCGGCCAGCCCTCGGATCTCGCCCTGGATCGAATCGACGACGGCGCCGTACCGCTCCAGGACCAGCCGCAGCTCTCCCGGCAAGAGGGCCTCCGGGGCAAACGCGGCGACATGGCCAACCGAGGTCGGCAGGGATTCCGTGTGGTGTCCGGATCCACCCCGGGACGAGCGAAGGCTCGTCCGAAACGGAACGGTGTCCACCAGCATCAACCAATGTCCCGGAGGCACCGGGACGATCCGGCGGGTGTCCTCCGGGGTCCAAGTCACCACGGCGCGGTAGGACGACGGCGCCCCCGTGTCCGCGACCGCGGCCGCGAGCAGCCCGGCCGGGTCGCGGTCCACCCATTGCGCAACCGAACGCCAATCGTCCGAAGGGACTGCCGACGCCGAACGGACCGCCCCCCAACGGGCATAACCCCAGTCGGCCTGAAGCCGGCGGAGGACACGCAGGCGACCTTCCTCGGGCGACGGCGACGGCTTCGACGAAAGGCTGTGCGAGGAACCCGGTTCCACCGTGAGCACCACGTCCACCCCGTCCTGTTCGGCCTTCACCGTGGACTTCGCCCCGGCTTGGAGCAGGTCCAACGAAGGGCGATCCAGCTCGGCCCACATCGACGCCGGGACCCGCAGGCGCCGTGCGTCGTCGAAATCGGTGTTCAACAGGACCAGGCACCGGTGGTCGCCGTCGGCGGAATCGCGGCGCAGCGCGTACACCGGCGACCCGGGCGGGCTGACCCGCCGCAGCACGGCGTCCCCATGGAAGCAAGGATGCCCCACCAGGAGCCGATTCAGGTCGCCCAGTTCCGGCACGAGGTTCGACGGCGAACCCCAGGAGAGTCCGCGGCTGCTGTGGACGTTGATCTGTTCCGTGGCACACCACTCGACCCCGCAGGTGAAACCGAATCCGCCGCCGATGCTGGTCAGGGCGCAGAGGCGGTTCCGAAACAGCGACCAACGCCGCCCCTGTTCCGTGGCCGGTTCTCCCGGGATCCCGCCGTTGGCCGCCAGGCGCGAGTTGTCATGGGTCTCGCTGTAGTGGATGAGCGTGCCGGTCTGCGGACTGGACCGCAGATGGTGGTCCAAATAGCCGCCGATCCCCTCGGCACCGTGGTTCTGGAAGAGTTCGCTGTAGGCCCATTGCATGCCGCCCTCGGTCAGGCAGGCCTCGGTCGCCTCCCACGGCCCGCCCAATCCCTCCAGCAGGAAGACGGTCTCCGGAAACTCGCCACGGACCTTGGCAGTGATGAACTGCCAGACGTGCGGTGGCACCTTGTACCCGGCGTCGCAACGGAAGCCGTCCACACCCCGCCGACACCAGGTGAGGAACACCTCGGCGAGATGGTCCCACAGCGCGACGTGCCGCTGGTCCATCTCCACCAGGTCCTCCCAGACCACATCCCAGGCGCCGGGAGATTCGTATTCGCCGTCCGCCTTCTTCACGAACCACTCCGGATGCTCCTCCCATTCCACGCTGCCCCAGCCGGTGTGGTTGATCACCAGGTCGAGCATCAGCCGCGCGCCCTTCGCATGGACGGCCCTCGCCAGTTCGAGGAACTGGTCCACGCCGTTGGTCCGCTTGTCGAATTCCACCAGCGCGGGATCCACCGCGGTGAGATGCTGGACCGCGTAGGGTGATCCGAAGCGGCCGAAGCGGGCGAAAGTGGTCGGAACCGGACTCACCGGCAGCAGATGGAGGATCCGGCAGCCCAGGGTGTCCACGATGTGCGGGATCTCCGCCACGAGGCCCCGCAGCGTGCCGCTCGGCGGGATGACGGTGAAGCCTGCTGAATCCAACGCCTTCAACTCCGGCGTTTCATGGTCCGCACGGGTCGTCACCCGGTGCTTGGACCAATCGCCGAACATCCTCGGGAAGGCACAGTAGATGGTATTGCCCGAACGCGTCCACGAGGGATGGACGCCGATCCCGATGTCCGGTCCCGGCGGCCAGAATTGGCGGCCGCGCGGGTCCACAGCGTAGGCCTTCGCCTTGAAGTGACCCACCTCGGTGAGCGGCAACGTCAGGCTCCAGCTTCCGTCGGCCCCACGCTCCATCGGCAGGTCCCGCCATGCCGCACCAGCCAGCGGGAGCTTCTGGAAATGGGAACGGACAATCTCGTCCCGGATGCGGACCGCCCTTCCGACATTGGTCCGCAGCCGCGCGGTCCAGCCCTCCGGCAGGGCCTCCCCTTCGCAGCGGAGGATGACGGTCAGGAAATCGCCGGCGTGCCGCACGGTGCGGTGGCCGGGTTCGGGCGACATCTCGAGACGGGGCATGGAACTGGAGTTGGGTTGGACGGCCGGGTCGAGCGCGCCCGGCGGCAGTCTGTTTCGGATGCGGCGGGCAGGGCAACGGACAACCGGCCGGAATCGAGGGATTCCACAACCGCCCTCCCGATGACCTCGAACGATGTCAGGCCTTCGCCTTGCGGTCCGCGGTCCAGCGTTCGATCCGGCCCTCCAACACATCCAACGGCAACGCCCCCTTCTCCAGCACCGCATCATGGAAGGCACGCAGGTCGAACTTCGGACCGAGCGCCGCCTCCGCCTTGCGCCGCAATTCCTGGATCTTCAGCTCGCCGATCTTGTAGGCGAGCGCCTGCCCCGGCCAGACGATGTAGCGGTCGACCTCGACCACGATGTCGTGCTCGTTTTTGCCGGCGTTGGCCTTGAAGAAGTCGATCGCCTGCTGGCGGCTCCAGCCCAGCGAATGCATGCCGGTGTCCACCACCAATCGGATCGCCCGCCACATCTCGTAGGTCAGCTGACCGAACTTGCTGTAGGGATCTTGGTACAGCCCGATCTCCGCCCCCAGGCTCTCCGCGTAGAGTGCCCAGCCCTCCACGAACACCGTGGTCTCGGAATACTTCTGGAACTCCGGGACCGCCTCCAGCTCCTGCGACAAAGCAATCTGCAGATGGTGCCCCGGCACCGCCTCGTGCAGCGTCAGCGCTTCCATCTCCCACTTCGGCCGCGTCTCCAGCGCATAGGTGTTCGCGTAGAAGTTGCCAGGCCGTCCGAAGGTCCACGCACCCGGCTGGTAGTAGGCCGTGGTCTGCGACTTCTCGGCATAGCTCGGGATGGGCATCACCCCGTAGGGCAGTCGCGGCAACTTCCCGAAAAGCCGGGGAAGCTCGCCGTCGATACGCTTCGAGATGTCTCGGTAGCCCGCCAGGAGACCCGCCGCGGTGTCGAACTGGAACCGCTTGTCGGCCCGCAGGAACTCGAGGAAGCCGGGGAACGAACCGGCGAATCCGGTCTTCCGCATGATCGCCTCCATCTCCGACCGTATGCGCTTCAC
>CAMASJ010000188.1 GCA_945860685.1 Akkermansia muciniphila
CTGAGACCCAGATCCAACGCGGCAACACCAGCGTCGCCTCGGTTGCCGTGGAACTCGCCGAACGGATCTTCGATTCGTTGTCCAGCCATGACGTGCTGGTGGTGGGGGCGGGCGACACCAGCGAGAAGACCGCCCGGGCCCTTCGCAGCCGTGGCGCCCGGAGCATCTTGGTCTCCAACCGTACCTTCGACCGGGCCGCGGCCCTTGCCGAGGAGTTGGGCGGGACGGCCATCCGTTTCGAGGACTGGGAGAAGGCCTTCTCCCGGGTCGACATCGTGGTCAGCGCCACCGGCGCCCCGCACTACATCCTGGACCGCCCGCGCCTCGAGAGGCTGCTGCAGGTCCGCGGACGTCGCCCCCTGCTCCTGATCGACCTCGCGGTGCCGCGCGACATCGACCCGGTCGTCGCCGGACTCCGGGATGTCTATCTCGCCAATGTCGACGACCTCCAGGCGGTCGCCGATACCGCGGCCCAGCAGCGTCGCGAGGAGCTGGCGCGTTGCGAGGAGATGATCCGCCAGACCGCGGCCGAGTTCTCGGAGGGACGTCGCTTCGGTCCCTTCGGCGTCCGTTCACCGGCTTCCTGAATTCCATCCATGTCACTCGACCGACCCGTGGTCGTCGCGACCCGGGGCAGCGCCCTGGCGCTGGCCCAGTCCAAACAGATCCTCGGCCATCTCGAAATGGCCTTCCCTGCCATCGAGTTCCGCCTCGAGGTCATCCGCACCACCGGTGACCACCTCCAGAGCGCGTCGCTCGCGAATCCGGACGCGGCCTTGCCCAAGGGGCTCTTCACCAAGGAACTCGAAGTCGCCCTCCTGGAGGGCAAGGCGGACCTGGCGGTGCACAGCCTCAAGGATCTTCCCACCGAACTGCCGGAGGGCCTGACGATCGGAGCGGTCGGACCGCGGGCGGACGTCCGCGACGTCCTGCTCTATCGGGACCGCCGACGGGTGGAAAGTGAGCGTCGGGCGGACGCGGAGTGGCGGCCCGGCATGAAGGAGAGGACCGGATTCGATCCCCACCTGTCCCTCGAAGAACTGCCGGAGGGCGCGGTGGTGGCCACGAGCAGCACCCGACGTGCGGCGTTGCTGCGGCACCGGCGTCCTGACGTCCAAATCATCCCGATCCGCGGCAATGTCGGCACGCGCCTTCGGAAGCTCATGGAGGACGACGCGATCGACGCGACGCTCCTGGCCGCCGCGGGTCTGTCGAGGTTGATGCTCGATCTCGATCCACGCGGTGCCCTTCGTGTGGACCCGCGACTGGGACCCAAGGCGCGGGCTTCGATCGAGGCCCCGCCGGAAGGCATCCTCGCCTCCATCCTTGAGCCCAACGAGATGATCCCCGCGGTGGGGCAGGGGGCGGTCGCGATGGAGATCCGCAGCACCGATCCTGAGATCCTCGAACTGGTTTCCGTGCTCGACCACTTCAACACCCGCCAGGCGGTCACGGCGGAAAGGACCTTCCTCCGTGCTCTCGGAGGCGGTTGCCAGAGTCCCGTGGCCGGCTACGCCCGCGTCCTCGGCCACCAGTTGGAGCTTTCGGTCGCGGCGTTCACCGACGGCCGCGCCCGCTTCGCCTGCCTGCGCGCCCCGGTCCGCGAGGCGGAACGGCTCGGTCGCGAGGCGGCGGATGCTGTTCGCTGACCAACCCCGGCCCGCGGCACCGTCCGGCATTCTCCCGGCGCTGCGGTGTTTGCCTGCAGTTCGGAATCTGTTCCGATTCGGGCGGTGAACGCCTCCGCCTTCATTCCGTTTGTCCACGAGCTCACAGAAGCCAGCGCCCAGGTGATCCGGCCCTACTACGGGTCACGGGACATGGGGCTGGAACTCAAGGGCGACTCCTCGCCGGTGACCCTCGCCGACCGCGGCGCCGAGAAGGTGATCCGTGAGATGATCCACTCCCGATTCCCCGACCATGGGATCGTCGGCGAGGAGTTCGGAACCGAGAACGGGGACGCGGAGTTCGTCTGGGTGCTGGATCCGGTCGACGGGACCAAGAGCTTCATCCTCAACGTGCCCCTCTTCGGCACGCTCATCGGCCTGTTGCACCGCGGCAAGCCGGTCTTGGGCTGCATCGACCAGCCGATCCTGCGTCAACGGATGATCGGCGACGGCGAGACCACCACGCTCAACGGCCAACCGGTCCGGGTCCGCGCCTGCCCGCGGCTTTCCGAGGCGACCATGCTGACCACGGATCCGCTGTTCCCGGCCAAGTACCAGAACGGTCCCGGATTCGACGCCTTGGCGAAATCCGTCCGGCTCTACCGGGGATTCAGCGACTGCTACGGATATCTGATGCTGTGCTCGGGCTGGGTGGATGTGGTCGTCGATCCGATCATGAATCCTTGGGACCTGCTTCCCTTGGTGCCGGTGCTCAAGGGGGCCGGAGCCAGCCTCACCGACTGGCAGGGCCGGCCGGCCGATCATGCTGGCGCGACCTCCGCCATCGCCGCCACGCCGGGCATCCACGACGAGGTCATCCGCCTGCTCAATCCCTGAGCCGCTGTTGGACGAAGCCGATTCGGAAGAACACCGGCCCGCCATTTCACGGTGGGCTGGACGCCCGTTTCAGGGTTTGCCCGAGGCGGCCGCGCTCAGTTCGCGAAGGGCCGAATGCAGGATGCGCGCGGTCTCTGGCCCGACTGAGTTGACCTCGCCGTAGGGGGCTCCCTTGGCCCCGTAGTTGAAGGGCGCGACGGTGTCCCACTCGGACTTCGGAATGATGTAGCCGATCTCGTCGTTCGCGAGGCCGAAGACGAACTTCACCTTGCCGGGCAGGAATTCCCGGATCGGTGGCACCTCCAGCGGCTCGATCCCGAAATCCCCGCCGTCGGTGCGGACGATCCCGCCGTTCACGATCTCCGGATAGATCTCCCCGGGGATCAGCGCCACGGAGACCTCCCCGATCCGCAGGAGCCCGATCTCGGAGCGCATCTTCATGAAGCCGGAATGACCCCGGTCGAGCAGTCCAAGGAAGCCGGCGACCAGGAAGCCTTTGTTCGCCAAGGGCAGGTCCAGCGTGCGGGCTTCGATTCCCAAGGCCGCAGTCGCAACCGCCGGCACCGAATGGGTCGCGATGTGGTCGAGGATCTTCGCCGCGAGACGGTTTCCCAGCGCACGGGTCTTGTCGTGCGAAGGCGTCTTGAAGTCCTCGCCGAGGAAGGGGTCACGCACGGTGACCGAGGGGTGGGTGGTCATCAGTCCACCCACGGCGCCGTTCACGAACAGGTGGATGCCGCCCAAGCCCGCCTTGCGGACGGTTCCGGAATACCGGATTCCGGAACCGAGGGACTCCCGGATCACGCCGGGGAAGTCGGCGGTGATGTCGCGGTTGCCCGCCCACGGCGTCTCGGGGTGGTTGCCCCAGCCGACCACCGTGCCCACCGTCTTGCCGTCGGCGACCGATGTGAAGTGCAGTACCCGCAGGTCCGCGTCGTACACCTCCGGTTTCCGGGTGTCGGTCACGAGGCCCTCCGGCGCGGTGCGGATCTCGTGGGCCGCCATGCGGACCTCCTGCAGCGACTTCACGGCGTCCGCGATCGCCGCGGCGGCATCCCTCAGGACACGGTTCCGGTACTCCGGATCGATGCCGGAGTGGAGGACGTCAGGTCCCCACAGCCCCATCAGGTCCGGTGTAGAATGGTTGTGCGTGGAACAGAGCGTGACGTGGTCGAGTCGGAGTTCCGCCGGCAGCGACTTTCGCAACCGGACTACGTCGTCGTGGAAGATGCCGATGGAGTCGATGGAGACGACCGCCAGCCGGTGATGTCCGTCGTCGAGGGCGATCGCCACCGCCATCAGTGGGTCGTGGACATTGGTCGCGGACCTCCCTTGGCTGAAGCCGGCGAGCCAGACGGGCTTGGACGGATCGGAGACGTCGGGCGTGATGTCGCGTTGTCCGAATCCGGCCCGCAGGGGCTTGGGATCGGCCGGAGCCGGGATGTGCAGATCGGCCCGATAGCCCGGATGACGGTCGCGGGTCATCCAGAGGAACCGCGAGATCATCCCGAGGACGAGCAGGGTCAGCAGGATTCCGAGTAGCCGGAGAAGCTTCCTCCAAAGGGGAAGTGATCCATCGGGGCGCGACATGGTGGAAGGCTAGCGGGCACCGGATCGGCGCGGCACAGAAATCGGCGTCCGGCGCTCGGCGGGGCCGGTGGTTAGTCTGGAGTCCCCGGGGAAGATTCGGCTAGGAATGGGCGTCCTCTTCAACCCGTGATCTCCCAGTCGCCATCCAACGGAACGCCGTCAGCCCGGTGTGTGTTTGCTTCGGGTTCCGGCCGCGCGCTGCAGCCGGTTTGGAATCCGATGCGAACCGTCCGGCTGTTGGTCTCCTGGGTCTGGATCGCATTCTGTGGAATCCGGGCGGTCGGGGCCTTGGCGCCGTTGGAGCTGGGTGACGAGTACACGGTCCGCAGCTATTCGGTGGACGAAGGGCTGCCGCAGAACTCGGTCACGCGGATCACGCAGACCCCGGACGGCCATCTATGGTTCTCGACCTACCGCGGACTGGTCCGCTTCGACGGCGTTCGGTTCACGGTCTTCGACCGTTCGAACACGCGGATCATCGACGGCCAGGATTCGGTGAACACCTTCTTCAAGGACTCCAAGGGCCGCATGACGGTGGAGTTCAAGGGAGGCCAGTTGGTCTGGGTGCAGGATGGGGTGCTGACGCGGGGACTCGAGTACGGGCTTCCGAAGCAGTTTCCGAGCATCCGCGGCGAGTCGCCGGAGGGACGGCGGTACTTCGAGAATCCTTCCACCGGGATCTGGTACGTGGAAACGGAGGACGGACGCTACGAGGAGGCCCGGCCGATCTGGGGTGACGGCAAGCGGGCCGTGGATCTCTCCAGCCTGCACATCCAGGACGGCGGGATTCCTTGGATCCGTCAGGATGGGCGGTGGGTGCAGGTGACCCTGGACGACCTGGTCGGGCTGGTTCCCGGACCGGGCGGCAAGGTCCGGAAGTTGGTCCAGGCGGTGGCGGCTCGCGAAGGAGGCGCCTGGCTGATTTCTGATTGGGGCATCCACCGGATCAAGGAGGGGCGCTTCCTCGCCGAGATCCCGTTCCCCGAGCCGATCGGCGACAGTTCCGCAGGCCTGGAGGATCGGGATGGCAACCTCTGGATCGGGAGCTGGGTGCAGGGGTTGTGGCGGTGTTCGCCCGACGGCGGGATCCAGCGTTTCGCCCTCGACCGAGGAGCCCCATCGGAGCCGGTGCGGTCCCTGTACGAGGATTCCGAGGGAAACATCTGGATGGGCATGGAGGGCAGCGGGCTCCATCGGCTGCGGCGCCGCGCGTTCAGGACCGCCAGGACCGGTTCCGACGCCGCGTCCAGCATCACCCGATCGGTGGCCGAGGACTCGGAGGGCCGCATCTGGTTTGCGGGGCAGGAAGGCGTCTCGGTGATGGATCCGGTCGCCGGCGCGAAGCCCCGGCGGATCCTGGAACAGGAGCTGTCCCGCAGCATCTTGTGCGACTCGGCAGGCACGATCTGGTCGGGCACCTACAGCGGACTCATCCACCGGCTCGATCCCGATGGGCGCCGACAGCCGGTCCTGCTGGAGATGGAGCAACGCCGCAATGTGGCCGTGCTCTACGAGGAGCCTGGCGTCGGGATCTGGGTGGGCCGCGAGGATGGACTTTCCCGGGTCGTCGGAAACCGCCTGATGCGTGTGCCGTTGCCGGTTTCCCAGGAGGATTCCGGCGTCCGGGCGATGGCGTTGGATTCCCGGAAGCGGCTGTGGCTGGGACTCGACGGGGGCGGGCTCCTGGTCCGGGAATCGGGTGACTGGTCGCGGGTTCCCCTGCCTGGGCTGCCCGGACGTTTTACCGTGTCGGCCCTGCTCGTCGACTCGGACCAGACAGTCTGGGTGGCGGTCGCCGCCGGTGGCCTGCTGCGAATCCGGGATGGTCAGGCCAGGCGGCTTCAACCCGGTGACGCGGGGTTGCCCAAATGGCCCTCCAGCCTCGTGGAGGATCGCCATGGGCATCTTTGGATCGGATCCAGCGACGGCGTGTACCGGGTGGAACGCTCGATCCTGAACGGCTGGGCCGACGGGGTCGAGGTGACGGGAGTGCCGCGCCGGTTCGGTCGCGAGGACGGGATGGAGACCAGCGAGTGTTCCGCGGGCATCCAGCCTTCGGTGGTCCGCAGCCGAGGCGGGCAGATCTGGTTCGCCACCTTCGGCGGGGTGGCGGTGGTCGATCCGGACCGGCTTCCACTGTCGCCTTCACCACCGCGTGCGCGGATTGAGATGCTCGAGTACGGCGGCTGACACCGGCAAACCGTGCGCCTCAGCGGCGACGCCGACCGCGTCGACAGCCCCGGGGTGCCTCCCATCGAGATCCCCACGGGAAGCCAGTCCGTGGAACTGAGGTACACCGCCCCGCGCTTCATGGGGGCGGAGCAGGTGCGGTTCCGCTACCGCCTGACGGGTCTGGAGTCGGAGTGGAATCCGGCCGGTTCCCGGCGCGTCGCTTCGTTCCAAGGCCTCCCGCCGGGCGACTTCCGCTTCGAGGTGGCGGCCTGCAACGAGGATGGCGTCTGGGGACCTCCTAGTGCCGGGTTGGAGTTCCGCATCCTTCCACGCTTCCACCAGACCTGGTGGTTCCGCGGCGGGCTGATCCTGGCGCTGCTTGGCCTGGCGGCGGCCGCCTACACCGCCCGCATCCGCGGCTTCACTCGCGAGAACGTTGCCCGGAAGGCCTTCTCCCAACGCCTCATCGACTCCCAGGAGGCCGAGCGGCAACGGATCGCCCGGGAACTCCACGACAGCCTCGGTCAGAACCTGTTGGTGATCCGCAACCGCCTCGCCTTGGCCCAACAGCACATCGGCAATCCGGAACGGGTCGCGGAACAGCTCCGCGAGGCCGCCGACGTCGCCTCCGGTTCCGTGCGCGAGGTGCGCGAGATCTCACAGAACCTCCGTCCCTTCCAGTTGGACGAACTCGGCCTCGAACGCGCCCTGTCCGCCAGCCTCCAACGGATTGCCTCCTCCAGCGCCATCCAGATCCGCTGGAGCCTCTCCGGGGTCGGCGAACACATCCCACGGGAACTGGGGATCCACCTCTTCCGGATCGTCCAGGAATGCGTCAACAACGTGGTGAAGCACTCCCACGCCGCCACCTGCGAGGTCCTGGTCAGCCGGGAACCGGGACGCGTCCTGGTGGAGATCGTCGACGACGGCTGCGGCTTCGACCTGGAGCAGACCGAGCACGACCGCGCCTTCGGCGGGGGCAACGGCCTGTCGAACATCCGGGAACGCGCCCGCCTGCTCGGTGGTTCGGTGGACATCCGGACGGCCGCGACCTTCGGGACCCGGATTGTCCTTGTTGTCCCTGACGCCGGGAACATCCCGCCCGATGCCCCAACTTCGCAGGCCTAGTCCCGTCGCCGCAGCAGCGGCGGTCTCGACGCTCCGGAGGCTGCCGGCCTTCCTGTGGATTTCCATGGCTGTCCACCCGGGGTCCCGTCCAATCTTGGCCATCCACTTCCTGAATAACTCCGGCTGACCGGAGTCCACAGGGGGACTTTTCACATGAATCCAATCCGTGCCTTCCTGCTTCTCATCCCGCTCTCCGGCCTGATCGCCTCCGGTGCCGGGTTCCGGCCGAACCCCGGCGACCACATCGCCATCGTGGGTGGCGCCATGGCCGACCGGATGCAGCATTCGGGACATTTCGAGACGCTCCTGCAGGACCGCTTTCCCGACCACCGGCTCGTGGTCCGCAACCTCGCCGCGGCGGGCGACGAGGTGGCCAACCGGCACCGCTCCGAGAACTTCGGCTCGCCGGACGACTGGTTGCGGCGGGTGAAGGCCGACGTCGTCTTCGCCTTCTTCGGATACAACGAGTCGTTCCAGGGCGCGGAGGGGCTCCCGAAGTTCCGCAAGGATCTCGACGACTGGGTCAAGCATGTGCGGGCGACGGACTACTCCGGACGTGGTGCGGCCCGCGTCGTCCTCTTCTCTCCGATCGCCAATGAGCGCCATCCGAATACGGACTTCCCCGATCTCTCCGGCAACAACCCGGCGCTGCGCGCGTACACGGCCGCCATCGAGCAGGTAGCGAAGGAGAACGGCGTGCCGTTCGTCGACGCCTTCAACCCCTCGTTGGAACTCTCCGCCTCCCTGAAGAAGGCGGGCCGCTCCCTGACCATCGACGGCTTCCTCACCTCCGACGACGGCGACCGCGCGTTGGCGCCGGTCCTCTTCGAGGGCCTGATCGGCGAGAAGCCGCCGGCCGGCGACATGGAGAAGCTCCGCGCCGCGGTGAACGAGAAGAACTGGCAGTGGCATCAGCGCTACCGGACGATGGACGGCTACAACGTGTACGGCGGCCGTTCGGCGTTGGCCTACCAGCCCGGAAAGGGCGGCTTCGTGAGCGACCGCAGCGCGGCCGAACCCTACATCTCCAACTACAAGGTCATGCAGGAGGAGATGTCGCAGCGCGACGTCCTTACCGCCAACCGCGACCAGCGCGTCTGGGCCGTGGCCCGGGACACCGACCTGGTGGTCGACGACTCCAACCTGCCGCCGGTCACCCGGATCGTCTCCAACAAGCCCGGCCCGAACCCGGACGGCAGCCCGGTGTACATCGACGGCGAACAGGCCATCTCGAAGATGACCGTGCACAGCGGGATGAAGGTAAACCTCTTCGCCGACGAGAAGCGGTTCCCGGAACTGAAGAACCCGCTGCAGATGGCTTGGGACACCCGTGGTCGTCTCTGGATCGCGACCTGGCCGAACTACCCGGAGCGTACGCCCACCAGCAAGGAAGGGGACCGTTTGCTCGTGTTCGAGGACACCGACCTCGACGGCAAGGCCGACAAGGTGACCACCTTCGCCGACGACCTGAATTGCCCGACCGGCTTCCAGTTCTACAAGGACGGCGTCCTCGTCGTGCAGGCGCCGGACCTGTGGTTCCTGCGGGACACCGACGGGGACGGCCGGGCGGATTCGCGTGAGCGGGTCCTGATGGGCCTCGATTCCGCCGACTCCCACCACACCGCGAACGCGATCTGCCTCGACCCGGGCGGCGCGATCTACCTCAGCGACGGCGTTTTCCACCGTACCCAGGTTGAGACGGGCTTCGGACCGGTCCGAAACAACGACGCGGCCATCTACCGTTACGAGCCCCGCACCCACCGGTTCGAGACCTACATCCCGTACGGATTCGCCAATCCCCAT
>CAMASJ010000189.1 GCA_945860685.1 Akkermansia muciniphila
TCGCCGGCAATCGCCAGCCAGTCGGCTTCGCGGGTGTTCGGCGCGAGGCCGGAGCAGGCCAGGTTCATCGCCGGCAGCTTGCAGTGGCCCACGCGCCGCCACGCGGCCAGCGCCAGGTTGAACGCGCCAATCTGCGTGCAGCGCGGGTCTATCTCCAAGCCGAACAGGTTGTCGCGGATGACCGCCGCCACCGCCGCCGCTTCGTCCAGCTTTTCCTCGGCCAGGCGCAAGGCCACCAACCGCTCGAACATCGCCACCACGAAATGCCCGCTGCCCATGCACGGGTCGAGGGCCTTGATCTCCTTCGCCGTGCGCGGCCAGCCGTCGAACGTGCCGGCCGCCGGAAACCAAGAGGCTTTTGCCACAGAGGACACAGAGAGCACAGAGCCGGAATCGGCCTTGATGAAGCGGAGATATTTCCATTCGCAGCCGGGCAGGGCGCAGAACTGCCGCACTTCTTCTTCGGTCTTAAACTCGGTGCTCTCTGTGCCTCTGTGGCCAAGTTGTTTGCCCGCCCACCAGGCGCCAAGGGTGTTGTCCAAGAGGAATTCCACCATGTAGTCCTCGGTGAACAACTGGGTGACCGAAGGCAGTTCGTCGGCGCCGATCTTGTTGCCGGACTTGTTGACGGCCTCCTTCTTCTCCGCCTGCCAGAACTGGTAGGTCCAGCCGAGGGCGTCGGAGGCGGTGAAGACCTCGACCGCCAGGCCGGTGAGCAGGCGCAGGAGCTGGTTGCGCTCCTCGATGGGGAGATCCACCGAGGCGGCGGGGTCGTCGGCGCGGAAGGCCTCCGGCAGCAGACGCGCGGTGAAGTGGCCGGCGACCGACCAGGCGTCCTTGAGTCCCAGCGACGGCGCGAGTTCCTCGCAGTCGTTCAAGGAGACCTGCGCCTCGTGTTCCGGGGATTGGAGCAGTTCGTTCTCGAGGAGGAAGCGGGCGAAGAGCAGGCGGTGCCATTGGTCGTAGGCCACCTTCTCGACGAGATGGTTGATGGAGTAGGTGCCGGGTCGGGAATGGCTCTCGGTGTCCCCGAGTTGGATGGCCTGGGCGCGCAGTTGGCGGCGCAGGGTGCGCTGGGGGCCGTCCATGTGCAGGTAGGGATCGGCCTCGTGAACGGCGAGGGCCTCGAGCGCCTTGCGCGCACCCGCTTCGGCGGTGGAGCGGGCCTTCCCGATGGCGGTCTCCAGTTGCTTGCGGAGCGGAGCGGGGAGGGAGGGCATGGGCGTGGGGAGGGAGGAAGGTTCAGGGACGGGTCGCGAGCACGGCTCGCCCCCGGGCGGTGAGACGGTACCGTTGGAGGCGGCTTTGCGGCTTGTCCGGAAGGGTGCGTTCGATGAGTCCGTCTTGGATCAAGGGCAGGAGGTGGCGTTTGTAGTTGAGGTAGGCATTGGCAAACCCTCCCGCTTCCAGCAGTGCCCGTTTGCTTTGGGGTTCCTTGGCGCAACGTCGCAGCATGTTGCCGACTTGCTCACCGACTTGCTCACCGACTTGCTCACCGACTTGTGCATCCAGACTCCGTTTTGCCTCCGCGGCTCCGGGGACGTGTCCCTCTGACACCGATCGCGGCTGACCTGGAATGGGACCGACTTCTGGGATGACTTCGGAGGACGTGGAAGCCGGCGACTCGAGTGGGTGAGGGCGTGGAAAGGTGGTGATGAGAAGGGGACCAACCTGCTCGAAGCGGGCCTCTGGGGCTTGGGCGAGGATGAGCGATAGGCCGCGTCCCCAGGCCTCGATGAGATGGATGCGCTGGAGCAGGCCTGCGATGACGGGGTTGCGGCGGCGGGAGATCTGTTTCGAGCGGAGATCGGCGATGGTGAAGCCTTCGGGGAGGGAGCCCGGGTTCCGGATCTCGACCCGATCGGGAAAGACGGCGACTCGAACCTCGTCGCGGTCGCGATAGTCGCGGTGGCAGAAGGCGTTGACGATGGCCTCGCGCAGGGCCGCGGTGGGGATCTCCGGGACATCGATACGCACCATGCCATCGAGGCGCATGCCGATCCGGATGTTGCGGAGGATGTACTTTTCGGCCTCGTCGATGAGGGACGGCAGGTCCCCGGTGTAGTCGTGCTGGTCGAGAAGTGTGGGCCCGGAGTTGGTGGAGAAGACGGCGCACCGAAGTTGAAGCGTGGGCTTCCGGGGGAAGAACAGCGCCGTGGCATTGCAATAGGACTGGCCTGAACGCAGGCCGAGATTGTCGAGGGCGGCGTCGGGGCTGGACCAGGGCAGGCCAGCCCGTCGGACGAAGGACCGAAGGCGGGTGACACTGAGTTGGAACTTGGGATCGGTGACGGGTTCGGAATCCCAGCTCTCGTTGGCGCGGATTTTCCGGAGAATCAGGGACTCCAAGGCTTTGGCTGAGAGCTGGCGGTCTTCATCAGCCACGCGCATGTAGGCCCTTCCATGGGCGTAGTACGGTGCGTCGGTGCCGGAAAAGACGACGCGGATGCAGTCCTTTTCCTGGATCCTGACGGTGGAGACGTCGGGGTAGATCTTGGGCTCGATGTGGGCGGCGATCGCCTGCGAGACCTTTCGCAAGGTGGATTCCGTCACGTCCATGCCCACGGCGGATCCGTCATTGCGGATTCCGAACCACAGTTCGCCGTGGCCGTGCTTGTTGAGGATCGCCGCGATGGAGACCAGGCCTTCGCTCAACTCGGCGAGGCTCTTCTTGTGTTCGATGGTCTCGGATTCGGTCATTGGGCTGGGCGGAAGGATCAGAGGATCACGGGACCTTCCTGCAGTTTGTCCTCCACGAGCTGGCGGACCTCTTCGAGCCACTGTTCGAGTTCCTGCGAGGACTTCACCGTGGCACTGGGGAGGACGACCCGTTGGGCCTTGGGTTCCAGCAGGCTGGCGGCCTCGGCCAAGGCCCGGGAGAAGCGCTGCGGAATGGCGTCGAGCAGGTTGCGGCGATCGGTGAGGGAACGCGCCTGGAGCGCGGCGATGATCTCCGCCTCAGTGCCACCCGGGTCCCGAGGCGAGGCGGCAAGCTGATGGGTAGCGGTGAGCGCGGCCTGTTGATCGGCGGACAGGCGGCTCCAGATCGGGGACTGGGTCAGCCGTGTCTGGCCTTCGGTGACGGCAGCCTCGAGGCGGTCTTGGACGGCTCCGAGGGCCTTGCGAAGCGCCTGTGTGAGCTGCTGCGCCAGTTCCGGAACGGGGTCGGGATCGGAGAGCAGGCTTCGCTGGGCCACGACCGCCTGGGCGGAAGTGCCGACCGCGGCGGCTTCCGGCAATCCGGCGGCCAATCCATGCAGGGTTTGCAGCCGGTCCCAGGCTGGGACCCGTTTCGCCAAGCTTTCGGCGGCCTTCTTCCAACTCGTGATCGAGGCGGTCAGGGCCTCCTTCTGCCCATGGATGCGAAGCAACTGGGCGTTGCCGCTCAGCGATTGGAACTCGCGCAGGAAAGTCCTGTCGGGTACCGCGGGCCTGGGGGCTTCGCCGCCGGCGTTCTCGGCGAGCTTCAGCATCGATTCGAGGAAAGCCCCGGCGGCCTCATTTTCCTTCCCGGCGACCGTCTTGACGTCGGCCTTGAGGAAGAGGGCCTTGAGATCGAGCCGTTGACCCACGTTGAGAGGTGGGACGTCGACGTGGAAGCTGGCGATGCCGATCTGGTTTTGGGGCAGGGCCTGGGCTTGGACGGGCAGGCTGTTGAGGGTCGCCCGAAGATTTCCGGCGACGGTCAGGACCAGCAAGGCGCCGTCGATGGCATCCTGGGGCCAGCCGTAGGGAGCGCCCTTGAAGGCGTCTCGGATCTCGCGGCCCTTGCGGCCGGCGCCGATGAACTCGAGCACACGGCGGCACACCGGGTGGGTGACGACATCCCCGGCGTGTCCGACCATGGCCAAGGCCGCGACGTCGCCCGCTTTGGCTTTGGTGACGACCTGGCCCCAGTTGCCGTGGTCGGCCTCACCGAACTGGCTGAACAGCCGTTCGAGGGCGCTATCGGCGGAGTCCTGGACCTTGTCCGGCAATTCGATGCCGTTGGCTTCCTTGCCGCCGCCGAGGAAGACCTTGGCGGCGCCGATGATCCGACCGACCAAGTCCGAGATCCGCTGGGCCGACATCTCAAGCTGGGTCTCGATGGCCTTGCGGGCCTGGATGGCCTCTGTGGTGGTGGCGGCCCCGTGGGAATCGAGAGTCTCGCGGGCTGCGATATGGGAGGCGATGGCCTGGCGGAGATCCTCGTGGGATTGGCGCGGCAGATATCCGAAGAGCAGGGGGCTGTTGACCCCGGCGGCCCGGGCATCGTTGAGCACCGTCTTCTCATCGTCGCTCCAGCCGTCTCGGACCCACAGGGTGATCTCCTCGTTGCTGGTCTGCGGGCGGCTGGAGGTGAGTTCCGCGACGAGCTTTCTGGGTTGGCGGGAGGCGCCTTGCTGGAGCGAAAGACCGCGCAGAGCCGATCGGGTGGCTTCCCTGAGGACTTCCGCGCGCTTGTCATTGATCCGGGAGTCGTCGTTGAGGACCGCGGTACGACGGCGGTTGAACTCGTGGGTCCAGACGGCGCCTTCCCGGGTTTGGAGATGGTACTCGTTCTCGACCACCATCAACTGGCCGCCGTCGACCAGCTTCTGGAGCTGGGCGGGGACGCTCTGTTCGAGCAGGAGGCGGTCCCGCTGGAGGTCGCCTACGAGAAGGTCGATCAGGGACTCGCGGGTGGAGCGGACGCCTTCGTCGCTGCCGGCGGTCCGGGGGAGCTTGCCGATGAGGAAAGTCAGCGCGCAGAGGCTGGAGCGGAGATCCCCGTCGGGCGTGCCGTCGCGCTGCTTGCGGATCGTCTCGTCGTATTCGCGCTCGAGTTGGCCGGAATTGAGGAGGTCGGTCGCGATCTGGTCGTAGATGAAGTCGGCCGAGACGACAGTGCCGATCCCCGAGCTGGCGGTCTTGCGGGTGGCCTCGAAGACGATCTGGAGCTGGGAGCGGAGCTGGGCCTTGGTGCCGGAGTGATCGGTGTTGCGCAGCACTTTCTCCCAGAAGCGGCGGCGGGTGGGGAGCAGCGGGTAGTCCGCGACAAAGAAGGCCTCGTCGGCGGGCGTCATGGCCAGGCGGCTGTTCTGGAGGTGCCGCGCCATCTCCCCGTGATGGCTGTCCAAGCACTGGCGCAGGGCGGCCTCGTGCTCGGGCTTCTTCCTCAGGATCGTCTTCCGGATGACGCCCTCGACGTCGGAATCGGAGAGTTGGACGCGGACGGTGAAGCGGGCCTGGAGGCGTTGGAGAGCCGGGGTGCTCGCCAATGCGGATTGCCCGGTGCCGACCAGCAGCAGGCGGTTGTTGAGATCGGTGCAACAATGCTCGGCGATCTCCTGGAGGTCGTTGGCCCGTTGGACGGTTTGCCCGATGAACTGCTGGATCTCGTCGACGACCAGGAGCGTGCACGGCAGCTGGGAACCCTGGCTGAAGAGGCGTCGGACCACGTCGAGAGCATCGGCGATGGTGGGCGAGTTGTTGTCCTTGAACTGGTCGCGGATGGCGGCCTGGGCATTGGCCGGGTTGCCCAACTTCGGGTCCGAGGCAACCAGGGCCTCGGCCAGTACCGTCGAGAGTTTCAGGTTGGCGACCTCCTTGGCCAAGGACCGGCCCTTGGCGGCGAGGAAAAGGCGAACGGGCTCCTCGAAGTGGTGTTCCCGGAGCCAAAGGATGAACCGGGCCTGGGCAAGATTTTCGGGCAGCCCTGCGGCGCGCAGGACGAGTTGGACGAATGCGAGGCGGACGTTGCCCATGTCCCCGGCGCCGAGAGTTCCGGCGGCGGCGCGCAAGCCCCCGCAGGCCCGGGAACGGGTGGAGAGTTCCTTGAGCAGGTCGGCGACCTCGGAGGGTAGCCGGACCAGGGAGCGGGCGGTCGCACCGTCCTCGAATCGGTAGTCTTCCCAGAGGTACCGGAGCACCTTGACCAGGTGGGATTTGCCGCTGCCGAAGAAGCCGCTGACCCAGACGGCCTGTTGTTCTTCCCGGCTCAGGCCCTTGAGATAGGCGTCGAGGATCCGTACCAGCCCCTTGGCGTACTCGCCGTCGCAGACGAACGTCTCCAACTCGAAGCGAAGGGTCCGGACACGGCGGGCCCTCTCCTCGTCCGATTCTTGGCTGATCTCGGAAACCTTGGCGACGCCCTGGTTGAGGATTTCGAGGGTGGTCGGGTCCTTGAAGTAGAGTTCGCGGTTTTTCATGCGAGCAGGAAGTTCTCCGACGAAGTGATGGGGACGGCCATGTAGTTGAAGCCATCCCGGGCATCCATGAAGCGGTAGACGTTGTGGCGATATTCGCCGGGAAAGAAGACGAGCAGGCGGCCGCGAAGGGAGTCTTCGATTCGACCGATCAGGCGGGCGACCTTGATGAAGTCGAACAGCGAGGCGAGGCCGAGAAGGGCGACGACACCGTTCTCGTCGACTCCCTCGTTGGCGCAGAAGTCCCGGATCTTTTGGGCGGCAAGGATTTCCAATTCGTCATCGCAGGAAAAGAACTCGGGTTCAGCGAAGGCGGCCTCGCGGTAGTCGTGCCGACCCATCCATGTGGGGAAGAGCGGGGTCAGGTCCAGCGTGACCCAGCCGTGTCCGGCTTCGCGAGTGAGGTTTTCGAAGTGCTGGATGCGTGCGCGGATCCTCCGCTCGTCAGCGGGGGGATAGACCGCAAACCAGACCCGCTGCATGCCAGCGATGTTGGGAGGCCATGGCAGGCGGACCTGGCGCGAATAGTTCTGAAGCAGGCGGTCCGTTGAGTTCATGCGCTGTGCACAAGGGATTCAGGCAGACAGGGAAAGCCGATTTCAACCACATCGCCGATGGCGCGGAGGTTGATCCAACCGTTTCGATGGGCTTCGAAACCCTGCCGGCGGGCGCCGTCGGAATCCAAGTCCAGGGCGCGGCACCACGGGCTGGAGAACACGGCGGCACCGTGATGGCCGGTGACTTCACCCAGCAGGAACGCGAAGACGCAGGCTGCGGGAGAGGGCATCGGATGGACCCGGGTTTTCCGCGCCTTGCCCTGGAGAAGGCCCGCCTGTGCCCAGGAGGAGGCACAGTTTTGGGCGATCGACAGGAGGGACTTCGGCGAATACACGCTGGGGAATTCCTTTTCGAGGGCCGGGATGAGGTCGGCCGGAGAAACCGCGTGTCCCTCGGTTCGGGAAAGAACCGCATCCGAAGTGGCGCGAAGGAGCGGATCTCGCGCGAGGACGGCGAGACAGGCCAACGGAGCGATGCTGTCCGGAGAAAGGCGGTGGAGGATCCGGAGGGCTGAGAACAAAGGAATCTGTGAGGAAAGCCCATAGAGATCCCGGAGGTGCGCGAAGGATTTCTTGCGGCTGCTGACGGTGTCCTTTCCCAGCGCGTTCTGTTCGACGACCGCCTCGGAGTAGGCTGAATCCGGTGCCGCTTCGGGAACCGCGCGCAGGAGGCATTCCAATTCAGTCCGCATCATGGTCCGGCTGGTGTGGGCACCGCCCTTGGCCAAGCGGAAGCCGTAGCGGAGCAGCGCGTTGGCGTTGCTGGAATGGAAGTATGCGGACGGCATGGCGAGCGGGGGTAAAGGATGACCCCGAGCCGATCCTCAGGTCGACTCCTGTGTTGTGAGTGGATCCATCCGGTGATGAACCGCACCACCGGCAAAGGTCTGCCAAGGCGACTCCAAAACGACCCGAAGGGTGAAGTGGACGGACCTTGCTGCGCAACGGGTGAACCGTACGGTGGGAAATGAGTCAGGATTCATGCGACAGCGAGGTCAAATCATCCGCCTTCCCAGAGCATTCAGGGTGATTCGGAAGCGAGCTCTGGGATCTGGTGCGGCCGGCGAAATGGCGCCGACTTTTTTTGGTTGTTGTAGTCCGAGGCGTCCGAAACATGACCACACCCCTCCGACAATGGCGGTCCAACCGCATTGGAATACTCAGCGCGCCAGAGAACTTGCTTTCCGGCGGCACCGGAGCGTTGCCAGCAAACGTATCGGCGCTCCGTCAGATCGACGGGGCGATCGACCAGCCTTACTTGGTGGGGTTGAAGGGAGCAGGACAGGACAATGAATCCAGAACAGAAATCCTCGGGGTTAAGGTACCAGTGGCCGTCGGCGCCGCTGAACCTCAGCGTGCGTCGGGCGCTGGCGTTGGTGGCCAGTCGGGAGGAGAGGGGCCATTGGGGAATCCTGACGGACGAGGATCTCGGGATGCTGGCCAATCCGGATCCGTCGAAGTGGCCGGTGGAGTTGAAGCAGAAGCTGGAGAAGCTGCACGACCTGTTCGAGGAGGAGTTGAGGGAGTCGGGGCTCCCCCCTTCTCCTTGGCTGTTTACGCCCAGTTTCGTTCCGGCCAATCCGTTGGATCCCATCCGGGTCGAAACGACGCCTGAAGGAGAGCTGATTGAGCACTTTCAGGACGGCAGCAGGCTGGAGTTCCGAAAGGTGGGCGTGCTTTTGGTGGAGGGGCGGCCTTCCTACGGGCTGCCGACCGATGCGCCATCCTCTGAGTAACCCGAGTCGCCCTCTTCATGATGTGCGGCGATTCTGTCTCCAGGATCGGAGTGACTCAGAATTCGGGGGGGCGGCGATCTGCCTGTTGGTTCGGTTTCTGGATCCAACCATCCCCAGGACCCACTGCCGTTTTGTTACAGGGGAATCCTTGACTAACAAAGACTGTCACGGGTTCCCTTCTAGGATGACCCCCAAAGTTGCGCATTTTCGAAGGACCGCGATCAGGCTCGTCTCATTCTTCGCATTTGCGCTGACGACGATGGTGGGGTTGGCAGCGCCGATTGAGGATCGTGTATTCATCAACGGTCATCCGGCACATTCAACGCGGGTTCTGGCTCGGAGGAAGCCCGGGGTTGGCGACAACGCGATCCAACTCCATTCCGCCGCCAAGGGAAAACAGGTCTCGGTGAAGGGGGCTTTCGATCTTGTACCTGATATTGTCATTTTAGATGCCACCCAAGCAAATCAGGGCAATGGTGTGACGACCCAAAAGGCCAAGGCTGATGCACTGAATGACTGGATGGAAGATTTACGGTTGAGCGGTCTTTTTGAGTATGTTGAGCCGGACTACTATTTGAATATGAATGTGGCACCCTCAGAGCCGGCCTTTAACAATGGTGTGCTCTGGGGGTTAAACAATGCGATCGGAACACGTGGTGTGGATATTGGTGCTCAAGCCGCATGGCAATTGACGACTGGTAGCACCAATGTGATCGTAGCGGTAATTGACTC
>CAMASJ010000190.1 GCA_945860685.1 Akkermansia muciniphila
TCGATCGTGATGTCCTTGGCGTGGATCAGGCCCTTGCCTCCGCCGTGGATCTGCAAGCCCAGCTTCCCGGCCTGGACGATCTTCGGATCCTTCTCGGTGTAGTCCACCGTCTGGACGCCGTTGATCTTCAGCACGACCCGCGGGCCTTCCGCGCGGATCTCGTACTCGTTCCACTGGCCGGGCTTCACCGCCTTCTTCACCATGGCCTCGTCGGGCTTCGCCAGCACCGTGTTCCGGCGCGACTCGTCGTAGAGCGCGCCGTACCAGCCTTCGCCGATGTCCGCCTGGTAGCCGATCATCTCATTGTGGTTCGGGATGCGCTGGCTGCGGATCTGCATCCCGGAGTTCACGAAGCCTTCGGTGCCCTCGAGACGGAACTTCAGCCTCAGCACGAAATTGGTGTAGCTGCGCGTGCTCGCGAGGAACTCGTTCTGCGGAACGGTCTTCTCGAGGCTTCCCCCGACGATCTCGCCGTCCTTCACGCTCCAGACCTTCGCGTCCCCTTCCCAGCCGTTGAGCGACCGTCCGTCGAAGAGGGGCTTCGGTTCCGCGGCAGATGCGGACAGGACGAGCAGTCCACCCAGGGCGGCGAGTGTGCAACGTAGGTTGGGAGTCATGTGGTCAGGATGCCGTCGCGGTCGGGCGAGTCCAGTCCCTGAATGCCCGCCACGAGCCGCCCGAGGCCCTTTCCGAGATGCCCGTGGCGAGCCGGTCGACGGACCGTTAACGTGGCAATTCCGGTGGAAATTCCGCCAATATCAGCGGCTCACATCGATATCGGAGTTCCTAGGGTGGCTCCCGTCATGAATTCCAAATCCTTGTGTATCGCAGTCGGAGCCGCCGCCCTGAGCCAAGCCGCGCTTGCGGAAGGCTGGACCGACAAGGCCATCGCGCCGGTCGCCAACCCGATCTACTTCGAGACCCCGCTCATCCAGAACGAGGTCCGTCCGCTGTTCGCCTACCACCGCCTCGACAGCGGATTGCTCGGCGTCGGCGGCGACGTGAAGGTCTACGCGGCCCAGTTGCGTTACGCGATCAACGACCGCCTCGCCCTCATCGCCACCAAGGACGGCTACACCCAGATCAAGCTCGACAACGGCGCGAAGCTGGACGGTTGGAACGACCTCGCCGCGGGCCTCAAGTACGCGCTCGTCCAGGACGAGGCCAACCAGTTCCTGGTGACCCCGGGCTTCACCGTCACGGTGCCCACGGGCAACAGCGAAGTCTTCCAGGGCACCGGCAAGGGCCGGGTCGACCTGTTCGTCTCCGCCATGAAGGGCTTCGGCGACTTCCACGTCACCGGCAACTTCGGCGGCACAGTCCCATTCAACTTCGACGAGAACACCGCGAACCTCCGCTTCAACGCGATGGCCGACTACTACCTAAGCCAGTGGTTCATCCCGTTCGTCGCCTTCAACTCCTTCCTCACCGTCAGCGAGGGCAACGCCATCGGCCTGCCTTCCGAAGGGTTCGACGTCATCAACTTCGGCAGCTCGAACGCCAGTGGACATCTGCAGGGGGCGATCGGCGTCGGATTCCGCTCCCGCCTGACCACCTCGCTCGACTTCGGTGCCGCCTACGAATTCGGCGTCATCGACACCGACGACATCTTCAAGGACCGCCTCACGGTGGACTTCATCTGGCGCTTCTGAGACGCCTGCGTCCGTGTTTCGACGGGGAGTTCCTGGCAACCGGGGCTCCCCGTTGGTTTTTCCAGGGACGATCAGGCCCTGGAGGGCAGGAAAGGGAAGGACAGCGTAGGCGCCAAGACGAAAGCGTCACCACTTGGGGAGGTGACCCTTCGGTGGCTCCGGGTGGAGCTTCCGTCGGAGCGCGGCGACGACCTCGGCCGGGACGAACTGAGCCACGTCGCCACCCAACCGGGCCACCTCCTTGACGAGCCGGGAGCTCAGGAAGGAGTAGGAGTCCTTGGGCATCAGGAAGACCGTTTCCACGGACTCGTTGAGCTTCCGGTTCATCAGCGCCAGCTGGAACTCGAACTCGAAGTCGCTCACGGCACGCAGTCCGCGGACCACCGCGCAGGCCTGGTGCTGGACGACGTACTCCACCAGCAGCCCCTCGAAGGTCTCGACCGACACGTTGCCGATGTGGGCGATGGCGCCTTGGGCCATCTCTTTGCGTTCGGTGAGGCTGAAGAGCGGCTTCTTCCCCTCGTTCCGCGCCACCGCGAGGATCACACGGTCGAACATCTTTGCGGCCCGCTGGACGACGTCGAGGTGCCCGTTGGTGATGGGATCGAAGCTGCCGGGATAGACCACCGTGCGCATGTTTCCAGTTTAGCCCAGATTCCGCGCGGGGAGGAAACTTTCAGTGGCCTTCCGATGCGGAGACCCGGCCAAATCCATTCCGCAGAACCTCGGCCAGCCGCGGTTGAAGCCGGAGACCGTAGGCGTATCCCTGTCCGACGGCCTGAATTGGAACGCGGATCAGCCGACCGACCGGCGACGGCGCCATGCGGCAGCACCGATTCCTGCCACCGCGACAAGGGCCGCGTACGTGGACGGCTCCGGAACGGCGTTCGGGGACGTGGAGGTTCCCGGGAGGAGTCCTACGAGGGCGAAGTTGCCTGTGCTGCCGGCCATGCTGAACTCCAGCGAGGCTTCACCGCCGCCTTCGAAGAAGACGAGGTCCACCAGATAGGCGCCCGGCGATAGGAAGATGCTGCCGTTGTTGACCTGCTCCGGATGGTAGGTGTCGTCCTGGAACACCGTCGTGCCGTTGATCCGCAGTCGCACGCCGTCATCGGAATAGGTCCGGAAGCGGTAGGTATCCGCCACGGAGATGTTCAACAGGCCAGAGATGCGGGCAGCGAAATCGGAATTGGCGGTGGCGCCGGTCCCGGACTGTCCAAGGGAAACCGCCAGCGGCCACGGGCTGTTGCCGGCGATCTCGCCCTGAAAGCCCGACGGATCATCGGTGTAGTCGATCACGGAGGCCACCGAGCTGATCGTGGGTGTACGGAGGGAAATCGCGGCGTCCACGCCGGCAAGTCCGCCCCAACCGGCATTGGAACCCTGCCACTGCTGGACCAGAAGACTCGCCTGACCCACGAGACCGGTGCCTGCCAACACGGCCAATAAAACGAGTCCTTTGGTGATCCTCTGACCGCAGATGGACTTGGAAAAATGGTTGTTCATGCTGAATGGGAAGGGGACCGCAGCGTGGCGGGCCGGAATCGGGTCCCTTCCGGATACGCATCGATGACCTGCTCGAATGAGCCAGTCAATTTGTAAGTTAATGTATCAAATACAGTCTAAAAGTTTCGTATCACCGACCTCGGGTATTGCCGGTTGAACGCAAAGGCTCTGGACGGCATCGTCGTCAACGCTCGACGTGGAACTCCTTGGCCCCATCGCACTCCTTCTTCTCCTCATCGGAGCCAGTTTCCTCTTCGCCTTGGCCGAGTCGTCCCTGTTCTCCCTGGGGGCTTGGCGAGTGCGTCGTTTGGTTGAAAAGGGCGGCATCGGAGCGGAACGGGTCGGCCGGCTGCTCGCGGAACCCTCCGAGGTGCTCGCGGCGATCGTCCTCGGCAACACCCTCGCCAACGCCGCCCTGGTCGCCGTCACCGTCGGATGGGCGATGGGCGCCTCCGGCGGCGGCTGGCCCGGTTGGGCTGCCGTGGTCGGGCTCCTGCTCCTGCTCCTCCTCTTCTGCGAGGTCACACCAAAGGCCCTCGGCGTCCGACGTCCCGAGGTCTGGGCGGTCCGCGTCGCCGCCCCCATGTGGGTCTTCGTCCGGATCACACGTCCAGTCCGCGACGTGGCCCGGCGGATCGTCGACTTCATCCTCGCCCTCGTCGTACCAAGGTCGGTCAAGCCGGTGGGCGGTGTCTCGGACGACGAGTACGCCGACCTCATCGAGATCGCCCACCAGCAGGGAACCGTGGGCGACGGCGAACGGGAGATCCTGCTCCACCTGCTCGCCCTCGACCGCCGCAGCGCCCGTGACGCCATGAGGCCGCGGGCGAGGACGGTCATGCTGCCCGACGAGATGCCCATCGAGGAGATGGTCTCCGCCGCCCGCCGATGTGGTCACCATTGGATCCCGCTCTACGACGAGACTCCCGACAACGTGGTCGGTGTGTTGAACACGCGCACGCTGCTGCTGTCCCCGGAGCCCGACCTCTTCCTCGCCATGGAGTTCCCCTCGTTCGTGCCGGAAAGCATGAACCTGCTCACGTTGTTCGAGTCGATGCAGCGGCAGCGCCGCGGGGTGGCGATCGTCCTCGACGAATACGGCAGCACCGCCGGACTCATCACCCTCCAGGACATCCTCGCCACCGTCGTGGGCGAGATCCGCCGTGAGGGCGAACCCCAGCGCTTCGTCTTCGAACGGCTCGGACCCGGACGCTGGCGCGTGAACGGCGCCATGCGTCTCGACGACTTCCGCCGCGAGGTGCCGGACCTGGGCTCGCCGGAGGGCGTGGAGACCATGGCCGGACTCGCGATGTTCCTTGCGGACGTGGTCCCGGCCGCCGGGGAGTCCTTCCGGTACCAGGGCCTCCGGCTCACCGTCCAGCAGGCCGACGAACGCCGCGTCCGTGAACTCCTGGTCGAGACGGAGGGTTCCCGGTGAATGTCGCCGCGATGCATTGGTGGACCGTCGCCGGCTGGCTGCTGCTTTCGTTCTTCCTCTCCGGCATGGAGGCCGGAGTGTTCGAGCTGAGCCGCCTCCGGATCCGCCAGATGGCCCGGGCTGGACGTGGCAACGCCCGGCGTCTCCTCACCTACATGGACCGGCCCGAGGAGTTCCTCTGGACCATCCTCGTCGGGAACACGATCTCCAACTTCGCCGCCGTCGCGCTCCTGCTCGGCGACCTCCGCCGCCTCGCCGGCGGGAACTCGGTGGCCTTCGTGCTGCTGCTGCTGCTGCTTGGGCTGGCCATCTACCTCACCTGCGAGCTCCTGCCCAAACGGCTCTTCCAGAAGTTCCCGAACCGCCTCTGCATCTACCTCGTGCCCGTCTACGCCGGCGTCCAGCGGGTGCTTTCCCCCGTGGTCTACCTCGTCGGCCGCTTCGCCGCCCTGCTGCTCCGCATCACGGGCGACCGCGCGCTCACCGGACGCCTCTTCGCCAACCGCGACGAACTCAAGGCGATGATCCAATCCTCCAGCGGTGGGCTCACGAAGACCGAGAAGTCGCTCATCGGCCGGGTCCTGGACGCGCAGAACCTCACCGTCGGCCGCGTCGCGCAGCCGCTCGACCGCGCCGACACCGTTTCGGCTTCGCTGCCCGTCGCCGCCGTGCTCGAGATCGGACGGGTCGGTGGCCACACGCGCCTGCCTGTCTGGAGCGGGACCGATGATCCACGCCGGATCGTGGGAGTCGTCAGCCTGAAGGACCTCCTCCACACCGACCCCGATCCCGCCCGGCTGCTTGTCCAGGACTGGCTCCGTCCGGCGCTGTACCTCGATGATTCCGTCCGCATCGAGGAGGCCCTCCGCATACTCCAGCGCTCCGGCCAGCACATGGCGATCGTCCGCGGCGCCCGTGGACAGGAAACCGGCCTGGTCACGCTCTCCGACCTGCTTCGCGCACTCTTCCTGGAGGTGCCGGCATGAACGACTCCCCGGCCACCCTCTGGGAAATCGCAGGCAAGCTCGGACTCGCACTGGCGCTCGTCGCCCTCAACGGCTTCTTCGTCGCCGCGGAGTTCGCGCTGGTGAAGATCCGCGACACCCAGCTCGATCCGCTTCTCCGCACCCGCCACCGGCGCGCGGCGATGGCCCGTCACATCCTCGGGAACCTCGATCCCTACCTCAGCGCCTGCCAGTTGGGCATCACCCTTGCCAGCCTCGCCCTGGGCTGGGTCGCCGAACCTGTGTTCGAGGCCCTCCTCCATCCGGTCTTCGGTTGGTTCCAGATCGAGTCGGAACGGGTCCGACACCTCCTCGCCGCCTCCATCGGACTCACCGTCGTCACCTTCTTCCACGTCGTCGTTGGCGAACAGGCACCGAAGTTCGTCGCCATCAAGCGGCCGTTGCCCTCCTCCCTCTGGGTCGCCTATCCGCTCCACTGGTTCTACCGGCTGACCTACCCGCTCATCTGGGTCCTGAACGTCGCCTCCCTCTGGGTCCTGAAGCAGCTCGGCATCGAGTCCGGGGGCGGCCACGGCGAGGAGCATTCCGAGGACGAGCTGCGTCTGATGCTCGGCTCCAGCCTCGCCGCCGGGGGCCGGTCCAGCCTCGCCCGCGAGATCGTCCAGAACTCCTTCGACCTCGCCCGACGCCGGGCCCGCGACGTCATGCGTCCCCGACGGGAGATGGTCTTCCTCGACGCTCGGATCCCGCTCCAGGACGGACTGCGCCTCGCCGACGAGACCCGGTATTCCCGTCTGCCGCTCTGCGAGGACGGCGACCTCGACCGGATCTTCGGGGTGCTGCATGTGAAGGACCTCTACTCCGCGCGTTCGCGGGCGACCGCCACCGGGGAACTTCGCGGCCAGGTGAAGCCGGTCATCTACGTGCCGGAGACGGCCCGCCTCGACCGCCTGCTTCAGATCTTCCTCGAACGCCGTCTGCACCTCGCCATCGTTGTAGACGAGTACGGCGGGACCACCGGGATGGTGACGCTGGAGAACGTGCTGGAGGAACTGGTCGGCCAGATCCAGGACGAGTTCGACCACGAGAAGCCCCGTATCGAGAAGACCGGAGACGAGGAGTGGATCATCGACGGCACGCTGCCGTTGTTCGAACTCTCCGAACTGATCCGGGAGAACGTCAGTGCCGACGGCGTCTACACGGTGGGCGGGTGGATCACCCATCGCCGCGGCGGATTCGCCCGGTCCGGCGACACTGTTCCGCTCGGCGCACTGCACACCCTCGGTGTGCTCGAGATCGACGGGATGCGCGTCTCGCGGGTCGTCCTACGGCGAGAACGGACCACCGGCGGAGCCACGCTGAATCGTCCGGCCTCGGAAGGTTGAGCCGACTTGGCGGAACGAGGCAGAAGAGATTGGCACGCAGGGCCGCAAAGCCTCTGGGGAAGGGGAAGGAGGCCGCTGGATTCCTGTTTCGGAACCGTGCCTCGAATGGTGATCAGAGTTTCGAACACGGATCCTGAGCCCGTTGGCGTCTTGGCATCGTTGCGAGAGGTCTGCCTTCGTTCCCTGTGAAGCGTTCGGCTTAGACCGTGACAGGGCCGCGCCGGAAGCGTTCCGGAAGCCAGGCAGCAACCGCCAGGGCTCCGGCGAACGCCCCAAGTGACGGTTTCCCCTGGAGCATCAAAAGGACGCCGATCCCGACCATCGCCAGGCTCCACAGTACGAGGGGCCTTCGATCCACCGACTCCGGCATCGGACGTTTGGACAGGAACCAAGGCAGGCCGGCGACGAGTCCCACCGCGGGCCAGACCAGGCTTACCGCGGCGGGTGCCGGGATCACGCCAGGAAGGCATCGAGAGAGAAGTTGCTCCGCCACGCCTCCCAGAACAGTCGCCGACCCGAGCAGCCAGTATCCGAACCGCGGGGAGGTCCGGATCGATCGCAACCCTCGACGGGCCACGCCGCGGGCGAGGACGAGTGTGGCGACGCTGCCGGCGACCTGGGTCAGGACCCGTGGCACTCCCAACAAATCGACGCCGGACCACAGGCTTTCGATCCACAGGAATCCAGCTCGGGTTCCAGAGAGCAGCACCAGCAGTGCGAACTGGTTCTGCAACGGCAGGTCTCCCGCGACGGTACGAAGCGCCGCGGTCAGGAGAAGCAGCGCTGCCGCCAGCGGCCCCAATCCCTGTCCCAACGGGCTGCCAGCGTCACAGCCCGTCGCCGTGACCAGGCAAGCGAACAGGATCACGACCGCCTTCGCCGGAGGGCCCGGGGATCTCGGATGGCATGGACTTCGTCGCATCGACCCTGCGAGTGAATCGGGTGCCGCTTCCGCAGGCCAGCGAACGCGTGCCTTTTCCCGGCTTCCGGGATAGGCTGACCCTCGTGACTCGCATCCTCGTCAACGGTGCCAAGGGCCGCATGGGCCAGGCCCTGATCCATTGTGCCCGTCAACACGCCGGCCTCCAGATCGTGGCGGCCACCGACGTTGGCGACGACCTCGGCGGATGGCTTCCGCAGGTCGATGCCGTGATCGACTTCACCCACCACGACGCCACGCCCGGAGTGGCCGCCCTGTGCGCCGCCGCCGGCAAGGCGCTGGTGATCGGCACCACCGGCCACGACGAGGCCGAGAAGGCCGCCATCCGTGCCGCCGCCGGCCGGATCCCCATGGTCTGGGCCTCGAACTACTCCACCGGGGTCAACACGCTCTTCTGGCTCACCCGCAAGGCCGCCGAGATCCTCGGCCCCTCCTTCGACCTCGAGGTCATCGAGACCCATCACCGGCTCAAGAAGGATTCCCCGAGCGGCACGGCCACCACGCTCCTCGAGATCCTCGGGGACGTCCGGAAGGTCCAATTGGAGGAGGCGCTGCGCCACGGCCGCAAGGGCATCGTCGGCGAACGTACGTCTTCCGAGATCGGCATCCACGCCGTCCGTGGCGGCGACGTCGTCGGCGACCACACCGTCCTCTTCGCCGCCGTCGGCGAACGGGTGGAACTGACCCACAAGGCCAGCAGCCGCGAGACCTTCGCCAACGGTGCCCTGCGTGCGGCCGCCTGGGTCGTCGGTCGGGCTCCCGGGGTCTACGACATGCAGGACGTCCTCGGCCTCCGCTGATCCCGTGAATCCGGAACGCCGGATCCTGGAACGGGACGGCTTCCTGGCCTTGCAGGGAGTCCTCGACCCGGCCCGGCTCGCCGACTTGCTTCCGGAGCTGGAAGGCCGAATCGGGACCGGCTCCGCCGGAACGCGGGTCGGTCTCGGCGTGATCCGCGGCGTCCGCGAGGTGTTGCGCTCCGTCCAAGTCCGAGACGTTTTCCATCGGCTTGGGCTCGACGGCGCATTCCCGACCCGTCTGATCCTTTTCGACAAGTCTCCCGAAGCCAACTGGGGTGTCCCCTGGCACCAGGACCTCGCAATCCAGGTGCGTCGCCGGATCGAAGTCGAGGGCTTCACCGGTTGGTCGTCGAAGCAGGGCATCCCCCATGTCCTGCCTCCC
>CAMASJ010000191.1 GCA_945860685.1 Akkermansia muciniphila
AAAAGGGATCGCTCACCTGCCTTGAGCCCGACTCGGGACGCGTTGTGTGGACACGGAAGGGATACGGTTGGGGTTCGCTGCTCGCGGCCGGAGACCGGTTGATCACGCTGACCGACAAAGGTGAGGTCAGCATCCTGCGCGCGTCTCCCAAGAAGGCAGAGGTGCTCGCCTCGTTCCAGGCCCTCGGGGGAAAATGCTGGTCCGCGCCGGTGCTCGCCGATGGACGCCTCTTCGTCCGCAACGCCCAGGGACGCCTGGCCGCCTTCGATCTCCGTCCGGTCGCCAGGAGCGGCTCCAAGTCCTCCGCAACCTCCCGATGACATTTCCCATCGCGCCGGACCGCTTGCCCCATCTCTTCATGAAACCCATTTCCCTGCTGCTGTTCCTTGCTTGGTTCGCACGGCCCGTCCTTGCGGCCGACGTGTCGCGGTTGGTCGACATCGGTGGCCGGAAACTCCTCATGGCCGTCCGGGGAAGCGGCTCGCCGACGATCGTCATCGAGGCCGGCATGGGGGAGCCGCCGATCGAAAGCGGCTCGTGGAATGCCGTCGTGGAGGAACTCTCGAAGTCCAACCGCGTCGTGCTCTACGACCGCGCCGGCCTGGGGCGGAGCGATCCGGCACCGAAGCTCCCGCGCACCAGCGCCGAAGTCGCAGCCGACCTGGATGCCCTCCTGGCCAAGGCTGCGATTCCCGGTCCCTACCTGCTCGTGGGCCATTCCTACGGCGGCCTGCACCTCCGCATGTTCGCCAGCCGGTTCCCCGACAAGGTCGCCGGCATGGTCCTTGTCGACGCCTCACATCCCGAACAGGAGCGGCGATGGCTGGCCGCCTTCGGTCCTCCACGCGCCGATGAGACCGAAACGGTCCGGAAGGTCCGCGACCATCTCGCATCCCGCGGCACGCCCGATTCCAACCCGGAGAAGATCGATCCAAAGGCCACGGCCGAGCAGATCCAGGGGGCGCGTGACCTGGGCGACAAGCCCCTCGTCATCCTGACCCACAGCGCCGGCTTCAAGATCGACCCGAGCCTTCCCGACGAACACCTGGCGAGCATCGAGTCCGTCTGGACCTCGATCCAGAACGAACACAAGCGCCTCTCCACCCGCAGCACGCTCATCCAGTCCAAGACCGGCGGCCACAACCTGCCCGGCGAGGATCCCGCCCTCGTCATCGCCGGCGTCCGCAGCGCCCTCGCCCAACTGGCCCCACGACCGCACCGGTAGGACCGCACCAACCGACCCCGCCCCCACCATGCAAGACCTCCGCTTCGCGCTCCGCCAGCTGCTGAAGAACCCCGGCTTCACCATCGTGGCCGTGCTTACCCTTGCCCTTGGCATCGGCGTGAACACGTCGATGTTCAGCGGGCTCCATTCGATGCTCATGCCGGACCAGCCGTATCCGGAGGCCGACCGGCTGGTCCGTGTCTTCCGCGTTTCGCCGCACTCGCGTCGCTGGCCGCATTCGCCGGCCAACTTCCTCGACCAGCGCGGCCAGAACTCGGTCTTCACCCACATGGCCGCCACCACGTCGCGGTCGGCCAATCTCTCCGAGGCGGGCCAGCCGGCCGAACGGCTGCGCATGGAGCTGGTCAGCGGAGACCTGCTCCCGATGCTCGGCGTCGCACCGCGGCTCGGAAGGGCCTTCCTGCCGGAGGAGAACCAGCCCGGCCGCGACGACGTGGTGCTCCTGAACCACGCCTTCTGGCTGCGACGCTTCAACGCGGATCCGGCGATGGTCGGCCGCACACTTCGGCTCGACGGCGTGTCGGTCACCGTCGTCGGCGTGATGCCGCCGGAGTTCTCGGACCGCCAAGGATGGAGTTCCGCCGACATCCTCCGTCCGCTCGCTTTCACCGACGCCGAAGGCGCGGTGCGCGGAGGCCAGTACCTCGACGTCTTCGCCCGACTGAAGCCCGGCGTCACCCTCGGCCAGGCGAACGCAGTTCTCGCCCTCCTGGCCACCCGCCTGCGTGAAGCCTATCCGGAGACCAACTCGGACCTCGGCCTGCGTGCGGAGGAGTTGTCCAAGTCCCGCATGGACCCACGCGGCCGGACGATGCTCTGGATGATCCTGGGGCTCGCAGGCTTCGTGCTGCTGATCGCCTGCGCCAACCTCGCCAACCTGCAGTTCGCCCGCACGGCGCTGCGGTCGCGTGAACTTGCCATCCGGGGGGCGTTGGGCGCGCCACGTGGCCGCCTCGTCCGTCAGTTGCTGACGGAAAGCCTGCTGCTCGCGGTGTTCGGCGGACTGCTCGGGCTGCTGTTCGCGCATTGGACGAACCGCTGGCTGCTCCATCGGTTGACCGAGGACGGCCGGCCGCTGATCCGTCTCGAATTGAACCTCGCGGTCCTCGGATTCGCGTTTGCTGCCGCGACGGTGTCGGGCCTCGCCTTCGGCCTGTTGCCGGCCTGGCTCTCCTCGCGCGCCGACCTGAACTCCGTCCTCAAGCAGGGGGCTCGCGACAGCGGCTCCGGCTCCGGAAGGTCCTGGTTGAGAAACGGCCTGGTCATCGGACAGGTCGGACTCGCACTGATGCTGCTGGTGGGCGCGGGGCTGGTGCTCGACGGGCTGGACCGCTTCAGCGGCTCCGAGCCCGGCTGGCGGGTCGACGGCCTGCAGTCCGGTCGGCTGAACCTGCCGGAGGCGAGCTATCCCGACTCCGTCTCACGACGCGCCTTCGCCGAACGCCTTCAGCAGAGGCTGGCCGCATTGCCCGGGGTGGAACGGGCCGCCGTGGCCAACTCGCTGCCGATCTCCGGAGCGCGGAGCCACGTCGGCCTGGAGGTCGAGTCCTCCTCCACCCAGGTTTCCGGCACGCTCAGCGCCCTGTCGACGGTCTCGCCGGGCTACTTCGCGACCCTCGGGATCCGGTTGAAGGAAGGCCGCGAATTCGCCTCCTCGGACACGTCCGACCGGCCCGCCGTCGTCGTGATCAACGAGGCGTTCGCCCGTGCGTGTTGGCCCGATGGATCGGCCGTGGGACGGAGGATCGGCCAACCCGGCGCATGGCAGGAGATCGTCGGCGTCGCGGCGGACGTCCGGTCGGCGACCGATCCCGGGGAACCGACCAGCCGCTTCCAGTGCTATCGACCGCTGGCCCAGGATCCGTCGTCGGGCCTCGTCTTGGCGGTGCGCGGGCCGGTGACGGCCGAGGTTCTGCGGAAGGTGGTGACGGAGCTGGACCGGGACCTGCCCTTGAGCGAGGCCGGCTCGGTGCGGGCCGCCGTCGACAGCTTCTTCGACCAGGCTGCGGTCGGGGGGTGGCTGCTTTCGGCGTTCGCCGGGCTCGGACTGCTCCTGGCCGCGCTCGGAACCTACGGCGTGGTCGCGGGCTTCGTCGGTCAACGCACCCGCGAGATCGGCGTCCGCATGGCGCTCGGCGCGCAGATCCGCGACGTGCTCTGGCTGGTGCTCGGCCGGGGGCTGCGTCTCAGCGCCGGCGGAATGGTCTTCGGGTCCGTGGGTGCGCTCGGCCTGGCCCGCATCCTCGCGTCGGTCACACCGGGCCTGAATCCCAACACCCCCGTCATCATCGCCCTCGCCGGCGGACTCCTGCTAATGGTCGCCCTGGTCGCGTGTTGGATCCCCGCCCGCCGCGCCTCACGCGTGGACCCGATGGTGGCACTGAGGTCGGAGTGAATTCCTGGCTCGCTGAAAACTGAACACTTGAAACTGGGAACTTCGGAATGAACGACCTCCGCTTCGCCCTGCGCCAACTGCTGAAGAACCCCGGATTCACCGCCGTGGCCGTGCTCACCCTTGCCCTCGGCATCGGGGCGACCACGGCGATCTTCAGCGTGGTCCACGCCGTCCTCCTCCAGCCGCTCCCCTACCCGGAGCCGGACCGCCTCGTCCGCATCCACGAGACCATCCCGGTGCGTGGCGTGGAACGGGTTCCGGTCTCGGTGGCCAACTACCTGGACTGGCGCCGGCAGGCTTCGTCCTTCGCGGAGATGGCGGCCCACCGGTGGGTGGACATCAACCTCACCGGCGCGGGCGAAGCCCGGCGTCTCGTCGGAGCGCGGGTGACGAGCGGTTTCTTCGGCGTCCTCGGCGTGCCGCCGATCCTCGGTCGCTCCTTCAACACGGACGAGGAGGCGCGTGGACGTCACCAGGTCGCGGTCATCAGCGAGCAGATGTGGCGGCGGGATTTCGGCGGCGAGGCCTCGGTGCTGGGCCGATCGCTGACCTTGGACGGCGAAGCGCACACGATCGTCGGAGTGATGCCGTCGCGCATGCGCTATCCGTCGCGCAGCCTGGACATCTGGATTCCATCGGCCTTCTTCGAATCCGAGCTCACCCAGCGCGGCAACCATGGCTGGAGCGTGGTTGCGCGGCTCAAGCCTGGGATTGCCGCCGGACAGGCCGGGATCGAGATGTCGGGAATCGCCGGCCGGATCGCCGCCGCCTTCGAGGATGTGAAGGACTTCAACGCCCGCGTCGTCCCGCTGCACGAGGATGTCGTCGGCGACAAGCGGATGCCGTTGCTGGTCCTCCTGGGAGCGGTGGGGTGTGTGTTGGCCATCGCCTGCGCCAACGTCGCCAACCTGCTGCTGGCCCGGGCCTCCTCGCGGCGGAAGGAGTTCGCCATCCGGGCCGCCCTCGGGGCGGGGTGGGGGACGCTCCTGCGCCAGCTCCTGCTGGAAAGCGTGACGCTTTCGTCCGTCGGCGGCGGCTTCGGCATCCTTTTGGCCTACGCCGGGGTGGCGGTCTTCCGGGCTTTGCCGCCCCAGCTGCTTCCCAGGGCCGACGAGATCCGGCTCAGCCTCCCGGTGCTGTTCTTCGCCCTCGGCGTGAGTCTCGGGACCGGCCTGCTGTTCGGACTGGTTCCCGCGATCCGGGCCTCGGGGTCCGACGCCAACGAGGTGCTCAAGGACGGTGGCCGCGGCGGATCGGAAGGCCTTCGACGCAACCGGTACCGGGCCTCGCTTGTGGTCGCCGAGGTCGCCCTTTCGATGGTGCTCCTGGCCGGGGCCGGACTTCTCCTGCGCAGCTTCATCAAGCTCCAGGAGGTGGACCCGGGTTTCCGCGCCGAGGGGATCGCCACGGCCAACCTCCTCCTGCCCGATTCCGCCTATCCGACCGAGGGAAGGCAGGCTGCCGTCTTCCAGCAGGTCCTCGAGCGACTCAAGGCCCAGCCCGGAGTCGAAGCGGCCGGGGCCGTGTTCGGGCTTCCCCAGGGGGCGATGCGCTCGAAGGTCACCTTCGAAATCGAAGGCCGAGGCCGCTCCTCGGGCACGGACTCCACCGAGGCCAACTACCGCCAGGTCTCCCGGGACTGCCTCTCGACGCTGGAGATCCCGATCTTGCGCGGACGCGACTTCGGCTCCGGGGACACCACCAACTCGATGCCGGTGGCCGTGGTCAACGCGGCCTTCGTGAAGCGCTATTTCCCCAAGACCCCTCCGGGTGAGATCCCCACGACACGGTTCAACATCGAGGGCGGTACCAACACCTGGCTCCAGATCGTGGGCGTCGTCGGGGATGTCCGGTCGGAGGGTGCGTCCAAGCCGCCGGAGCCCGAGGTGTTCCTGCCTTTTTCTCAGCGGTGCTGGGGATACGCCTCGCTGGTGGTCCGGACGCGGCAGGATCCCGCGACGATGGGTCCGGTGCTCCGCGCGGCGGTGGCGGCCGTGGACTCGAACCTTCCGCTCGACGCTGTCCGACCGCTCGAAAGCCTGCTCGCGGAGAACCTGGCCGACCGTCGTCTTCAGGCCCAGTTGCTGACGGGATTCTCCATCCTCGCCCTTGTCCTGGCCGCGACCGGGATCTACGGGGTCATGGCCTACTCCGTGTCCCGACGGATCCAGGAGATCGGCATCCGCATGGCGCTCGGCGCGAAGCTCGAGGACGTGCTAGTCCTCGTCCTGCGCCAGGGGATGGGACTGACCCTGGCGGGAATCCTGATCGGTTTGGCTGGGGGGCTGGCGGTGGCCCGGGCGTTGTCGGGTTTGCTGTTCGAGATCCAGCCAACCGATCCTCCGACCTTCGGTGGGGTCACGGTGCTCCTGGCCGCGGTGGCCCTGTTCGCCTGCTGGTGGCCCGCCCGACGCGCGGCGAAGGTGGACCCGATGGTGGCGTTGAGGAGCGAGTGAAGGACGGCATTGACCGTCGTCGGCAAACCGCCCTTCGATCCGTCCGCCACGATGAAGCCTTCCATCCGCGAGGTTCCCGCCGACGAGGTCCTGGCCTTGCGCACCCGCCAGCGCGAGATGGCCGGCTGCCAGATCGTCCATGACTCCATCCATCGTCGTGAAGGGTGGACGAGGACCTTCCTCATCGAGGTCGCCGGCAACCCCGTCGGATTCGCGGAGGTGGCGATCGCCGGTCCCTGGACGGGCAAGCCGACGGTGTTCGAATTCCACCTGCTTCCGGAGTTCGCGTGCCGCGTCTTCGAGCTGTTCGAGCGCTTCCTGCGGGTCACCGGCGTCCGGTTTTTCGAGGCCCAAACCAATTGCGGGCCCTTGGGCGTCCTCGCCCACACCTACGGCCTCGGCATCACCAGCGAGCGCATCCTCTTCCGCGACGGCATGACCACGACGCTGCCAGCCAACGGCGCCGTCCTGAGGCCGCTCACCGACGATGCCGAGATCCAGACGGCCCTCGAACGCCGGCGGGGCGGTGGGGAGTGGCGGCTTGAGGTGGACGGGATCGAAGTCGGAAAGGGTGGGATCCTCTTCCACTACAACCGTCCCTACGGCGACATCCACATGGACGTGTCCGAGCCGTATCGGCGTCGCGGCCTGGGATCCTTCCTCGTGCAGGAACTGAAGCGGAGGTGCTGGGAACTCGGTGCGGTCCCATGTGCCCGCT
The DNA here is from genome assembly GCA_945860685.1 of Akkermansia muciniphila. GTDB lineage: Bacteria > Verrucomicrobiota > Verrucomicrobiia > Limisphaerales > UBA9464 > SXXZ01. The sequence continues at coordinate 6,816 of CAMASJ010000191.1, forward strand.
GCAATCCTTCCAACGTCGCTTCGTTCCGTACGTTGCAGAAGGCCGGTTTCGTTCCCTGCGGACAGATCCTGGTGGGAGGCTTCCCGGAAAGCGGATCCGTTGATTGAGCCGAGGGGAAATCGGGAATATCACCATGGACTCGGATCCACTCCCTTCCGTGCAATCGACGTCATGATCGAGTCCTAAAGGAAGAGCCGTTCCCGAAGGCAGGCGAAGACTTCGAGTGACACCGCTGTCAGGTCCCGTCGACCTTGCCAACGACCACGGAATTCTTCTCAGTCTACGGGGTCGTTCCCACCGCTGTGCGAGTTGCCAAACAAACCACCAACCCGTCGATGGTGCCACCGTACCCGTCGCGTCCCTCAGGGCCGGTGGCATCGGGTTTCTTCCCCCGGGTCCGAGGGCTGTTTTTTGGGCTGCTGGTCTCCTGTGGAGTCCAAGGGTGGACGACGCATGCCGAGGATTTCCGGAAGGACATCCTCCCCCTTCTGGAACGGTATTGCCACGACTGCCACGGGGACGGGATGGACAAGGGCGGGGTGCGGTTGGATGGCCATGAATCAGAGGCCGCGTTGATGGCCGACCGTGGCCTCTGGTTGAACGCCCTCAAGAACGTCCGGTCCGGGATGATGCCCCCGCCGAAGAAGCGTCAGCCGACCGAGGCGGAGAAGGCGGTCCTGGAGCGTTGGATCCTCGGGGACGTCTTCCGGCTGGATCCGAAGCGGCCGGATCCGGGCCGGGTGACGGTCCGCCGGCTCAACCGTGTCGAGTACCGCAACACCATCAAGGACCTGATGGGAGTCGACTTCGACACCCAGGCGGAGTTTCCGCCCGACGACACGGGCCGGGGTTTCGACACGATTGCCGACGTGTTGACGGTCTCGCCGATGTTGCTGGAGAAGTACCTCGCCGCGGCCCAGACGATTGTTTCCCGTGCCGTGCCCGCGGAGCCGTGGGTGCCTTCGGAGAAGGTGGTGGCCGGGAAGGAATTCCGGCGTGCGGCGCCGCCGTCCGAGGCGTTGACCAACCGTTTGGGCGGTCCTTCGGGATCGTTGATGCTGGCCTTCGTGGAGGCCGCCACGGCTTCGGTGCCGGCGAGTGTCCCGCATGCCGGGAAGTACCGCCTGCAGTTCGACCTCCACGCGGCCGAGCGGTTCGTGGACAACCAGTTCGACTACAACCGAAGCCGGCTGGTGCTGCGGGCCGACGGCGAGGAGCTGCTTTCCAAGGAGTTCACGCGCGAGGGCAACAAGCCGCTGCGGTTCGAGTTCGACCGCGAATGGACCGCTGGCGAACACGTGTTCACGGTGGAGGTGCAGCCGTTGACCCCGGATGAACGTCCAGTGCGGGCGTTGGCGTTCCGTCTCGATTCGGTGACCGTGCGCGGTCCCATGGACAAGGCGCGTGGGGTGAGGCCGAAGCGCCATGCCGAGTGGTTCGGCTCCGAGGAACCCCGAGGCAACGCGGCGCGGCGTCGACAGGCCCGGACGATTTTGGCGGCGTTCGCGGAGCGCGCCTACCGGCGGCCGGTGGACAAGGCCACGGTCGACCGGTTGGTCACGCTGGCGGAAGGCACCTGGAAGCGCTCCGGGAAGACCTTCGAGGCGGGAGTCTCCCAGGCGATGGTGGCGGTGTTGTCCTCGCCGCGGTTCCTGTTCCGCGAGGAGGCGCCCATCCGCTCCGGCGGAACCGGACATCCGCTGCTGGACGAACAAGCCTTGGCCACGCGGCTCTCCTACTTCCTTTGGTCCACGATGCCGGACGCCGAGCTGATGACCTTGGCGGGGCGCGGACGCCTTCGCGCGGAACTGGATACCCAACTCGACCGGATGGTGCGGGATCCACGCTTCTCCGAGTTCGTCGGAAACTTTGCCGGGCAATGGCTCCAGACCCGGGACGTCGAGACTTCGTTGGTGGACTCCCGTCAGGTGCTGGCGCGGGAGTCCGCACCGGATCCGGATTTCGAGGCGCGTCGACGTCGCTTCCGCGAGCTTCGGGACCGACCCGACGCGGAGCTCACCCCGGCGGAACGCAAGGAGACGGAGGAACTCCGGGCGCTGGTGATCCGCAGGAACAACGCACCCATCCGGGCGGAACTGACCGGGGAGATCCGCCGGGCGATGCGCCAGGAGACCGAGACGTATTTCTCCCATGTCTTCCGCGAAGACCGAAGCGTCCTGGAGCTGCTCGACAGCA
>CAMASJ010000192.1 GCA_945860685.1 Akkermansia muciniphila
CCACGACGCCCCGCTTCTTCGCCAGCTTCTGGAAGGCCTCGGTGCTGGGGCCCGGGATCCGCTCCGCGAGGAGGAAGTTCCGGTGGTCCTCGTTCTGGCAGAAGTACTGCGAACGGAAGAGCTCCTGGGTGCAGATGATCTGGGCGCCGTCCTTGGCCGCCCGGTCGGCGGCCGCAAGGCAGGTGGCGAGGTTCTCGCTGGGGTCGGCGGTACAGGCGTGTTGGAGGAGGCCGAGTGTGACGGTGCGGCCCTTTCTGGTAGTGCTGCGGCTCATTTGAACTGGGAACGGATTCGGTTCAGGAGACCTTTCGGCGAACGGGTGGACTTCGTTGTCCGACGAGTCCTGACGGTGGCGGCTGTGGTGCGGGTGCCGGACTTCGACGCGTTCTTCGTATTCGCGGTGATGCGCGAAGTGGCTCCCTTGCCGGGATCCCGTGCCGAACGGGTCGGATCGTGCTGGAACAGGTCGCGGACGAACTTTCCAAGCGTCTCGTTGGTGGGGCCGTACCCCCGGTGGTAGATGAAGTATTCCAACTCGTAGAGCATGTCGTCCGCCGACGCATACCGCTGGGAGAGATCGCGCGCCAGGGACCGCTGGAGGATCGCGTTCAAGCGGGGCTCCAGGTCGGGGTTCAGCTGCGTGAAGTCGGGGATCGGCGTCTTGATGACCCGCTGACGGGAGTCCTCGACGGTGGGGCCACGAAAGATGTTCTGGCCGGTCAGCAGCTGGCTTAGGACGATCCCGGCGCTGAAGAGGTCCGAACGCTTGTCCGTGATCTGGAAGTCCGCCTGTTCCGGGCTCATGTACTCCGCCTTGCCGGCCACTTCCTCGCCCTCGTTGGACTTCAGGTAGCCCGCCGCCTTGGCGATGCCGAAGTCGGTCAGCTTCACGTCGCCTTCCCAGGCGATCATGATGTTCTTGGGGCTGATGTCGCGGTGGACGATTCCCAGGGGCTTCCCGAAGCGGTCGGACTTGGCGTGGGCGTAGGCGAGACCTCGGGCAATCCGGCTGACGATGAACACGGCCAGTTCGACGGGTAGCTTCCGCTTGCGGTCCGCCAACCGCTGAACGAACTGCTCGAGGTTCACCCCGCCGATCAGTTCCATGCAGATGAACGGGGAACCCTCCACCTCGCCCAGGTGGTAGGTCTGGACGATGTTGGTATGGATGAGGTCCGCCACGAGTCGGGCCTCGCCGACCAGGTTCTCGGCGAAGTCCGGCTGGCTGGTGAACCTTTCCCGGATCAGCTTGATCGCGACCCGTTTTTCGAAGCCTTGAATCCCGAGCTGGCGGGCCTCATAGACCGCCCCCATGCCGCCTTCGCAAATGAGGCGTACGATCTCGTAGCGGAAGCCGCTTTGGATGACCTTGATGGGGCCGGGCACGCTTCCGATCTTCCGGGGGAGGCTTGGCAAGTCAAGGCGGCGGGTCTTCGGCGGTGGCACCAAAACCTGCACGAAAGGTCCGGTTTTATTGGGTTTTCTCTTGATCCACTGTTTTTGCCGGCGCTAAATCCCGCGCGAAGTCACCGACGACATCACACTACAGCCCAAACTCATCTCACCCGTCCTATGGCCAAAGCACTGACCAAATCCCAGATCGCCGCCACCCTCGCCGAGAAGACTGAGATCACCAAGAAGCAGGCTGTCGCCGTGCTCGAGACTCTCGCGGAGCTGGCCTACAAGAACGCCAAGAACACCTTCACCTTCCCTGGCGTCGGCAAGCTGGTCCTGGTGAACCGCAAGGCCCGCATCGGCCGCAACCCGGCCACCGGCGCCGAGATCAAGATCCCGGCCAAGAAGGTCGTGAAGTTCCGCGTCGCCAAGGCCGCGAAGGACGCGATCCTCGGCAGCAAGTAACTCCGGTTCGCCGAAGCGCGAACGGTTCACGGCGGACTCCTGTATGGGGTCCGCCGTTCCCGTTTCTGGACGTAACCCTGTCTGGCTTCGATCCGATTGCCTTTCCTTGCGGGATTCCAGACGCTTCCTTCCCAAACCTATGTCCGACAAGCCCCGTTCCTCCCGTCTCTTCGTGACCCGGAAGCTTCCTTGGGTCCTGTCGGCGGTGGTCGTTCTGGTCTACCTCGCCACGCTCAACCCCTGGATGGGGATCCAAGGTCTGCGGCCGGTCTCGGAGGCCGCGGGATGGTCGTTCGAGTTTCCCTTCTCCCAACCCGTCCAATGGATCCTCGGCGGCTTGGTCGCCCGGGTTGCGGGATCCGCGTTTCCGTTGGTCGCGAACTTCCTGAACGCCATCCTCGCCGGTGGCGTCATCTACCAGTTGGCACGGTCCGCTGCCCTGCTTCCCCACGACCGCCGCCACGAGGAACGAATCCGGGAACCTTCGGACATCGGCCTTCTCACCCTTCCTCTCGCCTGGGTCCCGCCCGTCTTGGCGACGCTGTTCCTTGCGTTCCAATACCTTTTCTGGCTGCACGCCACCTCATACACCCGGGAGATGCTTGACCTGTTCGTCTTCTCGTGGGCCGTCCGAAGCCTGCTTGAATACCGCCTCGATGGCCGCGAACGCCGCCTCTGGACCCTCGGTGTGCTCGTGGGCATCGGCGTCGCGGACAACTGGGCCATGATCGGATTCGCCCCGCTTTTCCTTCTCGCGGTCGCTTGGGTCCGCGGCATGGCGTTCTTCAACCTCGGGTTCCTGCTCCGCATGATCCTCGCCTTCCTCGCGGGCTTCGCTGTGATCCTTGTCGTGCCCGTCCTTGCCAAGTCCAGTGGGCGCGTCGACCAGCCCTATTGGGAACTCATCATGTCGGTCCTCGGCGTCAAGAAGACCCAGATCCTGATGCTGCCCCGCAGCCGCTTCCTGCTCCTCGCCTTCGTGATGCTGCTGCCGCTTCCGGCCTTGGCGTTCCGCTGGGGCACCCCGTCCGGCACCGGCGTCGACCGACTCGTTTCGACCCTGGTCTGGCAGTTGTTGAAGTTCATCTGGTTCGCGGGATGCCTCGCGCTGGCCCTCGACACCCGCTTCAGCCCGCGTCAGATGGCCTACGGGGTTCCGCTGCTGACCTTCTCCTACTGCTCGGCGCTCGTGATCGCCTATGTCGCCGGCTACTACCTGCTGATGGGCACGGCGCAACCGGAGGAGCGGCATGCGCGGGACATGGGGCCCTTTGGCAAGCTGGTGTTCAAGGGGTTGGCGGGACTGACCCTGATCGCGACGGTGGCCATGCCCGCGCTGCTTCTGTACCGCAACCTGCCGGTGATCCGGGCCGAGAACGGAAGGGGTCTCGCCGATCTCGCCCTGACCCTACTGGCGCCGGTCCGGGGTTTGGACCGGGCGATGGTCTACACCGAGGATCCGATCCAGGGGACAGCCCTGGTCGCGGCCAACGCGACCTTCGCGGGCAAGAAGGGCCTTCTGGTGGTCAACGGCCGCTTGGCGCCGACACGGGAATTCCGCCGCTTCATCGTCGCTCGCCACTCCGCCGAATGGCCGTCCCTCGCGAAGGTCGCTGAATCCAGGGAAAACGTCGCGGGCCAATGGCTCTCCCTGGCGGTCGAGGCGGCTTCCAACCGCCAGATGTTCTTCACCTCCCCGGTCTTCAACTTCTTCGCCGAGCCGTTCGACATCCGTCCCGTCGGCTCCCTCCAAGGAGCGCTGACCCGAAAGTCCCTGCTCGAGGCTCCCGCGGATCCGGCGGAACTCCAGGGCATCCAAGGCTTCTGGAAGGAGGTCGGCCCGACCGTGGAGGCTGTCGTCCGCGGCCGCGAGGTCGGGTCTTCCAACGCGGTGGTCCTCGGTACGATCTGGTCGCGGAATGCCAACGCCTCGGGCGTGTTCTTCCAGCGGGCCGGGCTTCTCCCCGAGGCCGCCCAGGCGTTTGAACTGGCTCTCCGGCTCAATCCCGACAATGCCGCCGCCAAGGCCAATCGCTTGGTCAATGGGGCGCTGGTCGCCAAGGGCCCGATCCCGCCCGAGGCGATCAAGGCCTGGGACGGCCAAACCGGATTGCTGGACCAACACGGCCCGGTGGATGAACCCGAGTTCCTCCGGATCTTCGGCAGCGCCCTCTTGGCCCAGCGGGACGACCTGGTCCGTCGCGCCGCGATTGCGTTCGACCGCGCCTCGAAACTCGCCCCCACCAACCGGCTCAACCGCTTCGGATTCATCACCGCCGCGGTCACTCTCGGCGATCTCGCCAGCGCGACCAACGCCCTCGCCGCGGCACGACGGGACTCGGCCGCTGGCGGTTGGTCGGATCCCGAACGGGCCCGCCTCAAGGAGGCCGAGGGCCGCGTCCGCATCGCCCTCGGGGACACCGCCGGAGCCGAGGAGCCCTTCCTCGAGTCGCGCCGTCTCAATCCGCAGAGCCCGGACATCCATGACCTGCTTTCCTACCTCTACATGTTGTTGGGCCGAGCCGACGACGCCATCGCGATGACCCTCGACTGGGAGAAGGTGTCTCCGCCGGGCGACCAGTCGTCGCTTTCACGTCGTGCGCTCATCCTGATGCAGATCGGCAAATACGGGCCCGCGGCCGACACGCTGACCCGCATCCTGGAGGTTTCCCCTGAGAACAACCTGGCACGGGTCAACCGTGCCATCTCCCGCCTGCTTCTAGGTCAACTGGCCGAGGCCAAGGCGGACTACGCCCGGTTGCTGAAGGACGAGATGGAAACCTTCCAGGTCCGGTTCGGCCTGTCGGAGGTCGCCCGCCTCGAGAAGCAGCCCTCGGAGGAGTTGAAGCAGTTGGAGCGCTACGTCGAGATCGCCCCCAAGAACACCGCCGAGTTCACCAACGCGGTCCAGCGGGTCGCCGCGCTCCGCGCCGGCCGCTGAGGCGCCCATGCGCGTCAGCCATGTCATCACGCGGCTCATCGTCGGCGGCGCTCAGGAGAACACCGTCTCCACCATCCTCGGGCTGCGTCGAAGGGCCCCATGGGAACTTGAACTCGTTTCCGGTCCATCGATCGGCCGCGAGGGCTCGCTCGAGTCCGTCTTTCTGGACCATCCGGGCGTCCTCCGCCTGGAACCCCATCTGGTCCGCCCCATCCACCCTTGGCACGACCTGCTCGGATACCGTTCGCTGATCCGTCATTTCCGCCGCACCCGCCCCGTCCTGGTGCACACCCATTCCGGCAAGGCCGGGATCCTCGGCCGCCTCGCCGCCCACAAGGCGCGGATTCCCCTGGTGGTCCATTCCATCCACGGTCCCAGCTTCGGCTCTTTCCAAGGCCCCGTCGCCAATGCCGTCTTCACCCACGCCGAACGCGTCGCCGGCCGTGTGACCGACCATTTCGTGGTCGTCGCCGACGCCATGCGCCGGCAGTACCTCGACGCCGGCATCGGCCGCGCCGGGGATTACTCCCGCATCTTCAGCGGGTTCGACCTCGAACCCTACCTCACGGCAGCACGGGATCCCGCACTCGCGTCGAAGCTCGGCCTTTCCCCGCGGGACTTCGTGGTCGGCAAGATCGCCCGCCTCTTCGCCCTCAAGGGCCACGACGACCTGTTCGCGGCCGCCCCGGATTTGGTGCGTCGGATTCCGAACATCCGCTTCCTGCTCGTCGGAGACGGCGAGTGGCGCCCCCGTTTCGAAGCCCTCGCCCGGCAACCGGGACTTCAGGGCCGGTTCGTCTTCACCGGACTCGTGCCTCCCTCCGAGGTCGCCCGACATGTCGCCCTCATGGACGTGTTGGTCCATCTGTCCCGACGGGAGGGACTCCCCCGCGCTCTGCCCCAGGCCGCCGCGGCGGGCGTTCCGCTCGTCGCCTTCGATTGCGACGGTGCCGGCGAGGTCTGCCAATCGGACCGGACCGGCTTCCTGCTTCCACCGGGCGACCTCTCCGCCCTGACCGCCGCCTTGGCACGACTGTCCGCCGATCCCGGACTCCGCCGGTCGTTGGGGCAGGCCGGACGCGCCTTCGTGAGGGAGCACTTCAGCGTGGAACGGATGGTGGAGGAACAGGATCGCCTCTACCGGCGTCTGCTGCAGTCGAAGGGAATCCAAGTCCCATGACATTCCCACAGGACATCTACCTGCTGGCCCTCGTCGGCGGAGTGGTCGGCTCGGCCGCGAGCCTTCCTCTTTGGCGGGCGGCGTGTCGCCGCTGGAATCTCGTCGACGACCCGGGACACCGGAAGATCCACACGGTGCCGGTCCCGCTGGCGGGAGGATTCGCCGTCTTCACCGGAATCCTGCTGGTACTCGTGGGCGCTGGGGCGGCGGTGGTGACCGGACAGTTGGCAACGGAAAGCCTGGAGAAGGTGGCCTACGGACTGGGTCGGCGCGCGATCCCGCTGGCGGCGATGATGGCCGGGGCCGTGGGCATGCTGCTGCTTGGGGTGGGCGACGACCGGTTCGAGTTGAGACCCTCACACAAGCTGTTCGGCCAGGTGTTGATCGCCCTGATGGTCGCCGCCGGCGGCGTGCGATTGACCCTCTTCGTCCCCAGCACCGCCTTCAGCTACGCGATGACCGTCTTCTGGATCGTGGCGGTCACCAACGCCTTCAACCTCAGCGACAACATGAACGGCCTATGCGCCGGGCTCGGGGTCGTTGGGGCTGGGCTCTTCGCCGCCGTCGCGATTCGGCATGGTCAATACCTGGTCGCATCGTTTGCCCTCGTGGTCGCCGGGGCGCTGCTCGGCTATCTGCCCTACAACTATCCCAAGGCCTCGGTCTTCCTCGGCGACGCCGGAAGCCACCTGGTGGGCTACCTTATGGCGGTCTTGGCAATTCTGCCCCACTTCTACTCAACGAAGATGCAGGACCCCCGTCCTTGGGCTGTCCTTTCGCCGTTGGCCTTCTTCGCGGTGCCGATTCTCGACACGGCCTCGGTGTTCGTCGTCCGGACGCTTGCCGGACGTCCCTTCTGGGTGGGTGACACCAACCACCTCAGCCATCGGTTGGTCCGCGCCGGACTGGGCAAGCCGTTCGCGGTCGCGCTGCTCTGGTGTGCGGCTCTGGTCGTCGGGATCGCCGCCCTGCTCTGAATCGCGGTCCGGACCGGGCTTGCCCAGCCTCGGCAGGAATTACCGACCCTCTTCGACCTACTGGTCGGTCGGGAGATTCCGGTTCGGTGTAAATGGTTGGAAATCGGGCCCTTCGGTCCGCCCTCAGCCCTCGGCATACCCGTTGCTTCCACGGGTCCGAACGGAAGGCTCCATGATCCAGGCCCTCTTCATCCAACCCAACTACGTCGCGACCAAGAAGCTCTTGGACGCGACGGTGATGCGCCATCAGGCGATCGCCAGCAACCTGGCGAACGTCGAGACGCCGTCCTACAAGCGCGTCGACGTCGCCCAGACCTTCCAGACCGAGTTGGCCACCGCGATGAAGTCCGAGGACGTCGGTCGGGTGGCGTCGTTGCGCCCCACCATCGACCTCGATCCCAAGGCGGTCGCCGCCAATCGGGACGGCAACACCGTCAAACTCGAGCATGAGTTGCTGGCCCTGAACCAGAACTCCATGGCCCACACGCTCGAGACCCAGCTGGTCTCCGGTTCCCTCCTGAAGCTGCGTCTCGCCATCACCGGCCGAGGCTGAACCTGAATCCCGCCAACCATGATTCAACTCCTCCCCGGGATTCAGAGCACCGCCTCCGCACTCGACGCCGAGCACACCCGCTTCGACATCGTCTCGCAGAACATCGCGAACGCCCAGGTCACCCGCGGCGCCGATGGCGGTCCCTACCGCCGTCAACAGGTCGTCTTCGAGACGCTGCTCACCGAAGGGCCGAACGCCACCAACCTCGGCGGATCACGGACGGTGCGGGTCTCCAAGATCGAGGCGGACAAGCGGCCGTTCCAGGAGATCTACAATCCCGAGCATCCCGACGCCGACGGACGCGGCATCGTGAAGCTCCCGAACGTTAACGTGCACGAGGAGATGGTCGACCTCATCGCCTCGTCCCGCGCCTTCGAGGCCAACCTCGCCGTGGTGAAGAACGCCCGGCAGATGGCCCAGCAGGCCATGGCCATCGGCAAACGCTGACGCCGGATCCGCTGATCCCATCCCGTCCACTCCATGGATCCACTTTCCGCCATCCGCATGTTCTCCGGCCCCGCCGGCGGCCAGGGCGCCCTGCCCAAGGGTGCCATGGAGCAGTTGCAGAAGGGCGGGCTCGGAGGACTGGCCGGACTCGGAGGAGGGCAGGGAGGCGGCGGACTCGAAGGTCTCTCCAAGATCATCCCGGAGAACGAAATGGCCCAGCTCAAGGCGTTCTCGAAGATGGCCGACTCCGCCGCCAGCCCGGCCCTTCCCCCGCCGGTCTCGACCTCCGCGGCGAGCAACATCGGGCTCCCGTCGATGGGCCGGGTCTCCGGCCGAGACGCCTTCGCCGATTCCCTCGGTGGCTTCATCGACGAGGTCAACGCGAAGCAGGCCGCCGCCGGCGACTCCGTCCGCGGACTCATCGGCAACCAAGGCGTCACGCTGCACCAGGCGATGATCGCCATGGAGGAGGCCAGCGTCTCGTTCCAGCTGATGGTCGAGGTGCGCAACAAGCTCCTCGAGTCCTATCAGGAGCTCATGCGCATGCAGGTCTGATCCGGCTGCAGCTTCCCCATTCCGAACCCGCTTTATCCCCGAATGAACAAGAATCTGACACAGCTTGGCCAGCAGTTGGCCGCGATCTGGAAGGAACTCGGCTTCAACCAGAAGGTGTCGATCGTCGTGGCCGGCCTCGCGGTGATGGCCGGCCTCGCCGGCATCGTCGCCTGGTCGGGCCGGGTCGACCAGGCCGTCCTCTTCAGCGGCATCTCCGACACCGAGGCCGCCAAGGTCACGGCCGCCCTCGATGAGATGGGCGTCCCCCACACGCCCCGGAACGGCACGATCCTGGTCCCTGCCGACAAGGTTCACCGCCTCAGGATCCAACTCGCGGGGAAGGGGATCCCGTCGGGCGGCACCACCGGCTTCTCCCTGTTCGACAAGCCCAACTTCGGCATCTCCGACTTCGTGCAGCGCGTCAACTACCTCCGGGCGATCCAAGGCGAGCTG
>CAMASJ010000193.1 GCA_945860685.1 Akkermansia muciniphila
ATCAAGGCCTACCTGGCCCTGAAGCTCGCCGGCATCCCGACCACTGATCCCCGCATGCTCAAGGCCCGCGAGATGGCGCGGAACCTGGGTGGCGTGCCCCGCATGAACACGTTCTCCAAGCTCTACCTGGCGCTCATCGGCCTGGTGACCTGGAACCACGTGCCCACCATCCCGTGCGAGGTGCTGCTGATCGGGAAGTGGTTCCACGTGAACTTCTGGGAGATGAGCAACTGGTCGCGGGCGATGATCGTACCGCTCGCCATCATCAACCACTTCCGTCCGACCCGCCCGGTCGGGGTCGACCTCGACGAGCTGTATCCCAACGGAAAGTGGGAGCTGGATGAGCCGCTGCGCCCCCGCTACTTCGACTTCTCCCTGCGGAACATGTTCCTGTGGCTCGACCGCCTGCATAAGCTTGCGGAATGGGTCAGCCGACGGGGACTGCACCCCTTCCGGAAGGAGGCCCTCAAGCGCTCGGAACAGTGGATGCTGGAGCGCTTCGAAGGCAGCGACGGCCTCGCCGCGATCTTCCCGGCGATGCTCAACGCGCTGGTTGCGCTGATCGCCCTCGGCTATCCGGACGACCATCCGGAGGTGATCCGTGCCCATCGGGAGCTGACCAAGCTCATGCATTTCACCGAGGACTCGGTGCGCATCGAGCCATGTTTCTCCCCGGTCTGGGACACCGCCATCGTCTCGATCTGCCTCCGGGAATCCGGCGTTCCGGCGAACCACCCCAAGATGGTCCGCGCTGCCGAGTGGACGATGGAGAAGGAGATCCGTTTCCGCGGCGACTGGATCCACAAGAACCCGGTCGACGTCGAACCCTCGGGCTGGGTGTTCGAGTTCGCCAACAAGTGGAATCCCGACGTGGACGACACCGCGATGGTGATCCTCGCCCTGCGCCAGGTGGCCACCGACAACCCCGCCCGACGGGACGAATGCCGCGAGCGGGCGATCCGTTGGATGATGACCTTCCAGTGCAAGGACGGCGGCTGGGCGGCCTTCGACAAGGACTGCACCAAGTCGATCCTCGAGAAGGTCCCGTTCGCCGACCACAACGCGATGCTCGACCCTGAGTGCGCGGACATCACGGCGAGGATCCTGGAGCTGCTCGGCTACGAGGGCTGGGATCCCAACCACCCGCAGATCCGTCGCGGCATCGCCTATCTGAAGTCCCAGCAGGAGGCGGACGGCTCGTGGTACGGCCGTTGGGGCGTCAACTACATCTACGGCACCTGGCAGGTGCTCCGCGGCATGCGGGCGTTGAACTGGAACATGCAGGAGCCGTGGTTGGTCCGCGGCGCCGAGTGGCTGCGCAAGGTCCAGTTGCCCGATGGCGGCTGGGGCGAGCGCTGCAACACCTACGACGACCCGATCTTCAAGGGCGCGGGCCCGGCCACGCCCTCCCAGACCGCCTGGGCCGTCATGGGCCTTTGCGCCATGGGCAACCCGGAGGATCCCGCGCTGCGCCGAGGTGTGGAATGGCTGATCCGGAGTCAGAACGAGGACGGCAGCTGGACCGAGGACGAGATCACCGGCACCGGCTTCCCGTGCGTGTTCTACCTCAAGTACGACATGTACCGGAACAGCTGGCCGTTGCTGGCCTTGGCCACCTACCGCCGCCTCTGGCAAGGCATCCCGGCCGGAACGGTGCGGTAGCCAACGCCGCCAGGCGGTGGTCCCCATCTCTGGTCCCCGTTGGGATCCGTCCTGTCCGTCCTATAGGGACCCATAGGCCCAATGGGGCGGAATCCACGGCCTGGCGGCCGTGGCCACGTCGGTTCCTTGACGCTCTCCGGCGCAAACCCCAATTTCGACGCAATCGATAGCGATTTCCCTCCGAGAAACCACCAATGAGCACGCCTCACAACCTGTTCGACACACTCCAGTCCTTCGACCTCGGCAATGGCAAGACCGGCCGCTTCTACAGCCTGCCCGCGCTGGAGAAGGCCGGTGTCGGCCCGATCTCCCGCCTGCCTGTCTCGATCCGCCTGGTGCTGGAGTCCGTGCTCCGCAACTGCGACGGCCTCAAGGTCCAGGACGTGAACGTCCGCGAACTGGCCAACTGGAAGCCGACCGAGGCCCGCACCGCGGAGATCCCCTTCGTCGTCGCCCGCATCGTCCTCCAGGACTTCACCGGGGTGCCGCTGCTCGTCGACCTCGCCGCCATGCGCTCGGCCGTGGCCAAGATCGGCAAGAACCCCAAGATCATCGAGCCGCTCGTCCCCGTGGACCTCGTGGTCGACCATTCCGTGCAGGTGGATTTCGCCGGCTCCGCGGACGCGTTGGCCAAGAACCTCGACCTCGAGTTCAGCCGCAACCGCGAGCGCTATCAGTTCCTGAAGTGGGGCATGCAGGCGTTCGACACCTTCAAGGTCGTCCCGCCGGGCATCGGCATCGTCCACCAGGTGAACCTCGAGTACCTCGCCAAGGGTGTTTTGAACGCCGGTGACGTATACTACCCGGATACCCTGGTCGGCACCGACTCGCACACCACCATGATCAACGGCCTCGGCATCGTGGGCTGGGGCGTGGGCGGCATCGAGGCCGAGGCCGGAATGCTCGGTCAACCGGTCTACTTCCTGACCCCCGACGTCGTCGGCGTGCACCTCACCGGCGCGATCCGCGAGGGCGTCACCGCCACCGACGTGGCCCTCACTGTCACCCAGCTCCTGCGCAAGGCGAAGGTCGTCGGCAAGTTCGTCGAGTTCTTCGGTCCCGGCGCCGCGGCGTTGCCGCTCGTCGACCGCGCGACGATCGCCAACATGGCGCCCGAGTACGGCGCGACCATGGGCTTCTTCCCTGTGGACGCCGAATGCGCGAACTACCTCCGCGCCACCGGCCGCACCGAGGAGCAGGTCCGCCTGTACGAGAACTACTATCAGGCCCAGGGCCTCTGGGGCATCCCCCAGAAGGGGCAGATCGACTACTCGCAGGTCGTCGAGCTGGACCTCTCCACCGTGGTCCCGAGCGTCGCCGGTCCGAAGCGTCCGCAGGACCGCATCGAGCTCCAGAACCTCGGTTCCACCTTCACCGGCGCCTTCAGCAAGCCGGTCACCGAGAACGGATTCGGCAAGAAGGCCGAGGACTTCTCCACGGTTTCCGCCGAGGTCGGTGGCGCCAAGGTCGGCCATGGTTCGGTGCTGATTGCCGCGATCACCAGCTGCACCAACACCTCCAACCCGAGCGTCATGCTCGCCGCCGGTCTGCTCGCCAAGAAGGCCGTGGAGAAGGGCCTGAAGGTGAATCCGGCCGTGAAGTCGTCGCTCGCCCCGGGCAGCCGCGTCGTCACCGACTACCTCAACAAGACCGGCCTCGCGCCCTACCTCGACCAGCTCGGGTTCCAGACGGTCGGCTACGGCTGCACCACCTGCATCGGCAACTCCGGCCCGCTCGATCCGAGGATCGAGGAGGCCGTGGTGAAGAACGACCTCGTCGCCGCCTCGGTGCTCTCGGGCAACCGCAACTTCGAGGCCCGCGTCCACCAAAACATCAAGGCCAACTTCCTCATGTCGCCGCCGCTGGTCGTCGCCTTCGCGCTGGCCGGCCGCGTGGACCGCGACCTCACCAGCGAGCCCATCGGCCAGGGCAAGGACGGCGCCGTGTACCTGAAGGACATCTGGCCCTCGCTCGGCGAGGTGCGCGACGCCATGCAGGCCGCGCTCAAGCCCGAGGTCTTCCGTTCCCTCTACACCGACTTCGCGGCCCAGAACCCGAAGTGGAACGAGATCCCGTCCAGCGTCGGCAACGTGTACGACTGGGACCGCCAGTCCACCTACATCCAGGAGCCGCCGTTCTTCACGGACTTCGCCCTCCACCCGGGGACGATCCAGCCGATCACCGGCGCCCGCGCGCTCGGCATCTTCGGCGACAGCGTCACCACCGACCACATCTCGCCCGCCGGCGCGATCAAGAAGAGCTCCCCCGCCGGCCGCTACCTGCTGGAGAACTCCGTCGAATTCCTCGACTTCAACAGCTACGGCAGCCGCCGCGGCAACGACCGCGTGATGACCCGCGGCACGTTCGCGAACGTCCGCATCAAGAACCTCATGCTCGGCGGCGAGGAGGGTGGCAACACCTTCGGACCGGACGGCGTGAAGACATCGATCTATGACGCGGCCGTCGCCTACCAGGCGCAGGGCACGCCGCTGATCGTGTTGGCTGGCCAGGAGTACGGCACCGGTTCCAGCCGCGACTGGGCGGCCAAGGGCACCAACCTCCTCGGAGTGAAGGTCGTGGTCGCGCAGTCCTTCGAACGCATCCACCGCTCGAACCTTGTCGGAATGGGCGTGCTGCCGCTGCAGTTCAAGGAAGGCATCACCGCGCAGACCCTGAAGCTGGACGGCACGGAGACCTACGACGTCGTCGGCCTCGATCCCGGGGTGAAGCCGCAGCAGGAGCTGACACTGAAGATCACACGCCGCGACGGATCGGCGGAGTTCGTCCCGGTGGCCTGCCGCATCGATACCCCGATCGAAATCGAGTACTACCAGCACGGCGGCATCCTGCCGTACGTGCTGCGCCAGCTCATCGCCAAGGCCTGAGCGCCAATCGCGAAGGTTCGGCCTTCGACCAATTCATCAGCCGCCGCGCCCCCGGGCTCGGCGGCTGCTTCCTTTGGGGCCCGTCGGCAGCGGGGATTCGGTGGATCCCCATCCGTCCTGGGGTTCGCAAGGGAGCCGGCCGTCAGGCCATCGGAAGACCGGAGGGGTGAATTCCGTTAAACGGACGGCGGATTTCTGTCTGCGGATGACCGGGAATGGTGGTCGTCTACTGCAAGGCGTGATCCCGGCCACGGAGGAGGTCCCGGGTCCCGTCCGACAAATTTGAAGGCCCGGCGTCCTTGCGGGCCGCGGGCGGTGGCGCACTTTGTTCGGCTGTAGTTCCTGTCATGAAACCCAAAGCCAAGGTGGTCGGCGGTGCGGTCGCGTCCAAGGGGGGCCGTGTGAAGGAGTCCGCCGCGAAGACGGTGGAGATCCCGCCGGACACCGCGGCGAGCGCGTTGGCCGCAGAGGTCACCGCCGCCTTGGGCCGGGCCCTGACCGCCGCCGAGATCGAGACCCTTCGCCTGGTCGAGGGCCTTTTCGCGCGGGTCCGTTCCGGCAACGCCCTCACCTTGGGCGACGTGGCGGAACTGGGCTTCCTCGTCGCGGGCAGCGCGTGGCAGAAGGTGGACCTCTGGCCGGTCCCGCCCCGGTCGCCGATGGAGCTGTGGCAGTACATCGCGGTGTTTGCGGAGGAACGGAACCTGGCTTTGCCCGAGTTCCTGCGGCCGGTCACCGCTGCCGACGAGGCCCGCCGGATCGTCGCCACACATCGTCGTGAACGCGACGTGCAGCGGTGGCGGACGCTGCTCGGCAACCTCCAGCTGGGTCCCTCCGAGGACGCCCGTCCGAGCAGCCAGATCGAACTGCGGCTGCGCCTGGACGCGAAGGAGGCGCTCGTCGAGTGGCGGAAGGCCGGCGCCGAGAACTGGTCCGGGATCAAGCCCGGCAAGTTCAAGGATTTCGACGAGAAGCACGGGGCGGATCTTCCGCCGGAGGTCGCCCTGTTGTGGCAGCCCCTGGCCCAGCGCGCGCGTTACGGATACCAGATCGAGCTGTTCTACCACGACCAGAACACCCGGCACTTCCTCAACCGCGTGCTGCGGCTGCCGGCCTTGAACCCGTCCATCACGGGCGCCTCTGGCGAGCCGTTGATCCGCGCCGAGGCCCCGTTGCGTTGGACCCTGGGTGAGGCGAACGGCGAGGCCGACGACTACTCGCTGCGCCTGCTGACGCCGGATGGACAGCCGGTCCCGCCGCTGCTGCTCACCCTGAACGGGCGTCCCACGCTGTATGTCACCTCGGACTCCGTCTTCACCGGACCGCCGGCGGAGGACCGGGCCCTGGACCCGGCCGCCGAGACGAAGATCCCGGTGCCCGCGCTCGAGACGCAGGCGGGCGTGAAGTTCCTTTCCCACCTGCAGGTGCAGTTGCCCACGCGTCTGGCGTCGAAGGTCCAGGTCATCACGCTCCGCCCCCGCCTCCGGGCCGAGCTGGTGCAGCCGATCGTCGGCTACGACAACGAGTTCTGCTTCATCGACCTCCTGGCGGTCACACCGGACGAGCGAGAGGTCGAGCGGTGGAACGGGAGCGCCTGGAACGACGTCAATGCCCGGACCAACGACGGCGACGAGTCGGAAGGGGCCGAGGAACCGCCCGTCTCCTCCGTATCGGGTGAGCCGCTCTGGATGTTCGACCGGGCCGCGTTGGCCGAGGCGACGCGCCTGCTCGACGCCGGCGGATTCCGCTGGGATTTCGCACGTCAGCGTTGGTCGGCCAAGGTGACACGGCAGTTCCCGGAGCGTTTCGTCCCATGGCTGAAGTCCTTGCCATTGCACCTCGAACTCGACCTGCGCGGTGAACTCGCCTCGTTCCTCCGGGCCGAGGTCTCGGGCACCGTGAAGCTCGACGTCCAGGAGGCCGGCATCGACTGGTTCGACCTCTCCGTCATCATCGACGTCTCCGACACGTCGCTCACGCGTGAGGAGATCAAGGTGCTGATGAACGCCCGCGGCAAGTGGGTGCGCCTCGCCGACAAGGGCTGGCGGAAGCTCGAGTTCAAGCTTTCGGCCGAGGAGGACGAGCAACTCGCCCGTCTCGGGCTCAACCCACACGAGTTGACCTCGGAGAAGCAGCGTCTCCATGCGCTCCAGCTCGCGGATCCCGCCGCGAAGCGGTTCCTTTCGGACGCCGGCTACGAGCGGGTCCAGCGGCGCGCGGCCGAGCTGAAGGCCCGGGTGACTCCGGATGTCCCTCCCGAGATCCGGGCGGAGCTGCGTCCCTACCAGCGTGAAGGGTTCCACTTCCTCGCCTACCTCAGCACGAACCGTTTCGGCGGCGTGCTCGCGGACGACATGGGATTGGGCAAGACGCTTCAGACGCTCACCTGGCTCTGCTGGCTGCGGAAGCAGTACGCGCAGCCCGCTCCGGTGCTGGTCGTCTGCCCGAAGTCGGTCGCCGACAACTGGCGTGCCGAGGCGGCCCGGTTCCTCCCGGGCCTCAAGGCGCGTGTCTGGAGCAGCGACGACATGAAGGGGCTACCGACCCAGACGGGGTCGGCCGACCTGCACATCATCAACTACAACCAGCTCCGCAGCGTCGGCGAGAAGCTCAAGACCGAGTTCCTGGCGGTGATCCTGGACGAGGGGCAATACATCAAGAACCCGTCGTCGGTGACCACGATGATCGCCACGCGGCTCAAGGCGATCCATCGGCTGCTGCTGAGCGGCACGCCGATCGAGAACAAGCTGCTCGACCTGTGGAGCCTCATGTCGTTCGCCATGCCCGGCGTTTTGGGCAACCGGCTCGAGTTCCAGAAGCTGTTCGATTCGAAGGACGACCCGCTGGCCCGGCGGCGTCTCGCGGCCCGGGTTCGGCCCTTCCTGCTGCGACGGACGAAGCTGCAGGTGGCGAAGGACCTTCCGGAACGGATCGAGGAGGACCTGTTCTGCGAACTCGAAGGCGAACAGAGGACCCTCTACCGCGCCGAGCTCAAGCGCGCGCAGCAGATGCTCCTCGGCATCACCAACCAGTCGATGCTGAACAAGAACCGCTTCAACCTGCTGACCTCGTTGCTGCGCCTGCGCCAGATCTGCTGCCATCCGCGGCTGGTGAAGGACGATTCCAAGGCCGAGAGCACCAAGGTGGAGGCGCTCATGGAGACCCTGGAGCCCATCATGGAGGAAGGGGGCAAGGTGATCGTGTTCTCGCAGTTCGTGGAGATGCTCGGCCTCCTGCGCAAGTCGATCGCGGAGCGCCAGTGGCCCATCTACTACCTCGCCGGCGACACCGAGAACCGGGGCGAGCTGGTCCGTCAGTTCCAGGAGCACGAGGGCGAGGCGGTGTTCCTCATTTCGCTGAAGGCGGGCGGATTCGGCCTCAACCTCACGGCCGCCAGCTACGTGATCCTCTTCGACCCGTGGTGGAATCCCGCCGTGGAGAACCAGGCCATCGACCGGGCCCACCGCATCGGCCAGAAGAAGACCGTCATCGCCTACCGCCTGCTCATCAAGGAGAGCGTCGAGGAGAAGATCCGGGCGCTGCAGAAGTCCAAGAGCCAGCTCGCGGACGACGTCCTCGGCGAGGACAAGTTCGCCCAGAGCCTGACGCTCGACGACCTGCGCTACCTGTTCGCGGACTGAGCGTCATCGTCGTGCACGTGTGGGAGACGACGTGAGGAGTCTCACGCCTCACGGTTGCGACGTTGGGCAGGCGAGGGCGTTTGGGGCTGGCCAGAGACTCGTGACCTCGTCTCTTAAGCCGTGCCTGTTCAGATCCGGCTTGATGCGGCCCGCGGCCGGCCGGCATCGTCACTCATGGAGCAGATCGCGATCCTCGATTTCGGATCCCAGTACACTCAGGTCATCGCCCGCCGCATCCGCGAGCTGAACGTCTACTCGACGATTCTCCGCTACGACACCCCTGCCGCGGAGATCAAGAAGCTCGGCATCCAAGGCATCATCCTCTCGGGCGGTCCCTCTTCGGTCTATGCCGAGAAGGCTCCGCTCCCGGACAAGGCGATCTTCAAGCTCGGCATCCCGGTGCTCGGCATCTGCTACGGCGTCCAGCTCATGGGCCATTACCTCGGAGGCAAGGTCGAGAAGGGCGCCAAGCGCGAGTACGGCAAAGGCATCCTGAGCGTGCTCCACAAGGACTGCCCGCTGTTCAAGGACCTCCCGTCCGACCTCCAGGTCTGGAATTCGCACGGGGACAAGCTCACCCGGATTCCCAAGGACTTCGTGGCCGTGGCCCGGACCGACAACTCCGAGTACGCCGCCATCGTTCATGCCGGGAAGCGGTTCTACGGCATCCAGTTCCATCCCGAGGTGGTCCACACACCGAAGGGTCGCGAGATCCTTTCCAACTTCGTCCTCGGCATCTGCGGATGCGCCGCGACCTGGACGATGAAGA
>CAMASJ010000194.1 GCA_945860685.1 Akkermansia muciniphila
GACTTCATCGCCGCCGGCACCGCCAACGTGACCTACGGCGTGCCAATGATCCCGTTCTACATCTACTACTCGATGTTCGGGTTCCAGCGCGTCGGCGACCAGATCTGGCTCGCCGGAGATTCCCGCTGCCGCGGCTTCATGGTCGGTGCCACCTCGGGTCGCACCACGCTCAACGGCGAGGGTCTCCAACACCAGGACGCCCACAGCCATCTTGTCGCGGCCTCGGTTCCGAACCTCTATTGCTACGAGCCCGCGTTCGGCTACGAACTCGCGGTGATCGTCTGCGACGGCCTCAAGCGCATGTACGCCGACGGCGAGGACGTCTTCTACTACGTCTCCGTCCACAACGAGGACTACGCCCACCCCGCCCTGCCCGAGGATCCTGCCGTTGTGGATGGGATCCTCAACGGCATGTACAAGTTCCGCCCCGGCAAGGAAGGCCTGGCGCTTCGCGTGCAACTGCTCGGCTCGGGTTCGATCTTGCAGCAGGCGCTCCGCGCACAGCAGATCCTCGAGAAGTATGGCGTCGCCGCGGATGTCTGGAGCGTCACCAGCTACAAGCGTCTCCGCTCCGAGGCGCAGGCTGCCAAACGCTGGAACATGCTCCACCCCACCGAGGCTCCGCGGACCAGCTTCCTCGAACACACCATCGCGAAGGAGACCGGTCCCTGGATCGCCGTGAGCGACAACCTGAAGCTGGTCGCCGACCAGATCGCGCCGTGGATCCCGGGTGGACTGATGACGCTCGGCTGCGACGGCTTCGGCCGCAGCGAGGTTCGTCCGGTGCTGCGCCGCTTCTTCGAGGTGGACGCCGAGTGCACCGCCATCGCCACGCTGTACAAGCTGGCTTCGGAAGGCGCCGTTCCGAAGGAACTGGTCGCCCAGGCGATCCGCGACCTCGGGGTCGATCCCGAGAAGCGCTTCGGCATCTGCGTCTGAAGCAAGGCTCAGGACGGTTTTGCCACGGAGGCACGGAGGGCACGGAGAAGGCGGCAGTCGACCTTCTTCGTGCCCTTTGACTTTTTTGCCGCCTGGGCGGGCCCGTATTGCTCCCCGTGTCTGCTCCGCCGGGTGGGCCGAGGCTCAGTTTTCAGTGAGGAACTTCAGCAGCTCGATCCGTTCCCGGTCGCCCAAGGACTCGAGCAACCCGCCCGGCATCAACGAGCGTTCGGCCGTTTCGCGCTTCAGGATGTCGGCCTTGGGAACCACCACCGGATCGCCGGTGGCCTTCAACGTCAGCGCGCTGGCGGTTTCCGCGGTGACCAGCCCCGACAGCGTGTCGCCCGCCCGCGTCTCCAGGACGGTCAATTGGAAGTCCGACCCGATCACCGCGTCCGGATCGACGATGTTCTCCAGGAAGTAGCGGACACCATGCTTGCCGGCCCCGGTGAGTTCCGGTCCGACTCGGACGCCGTCCTCGCCAAGGCGGTGGCACTGCGCGCAGAGCCGCTGGAAGTGCCGGCGACCCTCCGACGCGGAGTAGGCCCACAACGGCGCCTCGTCGAAGGTCTTCTCCCACGCGCCGACCAACGCCAGCTTCTCGGCCGGGGTCTTGGAAATACGTCCCCAGGCGGCCGACACCCGACGGTCGACCTCGGCGTCGCCGAGTCCGCTCAACGCCCGGATCTGGAAGGCCGAGATCTGGTCCCGCGCCACGCGCCCGGCCGCCACCGCGTCGAGCAGGGCCAAGGCCGGGCCGCGACGCCGCGTCAAGGTGTCGAGGGCCGCCGTGCGTTCCTCGGGGTTGAACGAACCGAAGCGCGCCAGCAACGCATCGGCGACACCCGGCGAATCGAAGCGCGCCAACAGTCCGATCGCCGACATCCGGAAGGTCGGATCCTCCAGCAACCCGAGGAACACCGGGAGCGACTCATGGTCGAGGGCCCGCGACAGGACGGCGTAGGCATGGCGACGTGCCGTCTCCTGGGCGTTGCGGTCGGCCAGCTCCTTCCGCAGTCGGGCAAACATCGAGGTGTCGCCGAAGACCGCAGCGAGGTTCTCGGCCAATTCGCGCACCGCGGGTTCCGGATGCCGATAGAGGTTGGCCGCGACGCGGTTCCACGAGGCCGGCGCCGGGATGCCCGCGCGGGGCCCCATCGCAAGCCAAAGACCCGCCAGACGCCGATGGAGGTCCTCGCCTCGTGTGTTCCCGATCTCCGCGACCGCGGCTTCCAACGGCCCGCCTTCGAGTGTGCCGGCGTACCACCAGATCCAGTCGGCCAACCGGGGCATGCGGGTCTTGCGCGCGATCTGGAAGGCCCTCCGCGGCTCCGCCGCCATACGGGCGCCGATGCCGTCCCAAAGCAGGAACGGGATGTTCCGGTCCGAATCGTCCGCCGCGACCTCCGAGAGCGCCCCGGCGATCGTCAAGGCGGTTTCCGCGGAGACGCGCTGGATGGCCGAAGCGAGGTTCCGTCGGACCACGGGCGATTCCTCTCCGGTGGCCATCCGGACCAACTGCCCTTCGATCCGGGGCGTGACGTTCCGGCGATCGGTGGCCAGGCGCACGCCCCATCCACGGACGGCCGGATCGCCGTCCTTGAACGCGCCGCTGGTTGGCAGGCCGACCTGGTGCAACGTCCAATAGGCCTCCAGACGGCGCAGGGGCACAGGATCCGCGGAGGCCTGACGCTGCAGCCGGGAAACCGCCTCCGGAGCCAGTTTGCCCGCCGACGCCCTCTCGTGGAGCAGGCGCCGCGCGGTCCTTCCATACCAGGCGTTGGGACGCTCGATCTCGGCCACCAGCTCCGCATCCCCCTTCGACCCGAGATCCACCTTCACCGGACCGTAGGTCTCCTGCCATTGGAGCCGGTAGATGCGTCCGTTGCTGCGGTCCCAGCGCTCGGTGTTCGGGTTGTGGCAGTGCTGGCGGTCGTACCAGTCGATGAAGTACACCGCGCCATCCGGCCCATACTGGAGGTCGACGGCGACGTACATCGGGTCGGTGCAGAACAGCGTGTCGTGCCCTTCGTGGACCGTGTCGTACCCGGAGCCCAGCGGGCGGTTCACCTGACGGTTGATCTGGTGTCCCCCGAGGTTGTGGGTGAACAGGTGGCCGCGGTACTCCGCCGGCCAATTGTCGCCGAGGTAGATCATGGTCCCGACGTGGGAATGTCCGCCGTAGACCGCGTCGCTGCCCTTCTCACCGGCCCCGCCTGCGCCGTGGTCGTAGCGGGCGGAGGCGAGCAGGTAGTTGCGGAACCCGGGGAAACCCTCCGGCGGATCGCCGACGATGAACGGGGCGTGGTTGGCGTTCGCCTGGTTCCAGTAGTGTCCGCCCTGGAAGACGTGGGTGGTGAGACCCCGGCCCCAGTAGCTGCGGCAATGGGTCATGAACAGCTCGCCGCGCTCGTCGTAGTCGAGCCCCCACGGATTGCTGCCACCATGGGCGAACACCTCGAACTCGCGCCGGACCGGATGATACCGCCAAACGCCGGACCGCAGCTCCACCCGCTCGGCCGCCGGCGTCCCGGGCTTGCCGATGTGGGCGAGGTTGAAGACTCCTTGGTTGCCGTAGAGCCATCCGTCCGGACCCCAGAGGAAGCTGTTGAGGCACTCGTGGGTGTCCTGGTAGCCGAATCCGTCCAGCAACACCTCTGGCGGCCCGTCGGGGACGTCGTCCCGGTTGCGATCCGCGATCAACAGCAGGTACGGCGCGGCCCCGACCCACACACCGCCATGGCCGACCTCGAACCCGCTCACCAGGTTGAGTCCCTCGGCGAAGGTCTTCCGGTCCTCGAAGCGTCCGTCCCCGTCGCGATCCTCGAGGATCACCAGCTTGTCCTGCCCCTGCCCCTCCGGCCGGCGGGTCGGATAGCTGTACGCCTCGGCGACCCAGATGCGTCCGCGTTCGTCGAAGGCGAAGGCGATCGGTTGGTGGAGATCCGGTTCCGCGGCGACGAGGTCCACGCGGAAGCCCGGCGGCACATGCATCTGGGCCACCGTCCGCTCGGCCGCCGACTTCGGGGAGTTCAGCACCGGATTGGGACGCAGATGCCGCAGCACCGGGCTGGAGGAAAGCCGTTCCACGCTCGGCAACGGATCTTCGGCGATCAGCCGGAAGGCTGCGGAAAGCGCCAACGCGAAAAGGAGACGTGCACGACGACTCGGCCGGGAGGACATGCGCTGGAAATAGCAGAAGTCCCGCGGGGCTGTAAAACCCGGCGGGACATGACGACGGTGGAAAGGGCCGATACCGCGCCGCAATGCAGGCGGACTACCAGGGAAGACTGAAGGTCTTCACGTAGGTGTAGCCCTTGATCGACTCGATCACGCCTTCCTTGATGCCGAGGCCGCTGTCCTTGATGCCGCCGAACGGACTGCTCTCGATGCGGAAGCCGGGAACCTCGTTGATGTTCACCGTGCCACAGCGGAGACCGCGGATGGCCCGCAACGCGTGGTGGAGTCCGGTGGTCACCACGCCCGAACTGAGGCCGTAGGCGGTCGAGTTGGCCACCTCGATGGCGTCGTCCAAGTCGCGCACCTTCATCACGGGCGCCAACGGACCGAAGCTCTCGCAGACCACCATGCGGGCGTCGCGGGGGACGTCGACGATGACCGTCGGGGAGAGCAGCGCGCCACGGCGTGAACCTCCCGCGAGAACCCGGGCCCCGGCGGCCACCGCCTCGTGGACCACCGTCTCCAACTGGATGGCGGAGGCCTCGTCGATGACCGTCCCGACGCGCGTGGACTCGTCCATCGGATCGCCGCAGAGGTACTCGCGGGTCTTCTCGACCAACCGACGGGTGAACTCCTCGGCGATGCCATCCTGGATCAGGATCCGCTTCACCGCCGTGCACCGTTGGCCGGAATTCCGGAAGCTGCCCTCCGCGGCCAGCGTCACGGCAAGGTCGAGGTCGGCGTCGTCGAGGACGATCAACGGGTCGTTGCCACCCAGCTCGAGCACCAGTTTCTTGTAGCCGGCCGTCGCGGAGATGCGCTTGCCCACGGGGACACTGCCGGTGAACGCGACGACGTCGACGTCCGGATGCCGCACCAGTTCCTCGGCCACTTCGGCGGTGGGCCCGAGCAGGACGCTGAGCATCGGGCCCGGGAGCCCCGCGTCGCGGAGCAGGCCGGCGAACTTGAGCGCGGTGATCGGGGTCTTCTCGGACGGCTTCAGGACCATCGGTGTCCCCGCGGCGATGGCCGGACAGACCTTGTGGGCGACCTGGTTCAGCGGGTGGTTGAACGGGGTGATCGCGACGGCGCAGCGGAGCGGCTCGCGGGTGGTGAAGATCTTGCGGGCACGCCCCTGCTCGGAGACGTCGCACGAGAAGATCTGACCGTCGTCCCTCAGGGCCTCCATGGAGGCGAAGCGTAGGACGTCGACCGTCCGTCCAACTTCGTACCGGGCCTCCCGCAAGGCCAGTCCTGCCTCGGCTGTGATGGTCCGCGCGAACTCCTCACGGCGCGCCTCGAGGGCGACGCGGGCGGCGTCGAGGATCGCCGATCGGCGGTACCGCGTTGGCGTATCACGGAACCCGACTGCGGCAGCCACGGCGGCGAGGGTGTGGGCACGGGTGGCCGTGGTGACTTCGCCCGCCACCGCGCCGTCATACGGGCTGCGGATGGTCAACAGGGGCGTGCCTTCGATCGGTTCACCGGCAAGGAGACTGCAATGGGGCATCGTTTCAGGGGGTTGCTTTGGCGGACTCCTCCAACGCCGACGCGAAACGGTCGGCGAACTCGACGAGGTCGGAGTCCGAATGGGCGAGCGAGAGGTACAGCTTGGTTCCCATCGGGTTCAGGAAGACCCGACGACGGAGCAGCGCCAGCATCTGTCGCCGGCCCCTTGCACGGTCGCTGGCAAGCCAGGTCTTCTGGTCGACGACCGGAACCGCGGAGAACGCGACCTGCCCAAGCGGACCGTCACCGAGCACCTGGGCCGAGGTGCCGGTGGAGGCCAAGGCCCCGCCGAGCAGCGCGCGGAACCGACGGCCGAGGGCGTGGAGATGGTCGTAGATTCCAGGCTCCGAGAGCAGGTCGAGCATCGCCAGCGCACCGGCGCACGAGACCGGGTTGCCACCGGTGGTCGAGGCCGACCAGGCGTAGTCGGCGCGGGGCAGACGATGTTCCGAGACCGCTTCCATCAGGTCGGCACGTCCGGCGTAGGCCCCGATCGGGAAGCCGCCACCAAGCCCCTTGCCGTAGGCCACGAGGTCGGGCTGGACGCCGAAGTACTCCTGGGCACCGCCCAAGGCCAACCGGAATCCGGTCACCACCTCGTCGAAGACCAGGACGATGCCCAAGCGCCGGGTGACCGCACGAAGGCCTTCCAGGAATCCGGGCCCCGGCGGAATGCACCGGTGGAGGGGTTCCACGATCACCGCGGCGATGTCGGCACCGTGTTCGGAAAGGATCCGCGTCGTGGACTCAAGATCGTTGTACGGCGCGACGAGAACGTCCTGTTCCACCCATGGCGCACCGGCCCCGGTGGGATCGCAGGCGGGCAGGACCGTCGGGCGGCCGTGGATCATCCCGGCGATGCCGACCGGATGCTGGCCATGGTAGGCGCCTTCGAACCGGACCACCTTGCGACGGCCGGTGGCCGCATGGGCCACACGGAGGCAGAGCATCGTCGCCTCGGTGCCGGACGCCACAAAGCGGATGCGCTCGGCACAGGGACTCACCGCACAGATCCGTTCAGCGAGTTCCACCGATCGCCAGTGGACGGCGGCGAAGTTGATGCCGTCCCGGGCAGCCGTGGTCGCGGCTTCGACCAGCTTGGGATGGGCATGGCCCGCCAAGGCGGAACCCCAGGCCATCGTGTAGTCGAGATGCTCGACTCCCTCGGTGTCCCACACGCGGGATCCGAGCCCGCGGTCGAGGACCGGCACCATCTCGGCGGGAATGCCGTACTCGCCGTTGGAGCCCGCCGGGAAACGGCGGAGGGAACGTTCCCGCCAACCCGGAGAACCGGAGGCGGAGGGAAGTCGGTCGGTCATGATGCCAGGGTGCCGTTGCAGGCGAAGTCGAAGACGTCGAAGTTGCGGACGTCAGCCCGCGCCCGCGCGAGGTACTCGGGCTTCAGCGGTTCGCTCAGGACGAAGGGAACCATCTCTTCGTAGCGGCCGCCATGCGACCGCAGGGCACCGGCGAGCGCCTTCAAGTCGTGGTAGTCCGGGGTCCGCCCGATGACCGCATCCTTGCCGGAAGAGACCACAAGGTCGCCCATGCGGTCCTCGGGCAATTCCATCAGCCGCGCCGCCGCCTCCCGCGGCAACACCTCGGTGATCCCGGGAAGCGCAGCGATCTTCTGCATGATCGCAGGGATCGACGCGCCCTCCGGGACGTGGACCTGGGCGAAGGATCCCAGCGCGCCATGGTGGGCGACATAGGGGTCGGTGATTGGAAGGATCACGCGGAAGCCGGGGCCGAAGCGCTCGGTCAGCTCGGACTCGAGGTACACCACATTGGGAGTGCCGTCGGAACGCTGCTTCGCGTTCATGCCGTGGTCCGCCGTGATCCCGACCACCGTGCCGAGACGCAGCAGATGTCCGATCTCGGCATCGATGCCGGCGTAGAAGTCGAGGATCTCCGGGTCCTCCGGAGCGAACTTGTGCTGCATGTAGTCCGTGGTCGAGAGGTACAGGAAGTCCGCACGTCCGGCCTCGGCCAGCCGGACACCGGCGCGGAGCACGTAGATCGAGGCCTCGCCGGAATAGATCGGGGGCGTCGGACCCGCGAGCGCCTCGACATCCGCGATGCCGTGGGTCGCCATAACGGCCTCCCGTGCACGTTCAGAGGAGAAGGCGATGCCGCCCGCGTCGATCAGGCCGGCGGCGAAGATGTCCCGGAGCTTCTCCTTGGCGGTCACCACCGCGACCTTGCGCCCTGCACGCTGGGCCGCAGGGAAGACCGTGGCCGCGCGCAGGAAGCGCGAGGAGTTCATCATCACCTCCTGCCCCGAAGCGGTGTCGAAGAAGAAGTTCCCACCGATGCCATGGACCGACGGCGGGACCCCGGTGACGATGGAACTGTTGTTGACGTTGGTGAAGGTCGGCATCTGCGCCCGAGCCATGCCACGGTGTCCGGCGGCGGCGATCCGCTGGAGGTGCGGCATGCGACCCCGTGCCAATGCGGCGTCGAGGTATTCATCGGCGCTGCCGTCGAGGCAGATCACCGCCACGGGGCGCGTGGGCGGGGCGTAGTGGCGGCCGTTGACTGCGAAGGGGGCGGAGGTGGAGATCATGTTGCGACGGAAAACGGCAGGAAGAAAATGCCATCCAGGCCAACGCGTTGGAAAGCCGGGAGCCGCGGACGGCGTGAAATTCCGGTGTCACATGCGAAAGGCATGGCACGAGGAGACGCGGAAGCCGCGGTTCGGGCCCAAGGCGGGATCCCTCGGAAAGCGAACGGGGCGCACGGAATGACTCCGTGCGCCCCGTTGGTGGATTCCCTTGCGGGAGGCCTCGAACTACTGGAGGGAGATCTTCTCACCCTCCTTGAGGGTGACGATAGCCTTCTTGTAGTCGCTGCTCTTGCCGGCGGCCTTGGTCATCTGGCGGCGGGCCTTGCCCTCGTAGTTCGCGGTGTTGACGCGCTGGACCTTCACGTTGAAGAGCTGTTCGACAGCCTTCTTGATCTGGGGCGCGGTCGCACGCCGGTCGGCGAGGAACGTGTACTTGTTGAACTTCTCGCTCTGGATCGCGGCCTTTTCCGTGATCCGAACGGTCTTGATGATGTCAAAAGCGATCATGTTGGTCTCCGTTTCCCTTACTTGGCGATGCGGGCTTCGACCGCTTCGAAACCGGCCTTGGTGAAGACCAGCTTGTCGTACTTGAGCAGGTCGTAGGTGTTCACCAGGGCGCCGGTCTTCAGCTCCACACCCGCGATGTTGCGCGCGGCGAGCAGGGCCTTCTGGTCGGCGGCGCCGACCACGACGAGGTTGGTGTTGCCGTCCAAACCGAGGTTCCGGAGCACTCCGGCGA
>CAMASJ010000195.1 GCA_945860685.1 Akkermansia muciniphila
CGGCTTCCGGGTGAGGATCGCGCTCCAGAAATCGCCTCCGTCACCAGTTGCCCCACGGTGAGTCCGCCCTCGTGAAGTCGACGTGAGATCTCTCGGAGCGATGTGTTCAGGAGAAGTCGGGTGCTCATGAAAGCGTTTCCAATGAAAGCACCGTTGGGAGGGGACGGCAACGTGGGCCGGGCCCCGAGCCGAATGAATCCCCGGCGAAGGCTTGTCGCGGAGGCCGGATCGGTGGAACTTCCCAGCCTCCCCATGTCCCCTTCGAGTGCAGGCCCGAGCCCGCGCGCCGCCTTCACGCTCATCGAGCTGCTGGTGGTGATCGCCATCATCGCGATCCTGGCCGGCATGCTTCTTCCGGCGCTGGCCGGGGCCAAGAGGAAGGCCCAGACCACCCAATGCCTCAGCCAACACCGGCAGACCGCGCTCGGGGTCCTGATGTACATGGAGGACAACCAGGACCGGTTTCCCCCGAACAACTCGACCGCGGACTACAACCCGGTGAAGTCCTGGACCCTGGGTCTCCTGCGGTTCGATCGCGACGTGCAGGACAACACCAACCGGCTCTACCTGATCAACGGCCCTTTGGGCCGGTATCTCCAAACCGCGGAACTCTGGCACTGCCCGGCCGACAACTCCCGTTCCCAGCACAACCGCCGGCAGATCCTCCGCGCCCGAAGCGTTTCGATGAACGCCTTCGTCAACGGCACCGCTTCCGATGAGATGTGGGCGAACAGCGGCGTCCGGCCGGTGAGGAAGGCGTCCGAGATGACCGAGCCCGGACCGTCCATGGCCCTGCTCTTCATCGATGAGCGTCCCGACAGCCTCAACAACGCGATGTTCATGGTGTCGACCGGGAACTCACCCACCACCGTCGCGATCGACAACTGGCCTTCCAACCGGCATTCCGGGTCGGCCGTGATGGACTTCGCCGACGGCCACGCCGAGGCGCACCGCTGGTTGGATCCCCGCACATCCCCACCGGTCAAGACGCGCACCATGCTCCAGACGGACACCGAGACGCCGTCCCCGGGGAACCGCGACGTGCTCTGGCTGTGGGAACGGACGCTCTGGAGACGCTGAGGCCACACCACGTGGCGGACTTCCGGATCACGCCTCCAGCGTGATCGACAGCGTCTCGATCGGCGCGGACAGGAATTGCGATTCGATCTCGGCGACGTTCCCGAAGCGCTCCCCGACGACCCGACGACCCGAGACAGGAACCTCGAGCCGTTCCACCGAGAAGGGCCACGGCGCGAGTCGGAACCGTCGGACCCCGATCCGGGTCACCGTCACCTCGGAGGTTCCGCCTTCGGTGAGCGGCAACGGATGCAACAACGTCGCCGGCCCACCGTAGTCGACACAGGACATCAGCGACATGTTGTCGCATGCCTGGAGGAGCCTGAAGTTCTCGAGCAACGTCTGCGCGGTGAGATCCTGGTCGCGATAGCGGCCGGAGACCGCGCAGTGGAGCCGGAGTTCGCCCTGACGCTCCTCCTGGCGCTCGAGGAAGGCGTCCAGCAACGGGAGATCGGAAGGCCGGATCGTGCTGCGGTCCGCATGGACCGTGAGGAGGTTGCACGTGTGCATCGAGATGAGGATCGCGGCGTAGGGGTTGTCCGCGGCCACCACCTCCATCGCCCGGCCCCGCACACCGAGGTAGTCGGCGAGATCGATCTCCTCGAAGGCGCTGTACTTGCCGACCAGGTCCACCCCGAACGCGCTCGGCTTCCCCTCGCGGGTGAGCAGCGGCTTCACATCGCGTGCGGCCCAGCCGTCGTCGTGCCTGCGGATGCCCGCGAGAACGTCTTCCCTCGGAAACGGCGACCGGAAGAATCCGTTGCCCCAGGCCTTGGCGAACTCACCGGCGATCCGGGCATGCTCGGGATGCGTCAGCAGGAACCAGCCTTCTTCGGTGCGGTAGCGGAGCATGGGGATCGGATCAAGGGTTCTTGGAGAAGAGGCTCTTCGCCAGCGTCCCGGTGATGGTGACCATCGGGGTGTTGACGATCTGGCTCAGGCGGAGGTCCAGGGTCACGCTGCAAAGGGTGTAAGCCAGTTCCGGAGTGAGTCCGAAACGGGCCACGAGGAAGTCGATCGCGTGGTGGATGACGTTCTTCGCCGCATCGATCGCGTTGGGCGCACTGGCGATGAAGGCCCAGGAGCCGAGGTCGTTGGCCGGAACGCACCGCGGGGGCAGCTCCGCGAAGGGTTCATCCAGCCGGAGGTCCTTGCGGACGGTCAGGCGGAACTCCGCCTGCATCGGGGCCTCGATGCCGTTGATGCAGACCTCGCCGTCCCCCTGGGCCGCGTGGCCGTCGCCCGCGCTGAAGAGAGCCCCTTCGTTGAAGACGGGCAGGTACAAGGTCACACCGGGAACCAGATCCTTCACGTCGAGGTTGCCGCCGAACGGACCCGGCGGGCGGGTGCGATGCACACCCGGCTCGGGGGGGGCCACGCCCACGATCCCGAGGAACGGAGCCAACGGCACCCTCGCCGGCGCGAGCGAATCGGTGTGGTCTCCCTCGAGTTTCCAGAGGAACAGGTGCGGATTGCCAAAGCGTTCCGGAAGGCTTCCCAGTCCTTGGATGATGCTCGTCCACCCCCAGCCCTTGTGGTCGACGCGCCGGATGTCGATCTGCAGCACGTCCCCCGGCATGGCGCCCTTCACGAACACCGGGCCGGTGATGGTGTGGATCTTCCCGCGGTCCATCCGGACGAAATCCTCCACGGTCGCCGACGGGAACATCTGGGCACCGCTCGAATCCAGGCAATCCATCACGACGACGTCGCCGGACTCCATCTCGGCCACCGGCGGCAGGGCGTTGTTCCAACGGTCGTGGTTCCTCGAATCCGGGATGTGGTGGGTACGCATGGATGGAAACCTCGGAGGAAGCGGAGCCGCCGGCAAAGCCGGAAAGTCCACCGCCGCCCAATAGGGCACCGCAACCGACAAACACGGCCGCCCCGGAATGCACCAAGGCGGCCGCGCCGATGATCGTTTTCCATCATCACCAGGCACCGCAGCTCAAGCGGGGCCCGGCGGGTTGTTCGGGTACCCAATTTCAGCACGGCCCTTGCCAAGGTATCGATCGGCAGAAACGGGGACTAATATGTGTCCAGATTCGCAAGAGGTGGGCAATTGCCGACATCCCGGAGGCGCTTTCTGACATCGGTGCACGCCACCCGCTACCAAGGCAGAGTTACTTCCAGCGGCCGGGGGCCGACCGCGCGGTACATGCGCTGGACGCCGGATTCGAACGAGTCATAGACAAACGCAAACCCTTCTGTGCTGCCCGAAAGGGCCTCTGTGAGAGTTGACCACGGTCCCTGCATTCCTGAGTCGGTGAATTCGATGCGGGTCTGATAGCCCCTGGGAATCCGGAGGGTTAGCTGGACGCCCTCGCGTCCCTCGGAGGTCCGACGCGCGATATCCAAGGGTCCCAGCGAAGGGGTGCTTTCGTCATCCGCGACCGTGAGCAGGGTTTCGGAGAGTTCTGGCATCACGGTCATCCCCCCGCTCGCCGACACAAGGCGCAACCGGAGTTCCCGGTCGCCCTGGGCGATGGAATCGGCCTCGATCGGAAGTTCCACGACCGCTTGGGATTCACCGGCGCGAAACAAGGCGGTAACCGAACCGGAAGCTCCCAAGGCATTGGCGAGGGTCGAGTCACCCTCGTACACCAACACGGCTGCCCCTTCCGAACTCGGATCCTTTGTCCGGAAAATCGGCACGCGGGCGACGCCGGCAGCCTCGTTCGCGGAGAACCGCGTCGAAACGAAACCGACAGCACCCGGGGCTTTCGCGTCGCGGATCCGGATCTCGACTCGGACCGGCGGGACAACGGAACCCTCGATTGAGGCCTCCAGCAGGATCGTCTCCTCAGGCTCCGCCGCGTCGACATCCTGAAGACGGAAGCGGAGGTAACCCCAACCCAAAGACGAGAACTCCGGATTCACATCGACCGTCTTCACGTCGATCCAATAATCTTCACCTTCAGCCGCAGTTCCCCCAACCACGTCGAAGCGGACGCGGATAGGTGATCCGGTAGGGATGGGACCGACTCGGAATCCCACGACAGCCAAGGGTCGGTACTCTTCGACAACGACCGTCTCCGACTCAAAGGTGAGGATCGGCTCAGCGGACAACGCGCCAAGGAGTGAGTTGGTGGTGCCCGGATCTTCCTGGACTGTGAGAACCACGGGAACAGCTGATGGTGAGACGCTGTCCGCGGAAGTTCGCGGCTGGTTAGCTTCCGAGGGGCTAAAGTTGGCGGGGATCACCGTCTGACCGTGAAGCCCGGAAGCAAGGAACAGGGCCGAAGCAAGGAACGTGGCGAGCTTGACCCCGCTTGGTGGCGACTGGAGGAACTCTGGAATCCTAGTCTTTCCGATTGGGCTTGGTGGTACGTCTGGGGTGTTCATGGGGCGGTCTGGAGTGTTGAGGTCGGCGTTGTAGTGAGGGCCACTGACATTCTTTCTGGAAGCAGCCGGGGCGGATCGCCCTGTTTTTTGGAGGATTGCTACCGGTGTGAAAGTCAGGCGGACGCGGGGGATCGCGACCTCCGGGATACAAGGCAGGCGAAGCCCGCCACGAGCGCCAGCAGGACCGCACGTACAGGGTCCATCGCCACGGAATCTTCCATCCAACGGGAGACCGTGGGCGCCGCCAGCGAACCGAGGACAAGGCTCGCTAGTACCAAAGCGCCGAGCCATTCCACCTGAGCGGACCAACGCCAACTTCTGTGCACGGCAAATCCAAGAAGGACAAACCCGACTCCTGGGGCGATCGAGCCCGCGATGGAGAACCTGTCGGGCTCCAGCGCCATGCAGATGCGGCTAACGAGGTAGACTCCCACAATCATCCATGCTGTTGGCCTGAACTGTCGTTGGAAATGCCTCGTATCGACTCTCCATCGATTTCGGCTGGACGCCGCCAGGCACTGCTCGCGTAACGACTCGAGATCCCCAAGTGCCCCCCAGGCTAGGCGTTCGGCTTCGGCGGGAAGGGAACCCTTGTCGTGGGCGACCCGATAGGCCTCGAGTAGGTGATCCTCCAGCTCGTCCGCCAACTCGGCCGGCAGTCCCGCAAGGCGGGCACGAAAGCGAATGGTCAACTTCAAGTCGGCTGGGGAGTCCATAGGCTATTCAGGATGAGATGCACGGTTTCCCACTGCTTCCGCTCGTTCTGGATCACGGGAAGAGCCGCAGGCTCGAGGCGGTAGTACTTGCACTTCCGGCCCGTCTCCGACAACCCCCAACGGGAAACCACCCATCCCTCGGACTCCATCCGATGCAAGATTGGGTAGAGCATCCCGTCGGTCCATTCGACCTCCCCGTCCGAGAGTTCCCGAACCTGCTGGACGATCGCGTACCGTAGCTTTCCCCCTTTTGGAGAATCCCCAGGACAATCGAGGCCGCCGAGGCTGCGTTCAGTTCCTTGTTGATCTTTACTAGCTTCACTATGCATTGCGGAGCTATGTATTAAAAGGAAAATTTTCTGATGGCCCGAAGCCCGGTTGAACCGGGAACCCGGGTCCTGGCTTGGTCTCTGAACAAGGACTCGCCGCCCGTCGTCGTTGCCTTCAGGTTCCGACCGGCAAATCCATGAAGAATCACCTCTCCTCCGCGGCCATGCTCCTTTTGGTAGCGGTTCAAGTCCTCGCGGCCGACACCTCGATCGTCCTCGTCGCCGGCAACCCCAGTCACGGCCGCGGCGACCATGAGTTCCGCGCTGGCGCGATGCTGCTGGCCGACGGCCTCAACCGGATCCCGGGAATCCGCGCCACCGTGGCCAGCAACGGCTGGCCTGCCGACGTGACGGTCCTCAAGTCCGCCCAGGCGGTCCTGCTCTACGCCGACGGCGGCCAGGGACATCCGGCGATCCGTCCGGAGCGTTTGAAGCTGCTCAACGAACTCGCCTCGAAGGGTGTCGGCATCGGTGCCGCGCACTACGGCGTCGAGGTGCCGGCCGGCGACCCCGGCTTCTCCATGCTCGATTGGACCGGCGGCTACTTCGAGATGTTCTGGAGCGTCAACCCGACGTGGACCGCCTCCTTCACCTCCCTTCCGGAGCATCCGGTGACGCGCGGGGTGAAGCCGTTCTCGGTCCACGACGAGTGGTACTACCACATGCGCTTCGCCCCGGACCGCAAGGGGGTGACCCCGATCCTCGCGGTCGTCCCGCCCGCATCGACGCTCGACCGTCCCAACGGACCGCACAGCGGGAACCCGTTCGTCCGGACCGCCGTGGCCAAGGGCGAACCCCAGGTCCTGATGTGGACCTACGACCGCCCCAACGGCGGACGCGGCTTCGGCTTCACCGGCGGCCACTACCACAAGAACTGGGCCGAACCCAACTTCCGCAAGATCGTGCTCAACGCCCTCCTGTGGATCGCCAAGGTCGAGGTCCCGGAAGGCGGGGTCGAGTCGTCGTTCACCGACGCGCAGCTCAACGCCAACCTCGACCCGAAGTAGCCCTATTCGGGATTCGTGATTCTGGATTCCGGATTTGTGTGGGGCCTTGCCAGCCCACGCGAACCGGCCGAAGGGGAGCTCGGAAACCACCGGGGACGGACGCCCCTTTGGCCCTGCTGAAACCCCAGCTTCCCGTGGCGCCTCGCGGTGGCAGGAATCCTCCGCCCCGCCGGGCAGTCCCCTGAGGCCTTGGCCTGCGGCGGCTTCGGAGCATCTTCCCCGCGTGTCCGCCATGGCCGAGTCCCCATCCGAGACAGCCGACGCCGTTCCGGCCGGCGGATGCGCCCATTGCGGGGGTCCGCTGCCGGTGGAGGCCACGCCGACCGGCCCTGACCAGCCGGCGTTCTGCTGCTACGGGTGCCGTGTGCTCGGCGCGCGTCCGGAGACGCTCCGCGAAGACCGCATCGACGCAACGCGCAGCCCGAATCCCTGGGTGCGCATCGGCCTCGGCGCCGCCATCGCCGGTCAGGCCATGGTGCTGGGTCTGACGGTCAACCTCTCCGAGACCGAGGGCACCGTGCGTTGGGCCCTGCACGGCGCCCTCATTGCCTCGGCACTCGCCGTCACCGTCCTCCTCGGCTGGCCGCTCTTCCGGGCCAGCTGGGATTGCGCCTGCCGACGCACGGTCGGCGTCGAGTGGCTGTTCCTCTCCGGCGTCGTCGGCGCGTTCGGGGCCTCGCTCTGGTCCACCTTCTCCGGCGTCGGGGCCGTCTACTACGAAGTCGTCGCGGTCCTCCTCACCGTCTACACCGGCGGAAAGGCCCTCACCGCGGCCGCGCGGTCCCGCGCCCTCGCCGGCACCCGAAGCCTCGGTGACACCTTCCGCACTGCCCGTCTGGAAGACGGCCGCAGCGTGCCTGTGGAGACGATCCGGCCCGGAGACCGGGTCCGGATCCGGCCCGGGGAGGTGATCCCGGTCGACGGCCGTGTCCTCGCCGGCGAGGCCTTCGTCCGGGGCACGCCGCTCACCGGGGAACCGGATCCGGTGGTGGTCCGACCAGGCGATGCGGTCCACGCCGGGGACTTCTCCGAGGATGCCGAGCTCCTCGTGGAGTCCAGCGCCTCCGGAACCGCGCGCCGGATCGATCAACTCCTCGCGTCCGTCGAGCAGGCGCGAGGAACGCTCGATGGAACCCGATCCCAGGCCCAGGCGGACCGCCTCGCCGGCGTGTTCCTGCCCATGGTGCTCCTGACCGCGCTGGGGACCTTCGGTTGGTGGACCTACCAGGGACAATGGCGGGAAGGCCTGTTCCACGGACTCTCCGTGTTGCTCGTGGCCTGTCCTTGCGCGTTGGGCCTGGCCACGCCGCTCGGACTCTGGCAGGCGCTCGTCCAACTCGCCGCCCACGGCGTCACCGTCCGCGACGCCTCCGTCGTGGAGCGCTTGGCGGAAATCGACACCGTGGTCTTCGACAAGACCGGCACGCTCACCGAAGGCCGCATGTCGCTGGTGGACTTCGTCTCGCTTGGCGACGCCACGGAACGCCTGCGTCTGCTGCGGATCGTCCAGGCCGTCGAACAACGCAGCGGCCATCCCGTGGCCCGCGCCTTCCACCGGGACGAAACCGCGCCGGCGGATCCTTCCATCGTGGTCGTCTCGTTTCGCGCAGTCCCGGCCCGCGGCGTCGAGGCGCTCGTCCAGGATGGGAGCGATGGCACCCGACGGATCCGGATCGGCACCGCCGACTGGATCGTCGGTGGGGGCGACTCCTCCGCCGCCGGCCCACTCCTGGCCAGGCTCCGCGCCGTGCCGGGGACGTCGACCGTCTGGGTCTCGGTCGACGACAAGCCGGCGGCGATCGCCTCGGTGCGCGAACGGGTCCGCGACTCCGCCGCGGAAGCCGTGCGGGAGCTGCGTGGCATCGGCGTCGCCGTGGAGGTCCTCTCCGGCGACCAAGCGACACGGGTCGCCGCGGTCACCCGCGAGGTCGCCGGTCAGGACGCCCCCTTGGAATCGCGGGGAGCCCAGGACCCCTTGGAGAAAGCGACGCGGCTCCGGGAGCTGGCCGCTGCCGGACGACGGACGCTGTTCCTCGGAGACGGGCTCAACGACGCACCGGGCCTGGGAGCCGCCCATGTCGGGCTGGCGGTCGCGGAAGGCGCCTCGCTCGCGGTGGCCACGGCCGACGGGGTACTCCACGGCGGCGACCTTCGGTCCGTGTTCCGGGCCGTCCGTGTCGCCCGCAGTGTCGCCGAATCGATCCGGGGCAACCTCCGGTTCGCCGCCGCCTACAACGGCGTGGGCATGGCCCTGGCTGCCACCGGACACCTCCACCCCATCGCGGCGGCGCTGCTCATGGCCGGCAGCAGCGTGGTGGTCGGCTGGCGCTCCTGGCGGCACGACGGCTGCCACGCCGCGGCGGAACCGGATCGG
>CAMASJ010000196.1 GCA_945860685.1 Akkermansia muciniphila
ACCGGGTATTCCCGGTTGCCCACACGGACGAGGAACTTCCGTCCCAGCAGGTTCTGGATCGCGGAGCCGGGAGCGGGGCCTTCGATGCCCGCGAACTCGCCGTCTTCCGTCGCGATCACCTCGACGTAGTGGTATCCGAACAGGGCCCACTCCGCAGCCCGCACCAGGACGTTGGGAACCTGCTGGCCGGTGAAGCGCAGATCCTCCGACGTGATGCCGTTGAAGGTGGGCTGGGCGGAGCCGGTGGGGATGACCATCGGCTGGAAGAAGAACTGGCGGAATGCGAAGAGCAGGATCGCCATGGTCACGAAGCCCTCCACGTTGTCGCGGATCGAGGCGTTCGGATAGGCGTTGAGCCACTGGTTGGCCGAGGTCTCCAGACGCCGCATCTCGGCCTGGATCTCCTCCTTCGTCCCAGTGGCGCGCACCTGGCGGAGTCGGGCGATGGCCGATGCCATCTCCTCGACGTTCTTCGGCGCCAGCTCGTCGCGCTGGTGGTTCAGGATCTTCTCCGCCGAATCGGCCAATTGGCCCGCTTCCCGGTAAACTTTCCAAAGCAGATGACGGATCACGGACATGCGTGCGCGGACAGTCGGGGAACCCTCCACGGGGCGCGAGAAGAAATCAGTCCACGTGGGGAGTGCTCAGTGCACGTCCGTCGAATGCGGTTCCTGGACCGCCTTGGCGGCCGTGCTCTTGCCGAGGGTGGCCCGGTTCGCGCAGCTTTCCGGCATGCTTCCTCTGCGTGCCTTCTCCGGCGCCCTCGCGTTGCTCCTGATTGGGGGAGTCCCACGGACGGCTTCGGCGGATCCGGCGGATGCGAACGGTCCAGCGGTCCCGTCCGCGGATGCGTTGACGTCGGCGACCCGCCTGAAGGTGGCTTCCGGTTTGGCGGTGTCGCCGTGGGCCACGGAGCCGCTGGTCCGGGACATCACCAGCCTGTCCTTCGATTCCGCCGGCAGGGCCTACGTGGTGGAGACCGGCCGGCGCCGGACGAGCGTGTTCGATGTCCGCGGGCTTGGGGCCTGGTTGGAGGATGACTTCGCGTTCCGTTCCACGGGCGATAGAAGGGATTTCCTGAGAAAGGTGCTGGATCCGTCGGATCCCCGGTATTCCGCCTTCCTCTCCGCGGTCACCAAGGCGGGGAAAGGAGGATTCCAGGACTTCAACCGGGACGGGACCATCGACTGGAAGGACCTCGAGGTGGAGTCCGAGCGGGTTCGGCTGCTGACCGACACCGATGGCGACGGCCGGGCCGACACCGCGGAGACCTTCGTGGACGATTTCCGCAGTCCGATCGGAGGCGTGGCCGCCGGGGTGTTGGTGGAGGGCTCGCATGTGTGGTTCGCTTCGATTCCGGACCTCTGGCGGTTTGATGCCGGCGACCGGCGGTTCTCGGGAGCCGGTCCTGCGTCCCCGGAACTCCAGGCCGCGAAGGAATCCCACCGGATCCTCACCGGCTTCGGAGTGCACATCGCCTTCGGGGGACATGACCTGCACGGACTCACGCTCGGACCGGATGGGAGGCTCTACTTCAGCATCGCCGATCGCGGCACTTCGGTGACGAACCGCGAAAGTTTGCGGATCTCGCTGCCGGACACGGGAGCCGTCTTCCGCTGTGAGCCGGATGGAAGCCGGATGGAGGTGTACGCCTCGGGGCTGAGGAACCCGCAGGAACTCGCGTTCGACGACTTGGGGCGGCTCTGGACCGGCGACAACAACGGCGACGGCGGGGACAAGGCGCGGTGGACGCTCGTCCTCGAGGGGGCCGACTACGGCTGGACCCTGGGATGGCAGTGGCTGCCGAAGATGGGGGCGTGGAACTCGGAACGGCTCTGGCACCTGCGTGAGGGCAACAGCGCCGCGTACCTGGTTCCTCCGGTGGCCCACGTGGGACATGGGCCGGCGGGAATCGCCTTCTATCCGGGCACGGGACTCGGGGAACGGTTCCGCGGGCATTTCTTCCTCGCCGATTTCCCGGGTGGAATCCGGACGTTCCAGGTGGAGCCGCAAGGGGCCTTCTTCCGGGTGGCCCAGCAAGGTCCGTGGATGGAGGACAACGCGTCCACCAACCGCACCGGGAAGCTCCTGTGGGACCTGTCGCCGGTGGACGTGACCTTCCCGCCGTTCGGGGGAGTCGTCGTGGCGGACTGGGTCCAGGGATGGGACAAGACCGGGAAGGGACGGCTCTGGCATGTGACCGACCCGGCGTTGGCTGGCGACCGTTCGATTGCCGAGGTCCGGAGGCTGCTCGCGGAAGGGCCTCGCGGGACCGACTCCGCGGTGTTGGCGGGGCGGCTCGGGCATCCGGACCAGCGCGTGCGGTTGGCGACACAGTGGGAGCTGGCCCGGCGGGGCTCAGCGTCGATGCGTCCGCTTCTGCGGACCGCTCACGATTCCAGATTGCGGTTGGCGCGGATCCACGCCCTCTGGGCGTTGGGGCAGATCCTCCGTTCGGACCTTTCGCTGGGGGAGGGGAACTCCTTCCGATCCCTGCGTCCACTGTTGAAGGACCGGGATCCCGAGATCCGTGCACAGGCGCTGCGGTTGTTGTCGGAAACCGGTGATTCGGGATGGCTCCGTGGACTTGCGGGGCAGCTCGCGGATCCGGAGGCGGTCGTCCGGGTCGCCGCGCTGGAAGCGGTCCGGAGGATCCAGGACCGGGGAACTCGATTGCCTCCGGAGACAGCTTGGGCGGTTGCGAGTCTGGCAGCTAGGGAGCGGGAGCCGGATCCGGCGGAGTTCCATGCGTTGACCCGGGCGGTCCCGGTGGTGGAGTCCTTCCATTACCTCGGGGAGGATCCGCCTGCGGGGCGGACGCCTTCGCGGTCCCGGCTCGGTCATGTACGGGAACTCGCCTCGGCGACGAACGCCGACCGGCTCCGGTTGGCCTTGCTGATCCGGTTGCGCCGGGAAGGGGATCCGGAAGTCGCAAGATTCCTGGGCTCCTCGAATGCGGTTCTGGCCCTGGAGGCGGCGCGGGCGGTGAACGATGTGCCGATTCCATCGGGGTTCCCGGCCCTGGCCGCCTTGCTCCTGGAAGACGTCCCGGCGTTTCCTCGTGAGGGAGAGGAGCGTCTCGGGGGAGTCCGCCTGAAGCGGGAAGAGGCGAGGGGTTGGATCTTGCGGCGAGCCGTCAACGCCGCGTTCCGTCTCGGGGAGAATTCCGGGGCCGCGGCCATCGGACGTATTGCGATGGATGCCGACCAGCCCGAGGCGCTCCGCGTCGAGGCGATCGAGGCGTTGGCCGACTGGGGGCGTCCTTCGCCCCGGGATCGGATCGTCGGTCTCCATCGGCCCCTTCCCCCGCGCGATCCGGCACCGGCCTTGGCGGCGATGGAAGAAGTCCGGCGGACGCTGGAAGGTCCGAAGACGTCGGTCGCGGTGGCTGTCGCAGCGTTGAGGTCGGCGGAACGCCTGCAGCCCCCCGGACTTCAGGAGCTGCTGAAGCGGAGTAGGTCGAGCCCGTTCGCCGAGGTCCGGAATGAGGCTGAGCGTGTCCACGCTGCCATGCGGAAGGAGTCTTGGGAGTCGCTCTTGTCCTCGCTGGAGACCGGATCGGTGCGCGAGCGGCGGGCCGCTTTCGCGCGGTTGGCCTCCGCGGGGAATCCCGGGTTGTCTTCCGTGGTGGAGAAGTGGATCCGGAAGGTGACGCCCGGAGGTGTCGACCTGGCATTGCGGGCGGACATCCTCGATCTGGCCCGGATTCCGGGTCTTTCGTCATCGGTCGGCGAAGCGTTGGCCGATTGGAGACGGAGCCTTCCGGAGAGCGATCCGCTTGCGGCGTTCCGGCCGGCGTTGGAAGCAGGCGATCCGGAAAGCGGGCGTCGTCTCTTTGCCGAGCGGGCCGACTGGGGATGCCAGCGTTGCCACAAGCTCGGGGGAGTGGGTGGGGACGTCGGGCCCGAACTCGCCGGACTCGGTCGCAAGCGTGGACGCGAGCATCTTCTCCGGTCGATCCTGCAACCCAACGCCGAGATCGCCACCGGCTATGAAAGCGTGGTGGTGGGCACCAGTGGCGGAGAAACGATCGCGGGCATGCTCCGCTTGGAGACGCCTGAGGCGCTGGTGATCCTTACCGGCGACGAAGGCCCGGTGAGCATCTCGAAGTCCCGGATCGTGAGCCGCGAGAGGGCTCCGTCGGCGATGCCGGAAGGGCTGGGTGAACTGATGACCCTTCGCGAGGTGCGGGATCTCGTCGAGGCGCTGCAGGATTGATCCGATGCGAGGCCGGATCAGGAGGGCGTCTCAGTCGGAACCATGCTCGAGGTCCGTCCCGGCTCCCATCGGACGAACCCGGTTCAGAGCCAGGGCTGGACCAGTTCCTTTTCCTGGCGCTTGAGGGGGGCGATCTCGATCTGGCGGGCGTAGCGGCGTGCCGCCTCGCGCTGCTGGTTGGCCCCGAGGATGGCGACGTAGGTCACCTGCTCGCGCGAGGAGAGCTTCGCCCATTCCGGTGAGCCCTGTTCGAAGGTGCTGAGCGCCGCGGCTGCATCCCCTTTGCGGAGACGGACGAGGGCCAGCGCCGAGACGAAGCGGCGGTTCTTCGAAGGGTCGGAGTCCTTGTCGTCGTCGAGCACCTTCTTCAGGGAGCCTTCCGCGTTGTCGAGATTGCTTCCGTTCAGCGCCTCCCGTTCCGCCAGTTCCGCGGCCAACCTGAAATCGTTTGGCGCGAAATTGCTCAGTCGGGTGAGGACGGTGATCTCCGCCTCGATCTGATCCCGGTCCTTGGCGAGACGGAGCGCCTGCCCTCCGGCAGCGAGCATCAATTGCTGGAATTCGGAGATTCGGGTCCAGATGCGGATCGCGATGTCCGGAAGGGCGATTTCCTCGGCGATGCGGGCGATGTAGATGAGGGCGTCAGGATTCCGGGAAGAGATGTCGGCGGCTCCCAGGAGCAGGTTCTCCGCGTCCGGGATCCGGCCTTCGACGGCTGCCAGACGGGCCCTCAGGATCAGGTGGGAAGGCTCCGGGATGCGGTGCTCGCTCTTGCGCAGGAAAGCGGCGAGATCCTGCCATTTCCCGGTTTGGGCGAGGGCTTCGCCGTGGTGGACGCCCAAGACCTGGTCGAGGAGGGCGCGGTCCTCCGGAAGGACCTCCAGCAACCCGGCCGGGTCCCTCGGCAGGAGCCAGGAGGCCAGCAGGATGGAGTTGGTCGTTGAGGATTCGGCGGCCAGTTGGGATTTGGCCTTCGCGGCGATCTCGGGGCGTTCGTTGGTCCGCGCCTGCCAGCGCAGGGTCAAGGCGCTGATGTTGTTGGTGATGTTCCCGAGGTTGAGGTCGAGAATGGCCAGCAACTCGGGAATCTGTCCCGATTTCATCTGGCCGCTGTTCACGAGGCGGCTGATGGCCGGCGTCTGCAGCGGACCCGGGACGCGTGCGACGTCGGTCAGCAGCGCAAGCCCCTGGCCGGCCAAGGGCGAATTGGTATTCCCGATCAGCAGGCTTCCAAGGGTGAACTGGTTTGTCAGGTCGAGCGGATCCTGGGAAAACGCATACCGGGCAAGTCCGACGGCCCTATCTTGGAAGCCGGTCTCGGTGAGGTGGGTGATTCCCAATCTCAGGATCCGGGAGTTGGTGGACTGGGCCTGTGCCAGTTCGGTCAGGAGCAGGGCCGACACATCCGCCCGGTGCAAGGCGACCGATGTCTCGAGGAAGTTGATCTTGTCCTCGAGGGTGGCCTTGCCGAGCGCAGCCAGAATCTGCCAATCCGGCAGTGCCGCCACTGGATTGATTCGGAACAGGTACTGGGCGCGGAGCCGGACGACTTGGGGGTCATTTGGTGCGAACCGGTTGGCGGCCTTGAGTGAAACGACCGCTTCGTTGGTCTTGCCGGCAACCAGCAACGCGGAGGCTTCTGCGGCGAGCTGGCGGCCACGGTATTGCTTGAATCTCGGATAACCGAACTTCTGAGCCAGAACGGCCGCTATCCCGAGAAGCGGGATCCCGACGAAGACGATTAAGGCCTTCCTTGAGGAGCCTACCCTTCGGCGTTTTCGCGCCTGTGTGCTCGGGGGAGGGGTGTTGGGCGATTTCGGTTTCATTGGGTCGTCAACCAGGGGGCTACCAGCGGTTTCTCCTGCAGGCGCAACAAGTCAACCGGGACTCTCCGGGCCATCCGTCGTGCGGACTCCCTCTGTCCCGCAGCCCCGAGCAGCGCGACGTAGACCGCCTTGGCCCGGGGGGAGACACGTTCGAAGTCGAAGGCGGCATCCTCCAGGAGTGCCAGACCGGAGGACGGGTCTCCGGACTTCAGCCGGGCCAAGGCGAGTCCGACCCTCCAGTCGACCCTTTCGGGTTGCGACTCGTGCAGGCCTTGGAGCGTCTTCGCCGCCTTCGCCGTTTCCTCCTCGAAGAGCAGGTCGAGGACCGCGGCCTCTGCGGTGAAGGAATCGTCGGAGCTGAAGAAGGTGGCCAGGCGCCGGACGGAACGGTGGAAAAGAGTCAGGTCGTCCATGGATCCGGCCATCCGGCTGACCTGCCGTGCGGCCTCCACCGAATGCCGCGAGTCGCCGAGGAGGGCCTCCCAGGCCTTCAACGAGGCATTGGTCATTCCCTGTGCCTCCGCGGTGCGCGCCAATACCGGGAGCCAGCGGCGGTCCGCACCGGCCGCCTCGACCGCGGCGATGTATTCCGACTCGGCTTCGGTCCGTCGGCCTTCGGCCATGGAGCTTCGTCCTCTGAAGTACCTCAGAACGCCGGGTGACAATCCCGGCTTTTCGTCGGACAGGACGGCTTCAAGTTCCTTCCAGCGTCCCGCGGTGGCGAGTCCCTCGCAGCGGATCATCTGGAGGTTCTGGTTCGTCCGG
This sequence comes from Akkermansia muciniphila, assembly GCA_945860685.1. Taxonomy (GTDB): domain Bacteria; phylum Verrucomicrobiota; class Verrucomicrobiia; order Limisphaerales; family UBA9464; genus SXXZ01. The sequence goes on from CAMASJ010000196.1 coordinate 6,810, forward strand.
GTCATCGGTTCGGGCAGCCAATCGGGCAGGCGCGATGCGGCGTTCCTCAGGAGCCATTCGCAGACCTGGAAGGTCTCAGCCCGATCCGCTCCGGGAGGGACGGTGGAGAGCAGTTCGTCCACCGGCGCCTTCTGGCCATCCGTGGGGGAACGCATGCGGGTTGCGGCCAATGCGAGGCGGATTGCGAGCGGGGGATTGGTCTGGGAGGAGAGCCGCCGGAGGACGGTGTCCGCCTCGGCCGGTTTGAGGTCCGGGATCTCGGAGAGCTGCAGAGCGGCCTCGGCCGCGACCTCGCCGCCTTCCGCGACCAAGGCCCACACGAGCCGCCTCCCCTCCTCCCTGAGCGGGCCGGGCGGGAACTCGAGGAGCACGGATCCCAGCAGCAGCTGGTTCCTCCGGTTTTCGGGTTCGTGGGAAAGCAGGAAACGCGCGGTCCTCGTCGCACGCGGGATGTCCCGCAACAGCAGGTGCTGGCGCACCAGGAGCCGCAGGAAGACCGGGTTGGTGGGGCTCGACTTGACGAGTTCCGCCAGCATCGGGCGGGCGAGATCGAGGCGGTTGGCGAGGAGCGCGGCCTCGACATACTCGGACTTCTCTTTCGCGTCGGCTCTCGGACCAGCCACGGCGAGATATTTCTGCCAGTAGCTGACCGCCTCTTCGGCCGCGCCGTGGGACAGAAGGCGGGCGGTGGCGCGGAGGACCTCGGGATCGTCGGGCGCCAGGCGGACCGCGGCCCGGACCAGATCGAAGGCGCCTTCGAATCTGCGTGCGGCGATCCGGGATTCCACTTCCCGGGCCTTGGCGCGGGCGTTCCATCCCTTCGCAAGTCGGTATGCGGGCTTAGCGGAAGCCCCCAGGATCAGGGCGACAACCGTCGCCCAGCCCAGCAGCCGGAAGATCCGGCCGGAAGTTGAGCGTCTCCGCGGGCGTCGCGGACCGCGAGGCCCGGTAGGGGGCCTGTTGGATAGCGGATCGACGGGTCCGTTCATCGGGAGGCTAGGGCCCGACCAGCCGGTATTGGAACATCTCGGAAAGGGAACCCATGGCCACGCCGATGGGCGGCTCCTTCTGGGTCAAAGGGTAGGGAACGAAGCAGGAAACCAGTTCCACTCCGAGCAGGTGGCGATCCGTGGGCCAGGGCTGGTAGACCTCCGGGTGGGGTGTGTACCCGGCCTCGTAGCTCATCACCACGGGACGTCCATTGCGCCAAACTCCCCAGAGCTGCACCGCCTTCACGTCCTCGCGTTCGAAGTGGAAGACGTAGAACTGGAGCGAAGCCCCCTCGATGACGACGTTCGTCGTTGAGACCCCGCCCACCTGTTTCCAGCCGGAACCGGGCATGCAGCTGTCGGGCCGGTGGCCGAGCGCCCGCTTGCTCTGGGGGGAGGGACGCCAGAAGAGGTGGTAGGCGTCGACGAATCCGAACGGTGCGAGCGAGTTGGTGAACCGCAGGCTCTCGCCGGAGGTCGCCCGGAGCTGGTTCCAGGCTCCTTCGTCGAAGTGGTTCTTCTTGAGCCCTGGCCGTTTGTCGAACTGCGCCGTGAAGTAGGGCTCTGTCTGCGGCATGGCCTTTCTGGCAAGGATGGCATACCACGAGTGGACCACGACGAAGCATAGGATCAGCACCGCCAGAACGGGTCGGAGGTCGGGCACCCTGTCCCAGCGGAGGTAACGAACCAAGGGGACCGCTTCCTTGGGGCGCTTGGTGGGCCAGACATCACCGGCGGTGCTCTTTCCGGCCAACCATTTTCCGAGGAACCAGATGATCGCGTAGAACGTGTACATCGCCGAATTCCCAACCCAGTCGTGTGCCCGTTCCATCGCCTCCGGCCCTTCCTTCTCCATGATCCAACACAGGGCGAAGGTCCGTGCGAAGTTGCTGATCAGCGCGAAGACGGTGGTCAGGAGTACGAGGGCCACGCGGCGCGGCGTGGTGAGCATCAGCAGTTCGCCGATAGCCAGGCTCAGCATGAGCCCGGACTGGAGCGACCGGATGCCGCTGCAGGCCTCGACGATGCCGACGGTTCCCTT
>CAMASJ010000197.1 GCA_945860685.1 Akkermansia muciniphila
CACGCCGTCGCGCTCGGTGCGGGCCGCGAAGATGCGCTGCGCCACGTAGCCGCCGCCGCCGGGCTCGGCGCCGGGGTAGTAGATGCTCCACCAGGTCACCAGGAGAGGCACGAGGAAGACCGCAGTGACCAGGTCGGACGGGGCCGTCGCGAAGTCGGGGATGATGTCGAGCTTGGGGCTGACGCGCGGATCCGCCAGCAGCCGCTTGAGGCCTCCGACCTCCGGGAGACCGGTCACGAAGACCGCGGCCCAGATGGCGCCGACCATGGCGATCACGAACTGGACGAGATCCGTGAGCAGCACGCTCGTGAGGCCGCCGGCCATGCTGTACGCGAGGGTCACCACCGAGGCGATGGCGATGGTCTGGAGCGGATCCATGCCGAACATGACGCCCCCGATCTTGATGGCGGCGAGGGTCACGTTGGCCATCACCAGGATGTTGAAGAACACGCCGAGGTAGACCGCCCGGAAACCCCGGAGGAACGCTGCGGACCTGCCGGAGTAGCGGAGCTCGTAGAACTCGATGTCGGTGAGCATGCCGCTCCGTCGCCAGAGCTTGGCGAAGAGGAACACCGTGCTGGTGCCGGTCAGCAGCAGCGCCCACCAGACCCAGTTCCCGAAAACGCCGTTCCGACGGACGATCCCCGTGACCAGATTCGGCGTGTCCGCGGCGAAGGTGGTGGCGACCATCGAGGTGCCCAGCAGCCACCAGGGCATGGTCCGGCCGCTGAGGAAGTAGCTTTCGTAGTTCTTCCCCGCGGATTTGCCGGCGATGAAGCCGATCAAGAGGTAGACCGCGAAGGCGGTGAGGATGATGACCCAGTCGATGGGGCGCAGTTGCATGGGTTTCGGACGACACTGAGGCACCCGGAAGCCCGTGCCAATCCCGCGTTGTTTCCCGGTTGAGAAAACCGATCGAAAACCGGAACAAATCGTTCCCACGAAGTCGGACAAGAACGCATGCACACCAAGCCGCCCCACCTTGGGTATCGGACACCGGACCCAAGTGGGCGCGACTCCAGGATCACGGGACCCCCAAGTGCAAAAGGGGTCAGGCGAGGCCCAGATTCGGACGCCATCGGTAGCAGCGGAAGGATCCGAGGTGGCGGTCTCGGAGAGTTGAAGGCGGCGACCGGCTCCCTTCTGGAGAGACGATGACGAATCCCCCGCTTCGCCTCCTTTGAATTCCGCCCCATTTGTGGATCCTCTCCCCCGAATCCACGGATGAACCCGCTTCAACAGGTCTGGATAAACGGACGCTTCGTCCCCTCGGAGTCGGCACGGGTCTCCGTGTTCGACCGTTCCTTCCTCTACGGCGACGGCTTGTTCGAGACAATCGGCGTCCGCAACGGAAGGCCGGCGTTCTGGAACGCCCACTGGGAGCGGTTCACCCGGGGTGCGGAATTCCTGGGGATCCGGATTGGGACGGGTTCCATGGAACTGCGCGCCGCGGCGGAAGGATTGATCTCCAGCAACGGCGTGTCGCGCGGCGTGCTGCGTATCACCCTTTCGCGGGGTTGTGGTCCGCGGGGCTATTCCCCAAGGGGCGCGAACGAACCACAGCTGGTCATGGCTGCGTTTCCTGGAACCGGCCCGCAGACCGCGCCGCACCGGCTGCGCATGGCGACGGCGTCGTTCCGGCTGGGGATCGAGGACCCGCTGACCCGCGTGAAGTCCGCTTCGAAGCTGCTGAACGTGCTCGCCCGCGCGGAAGCGGAGGCGGCCGGAGCCGACGAGGCGTTGTTGCTGAACACAGCCGGCCGGATAGCCGAAGCCGGATCGGGAAACCTCTTCTGGATCGCGGGAGACCGGCTGCGGACGCCATCGCTCCAAGAAGGCGCCCTGCCGGGAATCGCCCGCGGAATCCTGCGGGAGATCGCGCCATCATTGGGACTCCGGCCCGAGGAGACCGCCGCTTTTCCGGACACCTTGGCGACGGCGGACGCGGTGGGAATCAGCAACAGCACGCAGGGCGTGGCCGAGTTGGTGTCGCTCAACGGAAGACCATTGGGGACATCGCCGGTGATGGAGCGTCTCTGGGCGGAGTTCCAGGGCCGGATGGAATGCGACACCCTGCAGGCCCGCTAGGAGTCTTCCGTCTCCTTAGGCTGCCGGAAATTGGGGTCTAGGTGGCCCCGTCGTTCCCTTACCCGGACCTCGCGTCTTTGCGTCCTGGCGCGACGCCACCTTCCATGTGGGTCGGGTTCAGCGGCCGGCGGCGTCGGAGAGCTTCTTCGCGACGGCCTCGGACTTCTCGACCGCCAGGGACTTTTCCCACGATTCACGTGCCTCGGACCAGCGACCGAGGGCGGCGAGACAGTCGCCGAGGTGGTCGAAGACGGTGGCATCGGGGCGTTCTAGTCCAGCGACCGCCTTGCGAAGGGTGGAGAGCGCCTCCTCGAAGCGGCCGCGCTTGAAGAGCACCCAGCCGAGGCTGTCGAGGTAGGCGGCGTTGTCGGGTTCCGACTGGAGGGCGAGCTCGATCATCGCCTGGGCCCGCTCGAGATTCTCCCCCTTTTCGGCCCAGAGGTAGCCGAGGTGGTTCAACGCCTCGTCGTAGTCGGGCTGCAGCTCGAGGGACTTCTCGAGGTACTCGATGCAGCGGACCTCGTCGCCCTTGCGTTCGAGCATCGCGCCGACCTGGAAGTAGAAGCGGTGGTCGGTGAGCGGGGGTTCGTTGGTGCTGCCAAGCTTCTCGGCGACCTGGTACCGGACCCAGGCGTCATCGAAGCGCTTGAGCTGCGAGAAGGCGGCCCCGAGCAGGAATTCGACGCGGAAGTTCGGCGCGAAGTCCCTCCGGGCGCGTTCCAGGATCGCAACCGCTTCCTCGGGACGTTCGAGGTTGAAGAACGCGACCGAGAGGTCGGCATAAGCGGGCTCGAAGCCGGGGTTGAGCAGGATCACCCGTTCGTAGTGGTTCCGGGCTTTCTCGAACTGCTTCTCCTCCATGGCCACCGACCCGAGCAGGTAGTAGGTCATGGGATTGGAGGGATCGATCCTCCGCAACGCCTCCAACTGGGCGCCCGCCTCGGGCACCCTTCCCGACCGCAGGTACATCTCCGCCAAACGCGCCAAGGCCGCCGGGCTCCGGGGAACCCGCTGCTGGAACTCCTTCAACACCGCCTCGGAATCCGCCATCCGTCCCAGGGCCGAAAAGCGATCAGCCAGCCGGAGGTTCAAGGACGCGTCGGCCGGGCCGGCCTGCCGGACGCGGCCAAGCAGGTCCAGGGCACGCGGGGTAGTGAGGTTGGTGCGTGCGGCGTCGACCGTTCCACAAAGGAGGTAGAGGTCGGCGAGGTCGAGCAGCAACGACGGCTGGTTCGTCCCGGTGCGCTTCGACACCCGTTCGAGCGTTTCCAAGGCCTCGCCGAGGCGTCCGACGGCGACCAGGAGGCGGACCGTCGCCTGGACCACCGAGGGCATCACCAACGGCTGCTCCACGGCGCGGAGATAGGCGGCAAGGGCCTCGTTGGTGCGTCCGGCCTGGAACAGGGCCACCCCATGGAGGGAATGGACTTCGGACGAGGCGTTGCTCCGGGATGCGGCCCGTTCCAGCACCGGCAGGGCGTTGGTGATCTGGCCCGCCTGGAGTCGGCGGCGTGCGACGTCCAGCGCCAACGCCTCGTTCGAGGGATCGGCCTCATAGGCCTTCTCGAAGTAGCGGCTGAAGCCCTCCAGATCGTTCTTCATGCCTCGCAGCAAGCCGGCGGCGAATGCTGCATGGCCCTGGGCCCGCTTCTCCCAGTCGGCCTCGGTTCCGGCCTTCTCAGCAATCTCCGGCTTCGAGCGGGCCGCCGCGGTCGATCGTGGCGTGGCGCACCCGGTTGCAAGGCAACATGCCAGAAGGATCAGGAAGCCAACCTGACCCGTCACGCGTTCCAACCAGGGGAAAACCTCCCCCAAAGAAGGAATCCGGTTTCGACGACTCGGTGCGAAGGCAACCTGCTTCATGATGGGAACCAACGATTCCGAAAGGTCATTGAGGAGAGCGTCTGCCCAGACCTCCGGCGCCCTTGGCCTTGGACCCGACACTTCCTCCGGAAGCCATTGGACGCAAAAAGAACGCGGCCCGGAAGGATCCGGAACCGCGTTTTTCGTAAAGCGATTGGTGGTGAGAACGGCCGAAGCGGCAGCGTTACTTCTGCCAGGTACGCTTCTTGTGCCGGTTTTGCCGAAGCTTCTTCCGACGCTTGTGCTTGTTGATCTTCGCCTTACGACGTTTCTTGAGTGAACCCATAGTTCTGTTCGTGCTTTGCCGGTCGTTCAGTAAACCACCTTGTTCAGCGGATACTCGATGATGCCTTCGGCACCCAAGGCCTTGAGCTGTGGAATCATCTCCCGAACCACCGGTTCGTCGATGATCGTTTCCACAGCCACCCAGCCCGACTGGCTCAAACTTGAGACGGTAGGATTACGGAGTGACGGGAGGCTTTGCAACAGGTTTGGCAGGTCCTTCTCTCGAAGATTCAACTTCAGGCCCACCTTTACTTCGGCCTCGATGGCCCCTTTCAGCAGCATCGCGATGCTCTCGATCTTGCGGCGCTTCCACTCGTCCTTCCAGGCGACCTTGTTCGCCACCAACCGCGGCGTCGAAACCATCAGGGTGTCCACGATCCGCAGCTTGTTCGCGCGCAGCGAGGATCCGGTTTCGGTCACGTCCACGATCGCGTCGACCAACTCGCGCGCCTTCACCTCGGTGGCGCCCCATGAGAACTCGATCTCAGCCTTCACGCCATGCTTCTTCAGCCAGCGCTTGGTCATCCCCACCACCTCGGTGGCGATCCGCTTTCCCTCCAGATCCTTCACCGTCTGGATCGGCGACTCCTCGGGAACCGCCAGCACCCAACGGGTCGGTTGGCGGGTGGCCTTGCTGAAGAGGAACTCTCCCACCTCGTGGACCTGGCTGGCCACGCCGTTCTCATGGATCCAGTCGATGCCGGTGAGTCCTGCGTCGAGGTAGCCCAACGCGACGTAGCGCCCGATCTCCTGCGCCCGGATCAGGCGGATCTGTAGGCTCGGATCGTCCACGTACGGCTCATAGCTCCGCGAGGAGACCGTGATGTTCCATCCGGCACGGGCGAACTTCTCGAGGGTCGCCTCCTGGAGCGATCCCTTGGGCAAACCCAGCTTCAGCCGGGTCGCGGGGGCGTTGGTGGCGGCGGTGGCGGCGGATTCAGGTTTCTTGCTCATCGTCTGCGTCCACGCGGATCTGCGGCGGCTTTCGGCGACGATAGCTCTTGGACGAAGCCTCCACCCGCGTGGTCGGGTTGACCTGCCAGAGAACCCGCGGCCGGGCGACCCTTTTCTTCCTTGGAGCCTTCTTCGGCATGCAGGCGCACTCCATGCCGCGGGGCTCCCAGCCGCAAGTCGATTTCCCTGCGCACCCGCCCCGGCCCTCCAAACCGGCCTGCCCGATGAATCCGTTCAGCGGAACGCCGAGCTGAGCTTGGCGAGGCTCTTTGGAACGGCCGTCGACGCCGGCTCCTTGCCTTCCATCTCCAACGCCACCCAACCGGAATAACCGGCCTTGCGCAGGATCCCGGCGATGCGCGGATAGTCCAGGTCCAGCGTGTACCACTCGCCGCCTCCCGGATAGTCCTTGGCTTGGACGTAAACGGTCTTGGCCGCGATCGCCTCCAGCTTGTCGTAGGGGTTCTCAAGGAAGTTTCCGGTATCCATCAAAAGGCCGAAGTTCCGATGCCGCACGTCCCGGGCGATCCGAAGCATTCCTTCCACGGTCCGCGTGAGTCCCCAGTGGTTCTCCACGGCCAGCATCACACCACATTCCGCGGCCTTCGGAAGGCACTGCTCCAACGACTCGACGCACCACCGGAAACCGTCGTCCTCGGTGTGGCCGGGAAGCACCGGCTCCTCGCCCCGCGCCTTCATCAGGTCGTCGAACGACGCGATCGTGTTCCAGCGTCCCGAGTTGATGCGGACACACGAGACGCCGAGTGCGTAGGCGATCTCGATGCACTTTTCGGTGTGGGCGACATGGGTCCTACGGACCGCGGGATCGGGATCGACGAAGTCCTGGTGGATCGAAAGGCAGACGGGTGTCACGCCCTGCCGGAACGCATGACGACGCAGGTCCGCGAGATAGGACCGGTGGGCGGAGGTCAGCGGCTCCTTCTCCGGGATGTCCATCTGGCGGTGCAGGATGTCCACGCCGTCGACACCCAGCTCGGCACAACGGTCAACGACCTGGTGAATGGTCACCTTCGGGTCGCGGAAGTGCCAATAGGAGTAGGAGGCGATGGCGAGACGGATGCGTCCAGAGGGCGTCCCGGAAGCGGCGGTGGAATGGCCGGAGTCCGACGTGGCGCACCCGGCGGAGGCGGCGGCCAGCAGACCGCCGGTGAGGAATCCACGGCGGTTCAACGATGCGTTCTGCATGAACGGATCCTGCGACGGGGAATCCACCGCGGCAACCGGGATGGAATGCGGGATCCTTCGAATCGGTTCATGGAAACCGGAAGGGACTCACGCAGATACGCCAAGTCGCCAACGAAGAACCGGACCCGGATCCGAAATGGCCACCAACGGGCGGATATCGGCACTGGACCGACGGCAACCCGGCATAGCCTGTCCTTACCTCGCGGCTTGGCACCGTGACGTGGGTCTCCCTCTGGATGGATCCAGATCAGCCCGGACGAGCACGTTCCAGCCACCGCCTCCAGTCGGCCGCCGTGTCCACATCGGCCAGTTCGCGCAGGCGCCCGAGGCGGAGTCCGGCCGACTCCACGCGGCGGACCGTCTCGGCGAAGACGCCCGGGGTGCTCCAAGGCATGTCGCGGAAAAGGAACGAAGCCGGTCGACGCAGCCCCAGAAGCCAGTAGCCGCCGTCCTGCGCCGGGCCCAGTACCACATCGATCTCGGAGAGCCGCTCGTCGGCTTGGCTGAGGTCCTCGGGACCGATCTCCGGACAGTCGGAACCGACCACCATCACCCGCTGAAAGCCGTCGCGGAAGGCGTCGCGGAACGCCGAATCCAAACGGACGCCGAGGTCGCCGTCCCCTTGTGCCACCGCCGTCCATCCAGGCCGCAGAAGCGGTTCCACCAAGGGGAGCGCGTCGGCGGGCGTGAATCGGAGTTCCACCGCGCCGAAGTCCGCGGCGGCGTCGAGGGTGCGTTGGAGCAGTGTGCGGTAGGCCTCCAGGGCGGCGACAGGACCGATCTCACGGGCCAACCGGGTCTTCACCTGCCCTTCCCGCGGCGCCCTGAGGAAGACCAACAGTCGACTTTCGTTGCGCATCAACGTCAGAGGCTCCGGCGAGGATTCCTATTCCGCTCACCGGTCTTCCTTGAGCTGCCGGCGGGCCTTGCGGGCCTCAACCTTTTCATTCTCCTCGAACTCCCTCTCGGCCACGCGGACGCCCGGCAGGCGCTGACGCTCCTGGTCTGCGACTGCGCCGGCGTCGGCGGGTGTGGTCAGGATGCTGGGGCGGATGAGGATCATCAGCTCGGTGCGCGAGCTGTTCTGGGAACGGCGGGAGAAGGCGGCCCCGAGTAGCGGGATATCCTTCAGCAGCGGGACGCCGGAGCGCTGCTTGTCGGTGCTGGTGGTGATGTAGCCGCCGAGCAGCACGGCGTCCTTGTCGCGGACGGTGACGAAGGAGCTGGCGGAGCGCGTCTGGGTGGTCGGGGCGCTCTGTCCGTTGCCGAGGTCGAGGTTGGACCCGAGGTTGTCCACGTTCTGGTCGATCTGCATGACGACCAGGTTGTCGGGGGTGATGAACGGCGTGACGTTGAGACCCACGCCGACCTGTTGGCGGGTGATGGACTGGCTGTTGCCGAAGGTGCCGCCGCCGAAGAAGGAGCCGGACACGAACGGGACCTCCGAGCCGACGAAGAAGCTTCCCGGCGTCGCATGGGAGGTGATCACCCGGGGACGCTGGATGACGTTGACCCGGCTGTCGGCGGAGATGGCGCTGATGGCGAGGTCCCAGTTTTGGCCGAGCTGCGCGAAGTAGGAGAGGCCGGCGCCGGAGGTGGACGGGACGCCGTTCACGACGTTGGTGCCGACCGTGGTGCTGTTGCGGCCTAGCTGGCGGAGAAAGTCCGCTCCAGTGCCGATCGGGGCACCGCCCGGGTTGTTGATCACGCCGCCGCCGCGGTTGTTGGCGTTGTCACCGAACTGCGCGGCGCGCTGGGCGGCGCTGATGCCGTAGTTCCAGCCGTCGCTGAGGTTGACCTCCATGATGATGGCCTCGACCAGCACCTGCGGCAGGAGCGTGTCCACCTTCACCAGCACTTCCTTGAGGCGGGCAAGGTCCTTCTTGTTGCCGTACACGATCAGGGAATTGGAGCGCTGGTCGGCGGTGATGCTGACCGTCTGCAGGAGGTCCGAGAGACCACCGTAGGCCGAGCCGCCCTGGCCGCGGGACATGCTGTTGAAGCGGCTTTGGAAGGAACCGGTGTTGACCGCGGAGCCGGCCTGGTTGGCGCCGCCCAGCTGCTGCTGGTTGACGCGGTTCGCGGTGCCGAAGCGGTTGTTGCCTCCCAGCTGGCCGCCTGCCCCGAACTGGTTGACCCCGGAGTTCATCCCGTTCAGGCCGCCCGCACCGCCGACGCCGGAGCGACGCGAACCGCCGATTCCGCCAGCGCCTCCGACGCCACCGGCACCGGCCGCCCCTCCGCCGGGGGTGCCGCTGACGCCACCACCGCCGATGACGCTGGTCAGCGTCGAATAGATCTCGTCCACCTTGCCGTAGCGGATGGGGATCACCTCCAGGATGTAGTCCTCCTCCACCTCGACGTCGATCTTGGCG
>CAMASJ010000198.1 GCA_945860685.1 Akkermansia muciniphila
GATCCAGAACCATTCTTCGCGACGGGCACCCAAGGCACCAAACCGCTAACGGCCACACTGCCCGAACGCCGGCTACCAGCGATCTACCAAGTTCAATGCAGCAAAACACCCCGATTAGTCGGGGTCGGTTCTTCGCGTGAGTTCCGTCCTAGCTCCCGTTGAGCGGATCCGGCAAAGAAGCGCCGTCCATCATGTACCGCACCACCCGCGCCGCCATTGCCTCCGGAGCCGGCTCGTTCTCCATCGAGGAGATCGAGGTCGGTTCCCCAATCGGAGACGAGGTCCTCCTCGAGATCCGGGCTTCAGGCCTCTGCCACACGGACCACGCCTCGCTCGGTTGGAAGCGCCCACTGGTGATGGGACATGAGGGGGCCGGCGTGGTCCTTGAGACCGGACCGTCGGTCACCGCGGTGAAGCCCGGCGACCGGGTGGTGTTGAACTGGGTTATCCCCTGTGGCGGTTGCCGGCAATGCCGTCGCGGTTCCGCCGTGCTCTGCGAAGTGAGCCGACCGGCCCACGTGATGACGCCGTCCGCCGCCCATGCCCACGCCGAGGGCACCCGATGGGGGGGACAAACCGTGGACCGCTCCTTCAACCTCGGGACGCTCTGCGGCCTGACGCTGGTGCGTCAGGCGGCCGTGACGCGGCTGGAGACGTCGGTTTCCTTCGAGTCCGCCGCGATCGTGGGCTGCGGGGTCATGACCGGATTCGGTTCGGCGGTGAACGTCGCGCAGATCCAACCCGGAGACACCGTGGCCGTGGTCGGCTGCGGCGGTGTGGGCCTGAACGTGATCCAAGGCGCCCGGATCGCCGGAGCCGCGCGGATCGTGGCGCTCGACCTCCATCGGGAAGCGATGGAACGCGCACGGCGTTTCGGGGCGACGGACGTCATCCAGGTCGACCTCGACGACCTGGAACTGGAGAAGGCCGCCATCGTTCTGCACCGGATACTCGATGGCGGGGCCGATCACGCGTTCGAGGCCACCTCGATTCCGCGTCTGGCGTTCGCCCCCCTCCGACTCGTCCGCGACGGAGGCCAGGCGTTCCAAGTGAGCGGCATCAACGACGCGGTCAACGTTCCAATGCCGTTGTTCATGTGGAACAAGCGGTACTCGACCCCGCTGTACGGCGGCTGCGTCCCGGATCGGGATCTTCCACGGATCTTCGCCTTGCACGCCTCCGGCGAGCTGCTCCTCGACGAACTGGTCTCCCGCACCTATCGACTCGACGAATTGGGGACCGCCTTCGAGGACATGCTGGCCGGGCGATTGGCGAAGGGCGTGGTCCGTTTCGAGTCATGATCCCGGGCGGATCCTCGCCTTGGACTGAAACGTAAGGCGATAGGTCCACCGCGTTCCCGGGAGACTACTCAGTGATCCACCTCGCGCCGTTCGGCCGTTTGGAAACCCCAGTTCGGATCCCCGCAATCAGCCCAAGGTCGGCCGAGCGGCTTCCGCGGAAGCCACGGACTCCAGCTTCTTGAAGTTTCCGGCCTCGCAGCACGAAACGAAGGTCTCTGTGGAGCGCTTCAGTTCCTCCCAGCGGGCGCGGATCTTCCGGGCTTCCCCCTCGTCGATGTGGTTGTCCGCCGCGGCGCTGGCGATCACCGCCAGCAGATCCGCGAACTCCTGCACCACGCCGTTGGTGGCTGGGATCAGGTAGTCCGGGTGGGAATGATGGGTCTTCGGGTTGCGGATGAAGAAGCCCCCGGTCCTCTGGCAGAGCCAGTGGATCAACCGCAGGTCCCGAGTGCTCTGGGTGAGCTGGTCCATGCGGTCCAGAGGATTGTAGGAAGCCGTCATGGCTTCCGGATCCGGCTTCTCCGCCCACTTGTAGATCAGTGAGAGCGAGAGGTTCATGTCGGAAGCGATCTGCTTGGCGCTGGTGGACTTCAACACCTCCCGCATCACCTCATGGGATTCCATGAGCCGTTTGGTATCAGGCCCACGGGCGATTGGGAAGTGGGACGCGGAGATTCCGCGTGATCCGAAAGCGGGGGCCGTGCTTCCGTCCTCCCGTGACTCCGAGCGTCATCCTCGCATGCGTCGCGGCGTACTTCGCCGTGCTCATCGGCGTCGCGTGGTGGACCGGACGGGCGGCCGGGAACGAGGGCTACTTCCGGGGCAACCGCCGCTCCCCTTGGGTGGTGGTGGCGCTTGGCCTGATTGGCGACTCCCTCTCCGGGGTCAGCTACATCTCCGTCCCGGGCAAGGTGGCCCGGGACCACTTCGAGTACCTTGCCGTCGTCTTCGGCTATGCCCTGGGTTACTTGGTGATCTGCGGCATCCTCCTGCCGCTCTACTACCGGCTGGGCCTCACCTCGATCTACGGCTTCCTCGGACAACGCTTCGGCCCGGCGGCCCAGAAGACAGGCTCGGGATTCTTCCTCCTCTCCCGGGTCTTCGGATCGTCCGCGCGACTCCTGCTTTCGATCACCGTCTTCCAGACATTCGTCTTCGACGCGTGGGGCGTGCCCTTTTGGACCACGGCCGCGGTCATCATCGGGCTGATCCTGATCTACACCCTCCAGGGCGGCATCAAGACCCTGGTCTGGACCGACACCATCCAGAGCGGATTCCTGGTGCTGGGGGTGGTCGTCTGCGCCGGTTCTTTGTTGCAGCAGCTCGACATTGGACCGGTGGACCTGCTCCGGATGCTCCGTTCGGCCCCGGAAACCGCGATCTACAATGGGGACTGGCGCAGCGCCGGGTTCTTCTGGAAGCAGCTGGTCTCAGGGGCGGCGATCGCGGTGGTGATGACCGGACTCGACCAGAACAACATGCAGAAGACGCTGTCCTGCAGGACCCTGTCGGACGCCCGGAAGAACTTCGCCCTGTTCACGCCGATCATGGTCCTGGTGAACCTGGCGATCCTGGTGCTGGGCGCGCTGCTCTTCCGGTTCGCGGCCGAACGCGGAATCGGAATTCCGGCTAGGACGGACGAGTTGTTTCCGCGGATCGCCCTGCAACATCTGGGGACGTCCACCGCGGTCGTGTTCCTTCTGGGATTGACCGCCGCGACCTTCAACAGCGCCGACTCGGTTCTGACCACGCTGACCACCAGCTTCTGCGTGGACTTCCTCGGCTTCGAGCAGCGCAAGGATCTGGGCGAGGAAGCGCGGGTCGGACTGCGGCGGCGGGTCCATGTCGCCTTCGCCGGCGTGCTGCTGGCGACGATCCTGATCTTCCGGAGCCTGGCGGACGGCCTGCCGCTCATCGACGTGGTGCTCAAGGTCGCCGGCTACACCTATGGACCGTTGCTGGGTCTGTTCTTCATCGGATTGGCCACGAAAGTCCGCGTCACGGGTGCGGTCATTCCCGTGGTGGCCCTGGCTTCGATGTTTTCGGCGGGATTGATGGATTTGGCTGCCAATCGGTTGTTCAACGGGATTCGGTTTGGGACGGAGTTGATTCTCATCAATGCCTTGATGACAGGCCTTGGGCTGGTACTCTGTGGGCGGTTTCAATCAAGAGCGGTGCCTCGGGATTGCTAGCCACTTCCTGTGGCTCAAGTCTTCGTCGACCTTAAAGTTGCTTTTCTTCCAGGTTACTTCTCCAGAAAACTCCAACCTCAAACATAATAGTGAAATACTGGACCTTCTGGACCCGAATCCCAGCAAAAATAGCAGCAATCGGATTAGCCACATCCGCACCAATGCTTGGAGCAACTGTCGGACTAACAAACGCAACCGCAACGTTTTCCCAGCCTCCAATTGGAGGCTTTCCGCTATACCATCCAAGTTACGCAATCGACACGAATCTAGTCAATGATGTTGGCTGGGGAATATTCCCGCAAACGGGCACCCGGAATGCTGCCGTTTTCGAAACTGTTGAAGATGTCGGCTTCGTTGACGGATCCGTGATTCGAGTTGCCCTTCATCAGCTTCATCTCAATCCGCGTCATACACTTGGTCGATTTCGTATTTCGGTTACTCAAAGTCCCCGCAATCAATTTGCCGATGGACTCCCCACCGGAGGATCCGTCAACGCCAACTGGACCGCACTGACTCCGACGCGGGCTACTTCGACGAATGGAACAACCCTGAGCATACTTTCGGATAGCTGCGTACTCGCTTCCGGCCTCGCCCCCGCTCAGGATGTCTATTTCCTAGAGTTTGAGACGTCACTAACCCTGATCACCGGGTTCAGAATCGAAGTGATTCCCGACAATTCGCTTCCTGGGAATGGTCCAGGGCGAGCCATCAATGGCAACTTTCTGTTGACCGAGATTTCGGCAGAGATTCTTCCGAGGTACCCAACCCTCGATATCCAAGTCTCGGAGGTTCAGATAAAGTGGGATTCTTCACTGAACCGCGTTTATCAGATTCAGTATTCCGAACCCGGCACGCTAGATCAATGGACCAATGCTGCGCCTGTCATCCTTGGAACGGGAGGAATTTTGACCTACTCTGATCGAACCTCCGCGGCGAGCCAGCGACAGTATCGAGTCATTTCCAGAAAACCTTGAATCCCAGATAGAATGTCGAATTCAACCCTTCCTACAGTCCGCAATTTCTACAAGGACAAGAAAGTCGCAATCACTGGACATACGGGGTTCAAAGGCTCGTGGCTTTCGCTGTGGCTTGCAAAGTTGGGAGCCAAGTGCCATGGCTTTAGCCTACCAACACCCACCAATCCGAGTTTATTTCAGATTGTCGAAACCGCTGCTTTGCAAAGCAGCACGATCGGCGACATTCGTGACAGAAATTCCCTCAGAGAGTTTCTTTCAGCCACACGACCCGAAATTGTCTTCCACCTGGCGGCCCAGGCTTTGGTTCGTCAGTCCTACAGCGAACCTATTGAAACGATAACCACCAACTTTCTTGGCACCGCGTACCTTTTGGAGGAGATTCGCAATCTGCGCATCAATTGCACCGTGGTTATTGTAACTACTGACAAGTGTTACGAGAATCGAGGTTGGGATTTCGGCTATCGCGAAAACGATCCCATGGGCGGAGCAGACGTTTACTCCGCAAGTAAGGCGGCGTGCGAATTGATCGTTTCCTCATGGTGGAAATCCTTCTACTATCCAGATGCCGAATTGGGGTCCATTTCAACCGCTCGGGCCGGGAATGTCATTGGTGGCGGTGACTATGCCAAGGACCGCATTATCCCAGACCTTGTTCGAGCCAAAATGTCTCAGTCCCTTTTGGAAATTAGAAACCCCGCAGCGACCCGCCCGTGGCAGCACGTTCTGGATTGCCTCGGCGGATATCTCGCGCTTGGAGTCTATACCGCCAATCAACCAAAGCATCCTTCGTTGATCTCATTCAACTTCGGCCCGGGACCTGGAGGAAATCTGCCTGTATCGGAACTTGTGCAGGAGTTCAGGAAACATTGGGATTGCCCCTATGAGTTTCGGAATCAGAAAACCAATGCAAAAGAAGCGGAACGTCTGAACCTTTCGATTGAAAAGGCATTTGAGATACTTCGTTGGAAACCAGTTTGGACGTTGGAGGCTGCAGTGGAAAACACAGCAAACTGGTACCGCGCCCGGCATGAAATTGCCGACTCGAAAATGGTCGATTTCTCAATGGAACAGATTCACCGTTTTGAGAGTGCTGCGTTGGAGTCTCGCGCGGCGTGGCTCTGAAGATTGCCTATGCTTGATTTCACGTGCAGGTCCTGCGGTTCGGTCTCAGGTCGGCTCATCCTCGACCTCGGTAACCAACCGCTCGCCAACAACCTCCTCTCCCCGGTCGACCTGGGAGGCGAAGAGCCCCGGTTTCCGCTGCGGCTCGCCTGGTGTGACCGGTGCCACCTGCTTCAGATCACCGACATCGTGCCGCCCGTCCGGCTCTTCTCGGAGTACCTCTACTTCTCGTCGTTCTCCGACGCCTTGCTGAAGCACTCCAAGGAGGCCGTCGACCGACATCTCTCCGACTTCGGCCTCGACTCCTCCAGCCTCGTGGTCGAGATCGCCAGCAACGACGGCTACCTGCTCCGCAACTTCGTCGCAGCCCGTGTCCCCTGCCTCGGCATCGAACCCGCCGCGAACATCGCCAAGGTCGCCGTCGAAAAGGGCATCCCCACCCTCAACCGGTTCTTCGGCGTCGAACTCGCCAACGAACTGGCCGGCGAAGGACGCCAGGCCGACCTCATCCTCGGCAACAACGTCTTCGCCCATGTACCGGACACCAACGGCTTCGTCGCCGGCCTCGCCGCACTGCTGAAGCCCGGGGGCCGGATCGCCCTCGAATTCCCCTACGGCTGCGATCTGGTGGAGCACACGGAGTTCGACACGATCTACCACGAACACGTCTTCTATTTCACCGTCACCGCGCTCAAGCCCCTCTTCGAGCGGCACGGGCTCGAACTGTTTCACGTCGAGCGGTATCCGATCCATGGCGGCTCGTTGCGCCTCTTCGCCGGCCATCGCGGCGCGCACCCGATCCGCGAGAGCATCGTGGACCTCCTCGCCGAGGAGACCTCGAAGGGTGTCCATACCGCGGCCTACTACGAGGCCTTCGGCGACCACGTGCGCCGGTTGAAGGAGGAGACCTTGGCCTTGCTCCGGGATCTGCGGTCCCGCAAGGAACGGATCTGCGCGTACGGGGCCTCGGCCAAGGGCAGCACGCTGCTGAACTTCTACGGGATCGGTCGGGACGGATTCGACTGCATCGACTTCGTCGTCGACCGGAGCACCGCCAAGCAGGGCAAGCTGACCCCGGGAAGCCATCTGCCGATCCTTCCCGTCGAGGAACTGCACACGCGTTTCGCCAAGCACGCCCTGCTGCTCACCTGGAACTTCGCCGACGAGATCCTGCGCCAGCAGCAGGCCTGGAGGGATTCCGGCGGACGCTTCATCGTGCCGATACCAGAGGTCCGCGTCGTCTAGCCCGCACTCAGGCGTCATGCTCTTCGAGTCCACATCGTTGGAAGGCGTCTGGCTGATCCGTCCGGAACGCCGCCATGATGAACGGGGCTGGTTCACACGCTCCTGGTGCGAAATGGAGTTCGCCGCCCACGGGCTGAACACCCGTTGGCCGCAGGGCAACGTCACCCGGACCCTCCGTCGCGGCATGATCCGCGGACTGCATTGGCAGGATGCCCAGGCGCCTGAGATCAAGCTCGTGCGCTGTTCCGCCGGCGCGATCCAGGATGTGGTCGTCGACGTGAGACCCGATTCACCCACCCGCGGACGTTGGGTTTCGTTCGAGCTGAGCGCCGAGAATGGAAACCAACTCTACGTCGGGGCCGGCTTCGCCCACGGTTTCCAGTGCCTCGGGGACGGCAGCGAGGTCTCTTATCTGATGGGCGGCCTCTACGTCTCCGACCTCGCCCGGGGCTTCCGTTGGGACGACCCGGAGGTCGCGATCGCCTGGAACGATCCGGCCGCCGCGTTCCTTTCGGAACGGGACCGGAACTTGCCTCTGTTGCGCGACGTTGTCTGACTACGCCCGCCGATGGCCGCCACCAATCCCTACCGCAACTACCTCACCATCGCCGCTGCGGTTGCCAGCCAGATGGGTCCCGCCGAGGTGGCGCTGATCCCGCTCCGCATGGCGGTCAGCCCGCTGCTGATCCCCTTCCTGCCCCGCCGCACCTTCCCCTTCCGCGGTCGGCAATTGGAGCAGTTCTACCACCGCTACAACACCACCTGGGCCAACGAACGGGTGGTCGAGGTGCCCGTGGGACGGACCTTGGTCGACGAGGCCGGCGGACCGGACGTGATCGAGATCGGCAATGTCCTCGGGCATTACGGTCCGATCTCCCATCAGGTGGTCGACAAGTTCGAGAAGTCGGCCGGGGTCCTCAACGAGGACGCAGCGACGTGGCAGCCTCCGCGGCTCTGTGACCTGGTCCTTTCGATCTCGACCTTCGAACACATCGGCTACGACGACGACGACAAGGATCCGTCGGGCGGGAAGATCCTCCAGGCGGTGGCCAACTGCCGTCGTTGGCTGAAGCCGCGGGGACGATTGGTCCTGACCGCCGCTCCCGGCTACAACCCAGCCTTCGATGCCCTGATCCGCGAGAACCGCATCGGCGCGGAACGCCTCGAGTTCTTCCATCGGATCTCCCGACTGCGGTGGAGACCGTGCGATGCCACCACGGCACTTGCGGCCCGCTACCATTCGCCCTACCCGTTCGGCAACGCCGTGATCCTCGCCGAATTCGGCCCTTCCGTCTGAAGTCGGATCCCAGGGCGCTACCGTCGAAACCCGCTCCCACCATCATGGCCAACATCCTGATCCGTCCCCCCTGGCACCTGCCCGACAGCCAGATCACCCCGGAATCCGCGTACCTGCGGCGGAGGGAGTTCCTCCGATCCATGGGCTTCATCGGCGGCGGCCTCCTGACGGGCCTCGCGGCGGAGGCGGAGGAGGCACCGAAGACGGCCGTGCCGCGAAACCCGGATTTCGGTCCGAAGGAACCGCTGTCCCTGGAGGAGGCGGCGACCAGCTACAACAACTTCTACGAGTTCAGCACCTCCAAGACGCGGGTGAAGGAACTCGTGGGCAAGTTCAAGACCGATCCCTGGACGGTGGAGGTCGCCGGGCTGTGCGAGAAGCCGTTCAAGTTGGACCTGACGGCGCTGACCCGGGAATTCAGCCCGGAGGAGCGCGTGTATCGGTTCCGCTGCGTGGAGGCCTGGGCGATGGTGGTGCCCTGGACCGGCTTTCCCCTTGCGAAGGTCATCGAGAAGGCCCAACCCAAGTCCGAGGCCCGCTTCGTCTCGTTCACCACGGCCCTGCGGCCGGACGAGATGCCTGGGATCGCGCGGCTCGCCGACTACCCGTGGCCCTACACCGAAGGCCTCACGCTG
>CAMASJ010000199.1 GCA_945860685.1 Akkermansia muciniphila
AGAACAGCGGTATCGGGAACAGGCGACCAAGCGACTCCACAGCCTCAGTCGCAGACTCGGCTACCGCCTCGTGAAGGAACCCGACCCGATCCCGGCGACCTGAAAGAAATGGCCCGAAAACCCACATCCTAGGTTCAGTTCATTGGTAACGCAAAGGCGCCAATGGGGATCGGGATCCGGAGGCGAAAAGGCCACGACGGGTTGGTGTCCGATACCGCTCCTGCAACACCTTCGGTTTCCCTCCAGGTGAATCGCGGCTTTGCGCCTTGGCGTGAGGGTCCCTTCTTGATGGAGCCGCTTCAGCGGGAGTTGGAGAGCAACCAGGGGAAGAATCCCGCGTCGGAATAGGTCTCGGTCCACGAATCGTGTCCCGCGTCGGGATAGACGGTCAGCGAAATGCCTCGGCAACCGGCTTTGCGGAAGGCCTCCACCATCCGATGGCTCTCTTCCAGCGGGACCACGCCGTCCTTGCCTCCGTGGAAGACCTTCACCGGAAGCGTCTTCAAGGCCTCGCGTTGTGTGGGTTCCAGCAGCAGCAGCCGGATGCTTTCTCCGCCGCCGCAGATCGGAGCGGCCGCGGCGAAGCGCCCGGGGTGACGGGAGATCAGGTCCCAGGTCCCATATCCGCCCATGCTGAGTCCGGTGACATACGTCCGTCGGGGATCCGCCGGCAGCGAGGCCTGAAGGAAGTCGAGCAGGGCCACCAGTTGGCGGGCGTCCCAGGCCTCGCCGGGAGGACATTGCGGCGAGACGAGGATGAAGGGCAGGTCCCGGCCCGAGGCGGCCAGCTTCGGCGGTCCGTGGACGGCGACCTGGGCGATGTTGGTGCCGCGTTCACCGGCTCCGTGGAGGAAGAGGACGAGGGGCCACTTTCCGTCGGGCGAGGGCGCCTTGCCCTTCGGCATGTAGAGGAGGTAGCCGAGTTCGCTGGAAGTCCGGACCTCCTGCCTCAGGCGGTTCTGGGTCTGGGAACCGGAGACGGCGCGGATGCCAGGGGTGCCACTTCGGCATCCGGCGGCCAGGAGGCCGACGAGGGCCAGGAGGAGAAGCAACGGTTTCATGGAAGGCGCAGCGTGTTCCGGAAGCCGGGGCATCTCAACCGGGAAGCCGGGAGCGGTTCCCGATAACCGGCGGTCCGAAACCGAATACCCCGCCGCCGGGGGATCAGGGTTTCGTCGATTCGGCCGGGGCCAGCTCCATGAGCGTCGGCAGCACGCCGCGGGTGCCGGCGATGCGGCTCAGGTCGTGCGACGGCGAGGCGAACATGAGGCGGTTGGTGTAGCCCTTGAGTTCGCTGACGACGATCGAGGCGCCGTTGGTCAGGTGCACCATGTGGAAGCGCTCGGCGGAGAAGTCGATGGCGAACAGCTTGTCGGACTTCGGCGAGAGCGCTGCGACATGCAGGGACTGGCGCAGCACCATGGTCTGGTTGCTCGCGACGAGGCCGTCCTTGAGGCTGTACCAGATGTTCTTGTCGCCACCGAGCGCGAGGACCTTGTCGCCCGAGGCGGGGACCACGAGGTGGCTGGGGTTCATTTTCGGGATCGGGTTGGCGAAGCGGCGTTTGCCGTCGGCGGCATCCCAGGCCATCAGCGTCTCCTTCTCGATCCGGCTCGACCAGATCTCGCGGACGAGTTCCCAGACGATGTTCCTCGAGTATCCGACCAGCACCGAGGAGTCGGGCGTGAAGGCCATGGCGCCGATGCCGGAGTTGGTCACCGACCACAGCGTCTTGCCGTTGCCGAGGTCCCAGACGGTCAGCGTGGCGGCCTCGGAGGTCTTGCTGATGCCGATGGGCTTGATGACGGCTCCGACTGCGGCCAGGCGGGTTCCGTCCGGCGAGAGCGCACAGAGCATCTGGGAACCCATCGAAGAGGAGGCGAGCACCGGTTCCTCCAGCTTGAGGGTATGGAGCAGCGTCCGCTTCTCGGGATCCCAGACCTTGATGGTCGCGGTGCCGCCGCTGGCAGTGGCCAGAACCTTTCCGCCGTGGGAGAACTGCATCCAGTTCACCGTCGCGCCGTGGTCCCCGAGGGAGGCGGTCCGGCGCAGGGTCTTCGCGTCCCAGAGCACGATCTCGCCGGCGACGACCGGGACGTTGGTGGCGCCGCCCGGACGTCGGCTGCTGGTGCCGCCGGCAATCCAGCGACCGTCGTCGGAGAACGCGTAGGAGAAGAAGATGGCCTGATTGGTCGAGGACTCCAGCGGCCGGAACTCGGCCGCCAGCCCGGCCTGGGCGGAAAGCAGGAGTCCGAGGAGGACGATCAGTCGGTGCATGTGCGGGACCATAGGAAGGACCGAGCGGCGCCACCAATGAGATTCATGGCGTGTGGTCGAATCCGGAATTGCACGCGGCAGGATTGCCATCACCTCGCAACCGGGTGGGCGTCCGCTCCCAGTTTGGAAACACAAGGGTGAGGGCGCCGCTCTCCTCCACAATTCCTGCGACCGCGTGGACTATGCCCCAGCCGACACCCTTCGCATGGCGACCTCCCGCTCGACGAGGCTCGGATGCGAGTAGTGGAAGGCGCTGTAGAGCGGGTGAGGGGTGAGGTTGGCGAGGTTCTTCTCGTGCAGCTTCCGCAGGGCGCCGACCAGGCTCTCGACCTCGCCCATCGTCTTCACGGCGTAGGCGTCGGCCTCGTATTCGTGTTTGCGGGACCAGAAGTTGCCCAGGGGCGTGAACCAGAAGGTGACCGTCCCGCCGAGGATCCCGAACAGCAGGAGGACCGGGGCGAGGCCGGAGTCGGGCCGGAACCCGAACGCCTGGGGAAACTCGGGCTGACGGGCCAACCATCCGATGACGCCGAAGGCGCCGAACAGGCTGAAAGCCATCCACGCGAGCATCCGCGGGATGTGTCCGCGCTTGTAGTGGCCGATCTCATGCGCGAGCACCGCCTCCAGCTCCGGCTCGGTGAGCTGCTGTATCAGGGTGTCGTAGAGCACGATCTTCCGGAAGCGGCCGAATCCGGTGAAGTACGCGTTGGAATGGCCGGATCGGCGGCTGCCGTCCACCACCTGGATCGTGCGAGCGCTGAATCCGGTCCGTTCACCGAGCTTCAGCAGGCGGTCGCGCAGGGTGCCGTCGGGCAGCGGGGTGAACTTGTTGAACAGGGGCAGGATGAGGATCGGTGCGACGACGATCATCAGGAGTTGGAATCCGATGATCAGTGCCCAGGCCCAGATCCACCATGCGGGACCGAGCTTTCGGGTGATGGACAGCAGCAGCGCCACCAAGGGAAACGCGATCACGGCGCTGATCAGAAGGCCCTTGAGCCGATCGACGATCCAGGTCTTGAGGGTGCTGCGGTTGAAGCCGAAGCGTTCCTCGAGACGGAACTGCGACCACCAGTCGAGCGGCAGGTCGGGAAGGGAGAGGATGGTTCCGACCAGGTAGAGCCAGCCCGCCTCGGCCCAGACCCCGCTGCCGGCGAATCCGGTCCAGGCGCCCAGGCTCGCAGGGAGGATCCCGAAGAGCAGCACCACCAGAAGCACCCCGGTGGACCAAGCGTCCTCGACCTGTCCAAAGACGGATTTCGCGACCGTGTAAGCGACGGAACGCCGGTAGGTCTCGGGATCCATGATTCCAGCGACGGCGTCCGGAGCCTTGTCCGCATGGAGTCTGACCTGGCGCCGGTTCAGGGCGGAAAGGAACGCGGAGCCCGCGAACCGGATCAGGATCAGGGCGACCGACGAAAAAAGGATGAATCGTGGGGAGGGCATGTCCGTCGCCCTTCAGCCAACCAGTTGTTGTCGTTCCCCTCAATGCGGGATCGATACGCGGACGTATTGTACGTGTCCGTACTATTGTGCTACTTTAGAAGACTGTGATGAAGCTGTTGTCGACGCTGCTCGTGGTCGCCGCCCTGGTGGGTGGCGGACTTTTCCTTTGGAAGCGCAAGCAGGCGACCGAGGAGTCGCTGACCGCGGTCCGCAAGCAGGACACGGCCGTGGTGGAAACCCGCAGCATCAAGTTTGCGGTGAACGCCGCGGGCGACATCGGTCCGGCGGAGCAGGTGAGCGTGCGCCCCGAGGTCAACGGCAAGATCGAGGAGCTGCCCGTGGACGTCGGCGACCCGGTGAAGGCGGGGCAGCTGCTGTTCAAGCTGGACGACCGGGAACTCCAGACCCAGCGCCAGCAGGAGGAGAAGAGCGTGGAACGGGCCCGGCTCGAGCTCGTCCAGGCGGAGAGGGACTACAAGCGGTCCCAGGAGCTTTTCCAGAACAAGCTCATCGCCGAGGAGCTGTTCGAGGACGTGAAGACCAAGTTGGACATCGCCCGCAACGATCTCGCCCTGCGCCAGAAGTCCCTGGACCTGATTTCCGACCGGTTGCTCAAGACGACGGTCTCTGCACCCTTCGACGCCACGGTTCTGACCCGGCCAGTCTCCGTCGGCCAGGCGGTGTCCGGTTCGGGCGGCTTCAACTCCGGCACAGAGGTGCTCACCATCGCCAACCTGAACGACCTCATCATCAACGCGCACATCAACCAGGCCGACGTCACCCGCCTGCACATGGGCCAGGAGGTTGAGGTCACCGTGGAGGCGATCCAGGGGCTGAAGATCATCGGCAAGGTCGAGCGGATCGCTCCGCAGTCGACGTTGAAGAACAACGTGCGCGGTTTCGCGGCGCGCATCCTCCTCAAGGACGTCGACAAGAAGGTGCGTCCGGGCATGACAGCCAACATCTCGATCCCGGTGGCCAGCGCGAGCAACGTCGTGGCCGCGCCGCTCGCGGCGGTTTTCACCGAGACCAATCCGGAGACGCGTGAGATCGAGCGCTTCGTCTGGCTCCGGAAGGGGGAAACCTGGGAGCGTCGCCAGATCCAGATCGGCGTCAGCGACTACTTCTTCGCCGAGGTCACGAAGGGTTTGGCCGCGGGTGACGAGATCTCGCTCGAGGACCGTTCGAAGGAGTCGCTCTCCCCGGCCGCCGGCGGGACCAATGGCACCAAGGTCGCCTCGACTACCGGTGTCCGCTGAGCCACCGATCCCTTTCCCCCCGAGTCGCCATGGCCCTTCTGGAACTGCGTCAGGTCTCGAAGCTCTACCAGCTCGGTGGAGAGGAGATCCGAGCCCTCGACAACGTCTCGCTGGACCTGAACCAGGGCGAGTTCGTCTCCATCATCGGACCTTCCGGCAGCGGCAAGTCCACGCTGATGCACATCCTCGGCTGCCTGGACTCGCCGACGTTGGGCAACGTGGTCCTGGAGGGCGTGGAGATCGGGAAGGCCTCGCAGCGGGAACTCGCCCGGATCCGCAACCGTTCCATCGGCTTCGTCTTCCAGTCGTTCAACCTCCTGCCGAAGCTCAACGTGGTGCAGAACGTGGAGTTGCCCATGATCTATGCGGGATTGGGCGGACGCGAACGCCGTGAACGCGCGATCAAGGCGCTGGAGATGGTGGACTTGGGCAACCGCCTCAAAAACCGCCCGAGCCAGCTCTCCGGCGGCCAGCAGCAGCGCGTGGCGATCGCCCGCGCCCTCGTCAACAACCCCAGGATCATCCTGGCGGACGAGCCGACCGGCAACCTCGACACCCACACCGGCGAAGTGATCCTGGCCCTCTTCCGACGGTTGGCGGCCGAGGGGCGCACCGTGATCCTGGTCACGCACAACCCGGAGATCGCCGCGGTCACGCCGCGTCGCATCGAGATCCGCAACGGCCGCATCTCCGATAACGTGGACGCGAGGCTCGCCGGCCTCGACCGCATCCGACCCGAGTCGGGCAACCCCACTCCTGCGGCCCCGGCCGCTTCCGCGGCGTGAGCCTGGAGGTTCCCAAGATTGGGCTCCCGGACGTGGAGCTGCCCCGGATCGATCTGCCTGATCTGCCGGTCGGCGGCGCGAGCCTTGGCAACGCCGTCGTCGTCGGCCTCAAGGAGATCTGGGCCCACAAATTCCGGTCTGCCCTGACCATGCTCGGGATCATCCTCGGCGTCTCGTCACTCATCGCGATGAGCGCGATGGTGAAGGGTATGGAGATCGGCCAGAAGGAGGCCCTGCTCGCCGTGGGCGGACTGAAGAAGATCCGCATCGAGGCCCAGCCTGTTCCCGTCGAACAGCGTCATCTCCGGGACTTCGCCCGCGGCATGACGCTGGCCGACGCCACAGCACTCCAGGCCGGCATCCCGGACATCGACATTGTGGCGCCGGAGATGCGTCTGGAGGACAACCCGACGCTCGCCGCCAACGGCAGGACATGGCGGACGTTCATGACCATTGGCGTCTATCCGAGGCAATGCGAGGTGCTGGAACACGTCGTCGAGCACGGTCGCCTGTTCAACGACATCGACGCCGACGAGGCGCGTCCGGTGTGCGTCATCGGCACCGGTATCCGCGACCAGCTTTTCGGCAGCCCCGAGGAAACCGGCACCGAGGTCGTCCCGGTCGGCAAGGTGATGACCATCAACGGCCAGCCGTTCACGATCATCGGCATGTTCCAGCGCTACGAAGGCGAGCAGGAACGGAAGGCCCGGCTCCAGCGCGAGGTGGAGATGGCGGCGGCCCGTGCTGGGGGACGGAAGGTGGATTCCACGGGGCCGCAACGTGGTCGGGGCCGTGGTGGCAACTTCGCGTTCTGGGTGAAGAACAACACCGTCTACATGCCGCTGAACACCATGTGGCAGCGTTTCCAATCCAGCCGGTCCAACGCCCCGGCGGAACCGCGCCTCTCCAGTATGGAGATCCGGATCCGCGACTTCGACCGTCTCAACCCGACCCTCACCCGCATCCGCAATGTCATGCTGGTGAACCACCGCGGCATCGAGGACTTCTCGTTCCGCACGCTCGAGGACTGGGGTGAGGACATCGAGAAGTTCGTCCGCAACGCCCGAGTCAGCGGCGGACTCATCGCCGGCATCAGCCTCTTCGTCGGCGGCATCGGCATCATGAACATCATGCTCGCCAGCATCTCCGAGCGCATCCGCGAGATCGGCATCCGCAAGGCGGTCGGCGCCGGGGGCATGGACATCTTCACCCAGATCCTCGTGGAGAGCACCGTCATCGCCGTGGTGGGCGGACTGCTCGGCTTGGTCGCCTCTCGCCTTGTGGTCTTCGTGATCACCTTGGTCGCCCCGACCGGGAACGATCCGGTCATCACATGGACCGCCATGGCCGTCGCCTTCGGCTTTGCCACGGGCGTCGGCGTGCTGGCCGGCCTGTTTCCGGCCCTGAAGGCCGCGCGCATGAACGTGATCCAGGCACTGCGCTACGACTGACCCGATGAACCTCCTCAACACCGTCCTGATCGGGCTCAAGGAGGTCTGGGCCCACAAGTTCCGTTCCCTGCTGACCATGTTCGGTGTGGTCCTCGGCGTCGCGTCGCTGGTCGGCATGAGCGCCATCATCCAAGGCATGGAGAACGGCCTCCGCGAATCCATGGTCGCCATGGGTGGCGCCGACAAGGTCCTGCTCCAGCAGCAGCCGGTCCCCAGCTACCAGGACCACCTCGCCGACCAGGCCCCGGGGCGTACGATGGCGGACGTCCTCGCCCTCAAGAAGGGGGCTCCGCTGCTCCGGATCGTCTCGCCCGAGATGTCCGTGGACGAGGTGGTCGCCTCCCGCGGTGAGAAGCGGGTTTCCCCGGAGGAGACCGTCGGCGCCTGGCCCGAGGTGCTCGACATGAACCTCCACACGGTCGAGCACGGTCGATTCTTCAACCAACTCGACGAGGAGAAGGCCAATCCCGTCTGTGTCATAGGCACCGGGATCCGCGACTCGTTGTTCGAGAACCCCGACGAGACCGGCCGCGAGGTCATCCCGATCGGCGAGACCATCCTGCTCAACGGCCAGCCCTTCACCATCGTCGGCATGTTCCAGCGTTACGCGAGCGAGCAGGAGACCAAGGAGCGCGAGCTGAAGAAGCGGGGTGAGCTGAAGACGGAGGACTCCGGTGGGCCCAAGCGAGCCCGGGGTTGGG
The DNA here is from genome assembly GCA_945860685.1 of Akkermansia muciniphila. Classification (GTDB taxonomy): domain Bacteria; phylum Verrucomicrobiota; class Verrucomicrobiia; order Limisphaerales; family UBA9464; genus SXXZ01. The sequence continues at coordinate 7,920 of CAMASJ010000199.1, forward strand.
GACGCCGCGGCGGTTGGGCCTTCTGGCGGAAGAACAACACGATCTACATCCCGTTGAACACCGCCTGGGTCCGGTTCCGCCTTGCCGGGGACCTCGACGGCATCCCGGATCCGCGGCTCAGCGACATCGACCTGAAGGTGCGTTCCATGGAGGACATGGAGAAGGCGCTGCAACAGGCCCGGAACGTCCTCCTCATCACCCACCGGGGCATCGAGGACTTCTCGTTCCAGACCCAGGAGAACCAGATCGAGAGCATCAACCGCCAGATCCGGAACGCCCGTTTGAGCGGCGGGATCATCGCGGGCATCAGCCTCCTCGTCGGCGGCATCGGCATCATGAACATCATGCTCGCCAGCATCAACGAGCGCATTCGCGAGATCGGCACCTGCAAGGCCATCGGCGCCGCCGGCCTCGATATCTTCGTCCAGATCATCGTCGAAAGCGTTGTCCTAGCCCTGCTCGGCGCGGCCGCCGGTTTGGTGGCCTCCCAGTTCCTCGTCGACGTCCTCTCCTACATCTCCCCGACCGGCAACACGCCCGTGATCACCTGGGCCGCCGAGGCGGTCGCCGTGGTCTTCAGCGCCGGCGTGGGCATCGTCGCCGGGCTGTTCCCAGCGCTGAAGGCCGCCCGCCTGGAGCCGATCCAGGCCCTGCGCTACGAGTAGCCGGTCCTCCGGCTCTTCCGATCACGTGGGCGCGCCATGTGTCTCCTGGGCCCAGTCCCGGGTCAGGTTGGCGCTGCGTGTCCCATCCTTTCGTGCCAACCGCCGGATTCGGGCCTGAATGCGTCC
>CAMASJ010000200.1 GCA_945860685.1 Akkermansia muciniphila
AGTCCTCATGTCCCAGCTCACGGGCACATCCGTTCCGCAGATCCCTCAGCCGGACCAAACCCGGCTTCAATGGTCGCCCGATCTCCTTCGATGACTCCTAGGCCGCTTTCCTCGCTCCCAGGTCCCGGGATTCCCGGAGAATCCTGTCGATATCGTTTGCGATGACGTTGCTGCCGCCGAGCTGGAACAGGAAGCCGTTCATCGCCGAAGCCTGGGCCGTCTCGGCGGCCACGCGGTCGGCGACGAGTTTCGGCGCGGTCATGGGACCTTCGGCTGCGTTCAGCAGAACCTTCTGGAGCTGAGGGACTTGGATTTCAGTCAGGGATTCCTTGGCCTTCAGGAGGTCCTTGGCTTCCTGGATGAAAGCCGGGTTCCCGTTGAACGAAGCCAGCGCCTTGCCGGCGGCCTCGGCCTTGCGGTCGTGCTCCGCGCTGACGTCCGTCGCGGCGAGCCATTGGGCCTCGCTGTTGGCCCGATACAGGGCCTGATAGCCGAGATTGACCATTTCAAGGAACCGGTCAGCCCGTTCGACCGGCGTCTGGATCTGTCCGGCAGCAGAGGACACGAGGTAGCCCAGGAGGAAGAGAAGGAGAAGGCCGCCACGGATCTGCATGGGCCGGCAGCCTATCCGAGTCCCGGGGTCGGGCAAGGTCGCTACGGCGGGACTTCTTCGCAGGCGTCTGCCAACAACCGGGAATTTGATGTCCTATAACCGACCAACAACCGGGCTTCGTCGAAGTGCCCGGGGTTCTGCACGGAATTCCTCACAGGCGCGACCCGCATGGAAGCCCCGGATTCATTGGCTGCGATGCGCTTGTGCCTATTGTCCACACCCCTTACTAAGGACTTCCTCTTTCAAATCTCTCTTACAATAGTCAGGGCAATGAAACTCACGATCGCCAAGGAGCAGCTGCTCCTCGGGCTTCAGGCCGTCCAGAACGTCGTCGGGGCTCGCACCACACTGCCGATCCTCTCGAACGTCCTCCTGGCTGCCGGCGACGGCCGCCTGGAACTGACGGCCACGGATCTCGACGTGACGATCACCTGCTCCGTGGCGGCGACGGTCGAGGAACCGGGCCGTGCGACCCTGCCGGTGAAGAAGTTCGTCGACATCGCCCGCGAACTCACCGCGAACGAGTTTGCCATCGAGATCGATGAAAAAGCAGTGGCGACCATCAAGGCCGGAAGCGCCTACTTCAAGGTCAACGGCCTGGCTGCCGAGGAGTTCCCGCCGCTGCCCGTCTTCGCCAAGAACCGCTCCATCTCGGTCCAGCAGGAGAAGCTCAAGGCGATGCTCCGCAAGACGTCCTTTGCCGTCTCGACCGACGAGAGCCGTTACGTCCTCAACGGCATTCTTTTCAGCCTCAAGGAAAACAAGCTCATCCTTGTGGCCACCGACGGACGCCGCCTCGCGTTGTGCGAGGAGGAAGCCGAGGTCGGTCCTGAGAACCAGGCCGACTTCATCGTTCCGACCAAGGCCATCAACGAGCTGACCCGTCTCCTGCATCCCGGCAGTGCGGTGGACATCAAGTTCACCGAAAACCAGGCCAGCTTCGGCGTCCAGGCCGCCGGTGAAGGCGCTTTCTCCGCGGTGCTGATCACCAAGCTCGTCGACGGCAACTACCCGAACTACCGGCAGGTCATCCCGGCTTCGCCGCAGGAGCGGATCCCGCTGAACCGCGAGGAGTTCTTCAAGGCCCTCCGCCTCGCTGAGATCATGACCACCGACAAGCAGAACTCGGTGAAGCTCACCTTCAGCAGGAATCAGCTCGCCATCACCGCCAACGCCCCCGAGGTCGGCGAGGCGCGTCAGACCGTGGCCATCAAATACCAGGGCAAGGACTTCGCGATCGCCTTCAATCCCGGGTACCTCATGGATCCGCTCAAGGCGTTGGAAAACGATGAGGTTTTCTTCGAGCTCATCGACGAATTGAGCCCGGGCGTGGTCAAGACGAACGAGCCGTTCCTCTACGTGATCATGCCCATGCGCATGAGCTGATCCCGAGATTTGGGGAGGCTCCCGCAAAGGCGCAAAGCCGAGGGAAAACTGAGGCATGGGAGGAGGTCGCCACACCCGGGCGGGACTCTTGTCGTCGGGGACCTTTGCGTCGTATCCCAAATCCCTTGGTGCCTTCGCGTTTTCGCGTGAGGCCCCTCCCAGCATCGCATCGCGTTCCCCCATCCGCCGAACGGACGGTCCAGACCGAAACACTTCGTTTGCCTAACGGGCGGATTCCGCGATTGAATGCGGTCTCCACCATGAAGCTCCGTCCCCGTCTCCTCGTGGCCCTCGTGACGTCGATCGTCCTCGCGGGCTGTTCGACGCCTCCTCCTGCCGTCGGCACCGGTTCCCATTTCAAGGGACCCGTTGGACTCCAGCTCTACAGCCTGCGCGCGCAGTTCACGCGGAACGTTCCCGCGACGGTGAAGACGGTGCAGGACTTAGGCATCCACGAGGTGGAGCTGGCCGGCACCTACAACATGAAGAACGACGCGTTCGTCCGCATGATGGCCGACGCGGGGCTGAAACCGGTGGCCGCCCACTTCGGTTGGGACCGCTTCGGCAAGGATCCGGAAGGCCTTGCGAAGGACGCCAAGGAACTCGGCCTGAAGTACGCGGGAACCGCATGGATCAAGGGTTCCGGCGAGTTCACTCCCGAGGTCGCCCACGAGGCGGCGAAGACCTTCAACGCCGCGGGCAAGGTCCTTGCCGCCCATGGCATCAAGGCCTTCTACCACTGCCACGGCTACGAGTTTAAGCACAAGGACGCCCAGGGTCGCACCCCGATGGACATCCTCATCCAGGAGACCGACCCGCGCTATGTGACCTTCGAGATGGACATCCTCTGGGTGTTCTTCCCGGGCGAGGATCCCGCCGCCTGGTTGGCCAAGTACCCCGGTCGTTGGGAGCTGATCCATCTCAAGGATCTCAAGAAGGGTGTCGCCATCGGATTCCACAACGGGGGCACGGACCCCAACAACGACGTCGTGCTCGGCACCGGTCAAATGGATTGGCCGAAGATCCTGAAGGCCGCCAAGAAGTCCGGCGTGAAGCACTATTTCATCGAGGACGAGTCCGCGTGGAGCGTGGAACACATCCCGCAGACACTGAAGTACCTCGAGTCGGTCCGTTGGTGAACGGTTCTTGGGAATAGGAACGTGGCCAAGATGGCTCCATCTTGTGTGAGCCGCCGTTCCCGCGAAGCCGCGAGCGGTCCGCTGTCAGGGACGATAGGCCGCTTGGTACCGCCGCGATGAACAAGAATGCCGACCACAAGCCCCGAGGTGGACGCCTTGTGGTCGGCATCTTGGTCGTCTTCGCGGTGTTGGCGTTGGGGCGCTTCCTTCCACTTCAGGAAATCCTCCGAGGCGCCTTGCAACGGGTCGCCGACCTCGGCGCATGGGCTCCGGTCCTGTTCGTCGTCCTCTACGTTCTGGCCACCGTCTTCTTCCTTCCGGGTTCCATCCTGACCCTGGGCGCCGGAGCGGTCTTCGGTGTCGTCTGGGGCTCGGTCTATGTGTCGATCGGCTCCACCTTGGGAGCGACCGCGGCGTTCCTGGTCGGACGCCACCTGACCCGCGATGCCGTCGAACGCAGGCTTTCCGCCTTCCCCCGCTTCGCGGCCATCGATCAGGCGGTGGCCGAACAGGGTTGGCGTATCGTTGGACTCGCCCGTCTGTCCCCGGTCTTTCCCTTCGCCCTGCTCAACTACGCCTTTGGGATCACACGCGTCCGCCTCGGCGAATACGTTCTCGCCTCGTGGATCGGGATGATGCCAGGGACGGTCCTCTACGTGTACGTCGGCTCCCTCGCCCAGTCTGCGACCGGCACCCGTGTCCGCACGGCATGGGAGTGGTCCTTCTACGCGGCCGGGTTGGCCGCAACGGTCCTGGTCACCGTCCTCATCACCCGCATGGCCCGTCGCGCCCTCGACCGCAGTCTCAAGGTGGGGTCATCCGATTCCAAATGAACCCGACGTCGAAATCACCCGAGGAACCGCGCGATGAGCACAACCGTTCCTGGATTGAAGCGGTGGGTCCCGCTGACTGGCAGCCGCCTCAGCCGAAGGAGTGCTACGACCTCGTCGTGTTGGGAGCCGGAACCGCCGGCCTCGTCACCGCCGCCGGCGCCGCCGGCCTGGGCGCCCGTGTCGCCTTGGTCGAGAAGCACCGCATGGGTGGCGACTGCCTCAATGTCGGCTGCGTCCCCTCGAAGTCGCTCCTCTCCAGCGCGCATCGCGTCGCGGATATCCGCAGGGCCGGACGTTACGGAATCCAGGGTGCCGAATCGGCCCACGTCGATTTCGCCGCCGTCATGGAACGGCTTCGCCGCATCCGCGCCGGCATCGCACCCCACGACGGCGCCCGACGCTTCCAGGGACTCGGGGTCGACGTCTTCTTCGGGCACGCCCGGTTCTTCGACGATCGGCACGTCGATGTCGACGGACGGCGTCTTCGATTCCGCCGTGCGGTGGTCGCGACCGGGGCCCGAGCGCGGTTGCCGGACGTTCCCGGATTGGCCGACTGCGGGGTGCTGACCAACGAGAACGTCTTCAACCTGACCGTGCTCCCGGCCCGGATGGTGGTGCTGGGTGGCGGTCCCATCGGTTGCGAGTTGGCGCAGGCCTTCGCCCGACTCGGATCGCAGGTAACGCTCGTGCACAACAAGTCGCAGATCCTCGATCGTGAGGATCCGGAGGCCGCCGCCGTCGTGCGCTCGGCCCTAGAGTCCGACGGCATCCGAGTCCTCGCTCAAGCCCGGGTTGAAGGGGCTTCTAAGAGTGACGACGTCACACGCGTCCGGGTCCAAGGTCCAGGGTCCAGCCGCTGGACCCTGGAAGCCGATGCGCTATTGGTGGCCACCGGCCGCGCCCCGAATGTCGGGGGACTGGGACTGGAGTCGGTGGGGGTGAAATGCGATCCGGTGCGAGGCGTGGAAGTGGACGACCACTTGAGGACTCGCAACTCCCGGATCTACGCCTGCGGAGATGTTTGCCTTGAATCCAAGTTCACCCATGTGGCGGATTTCAGCGCCCGGATCGTCATCCAGAATGCGTTGTTCGCATTGGGACCGCTCGGGAGAAGGAAGGTCAGCTCCTTGGTGGTTCCGCGCGTGACCTACACGGATCCGGAGATCGCCCATGTCGGACTCCGCTTCCGCGAGATCCAGACCGGGACAACGCCCTTCGACGTCTTCACCGTTCCGTTCGCCTCCGTGGACCGATCGATCACCGAAGACGAGCCGGAGGGCTTTGCTCGGGTCTGGGTGGAGCGGGGCACCGATAGGATCCTTGGGGCCACACTGGTCGGCGCCGGTGCCGGGGAATTGGTTTCGGAACTGACGCTGGCGCTGCGCACCGGGTTGGGATTGTCCGCCATCGCCGCGACGATCCACCCCTACCCAACCCGCTCCGAGGTGCTTCGGAAACTGGGCGACCAATACCAACGAACCCGCCTGACTCCGCGGAGTCGCTCTCTGCTCCAGGTGCTTCTCGCTATCGGTCGGTGGAAAATCTGAGACCAGGGAGACCTCGGCTTCCGTGCCAGTGGTCAGGGCCGGACGCTAAGGAAGAGATCCTCAGATCCATCCTCAAGGGCTCGAAGCGACAGGAAGAAAAACGCTGGTTTGGCGTTGTGAGACAGTGACATAGGGCGTCCGATGCTGGTTCGGAGCCGGCGACAAGGCCCCTGCTTATCGGGGTTTTTGCATACGGTCCGCCTTCGCTCTCATCAGGTATTCACCCTAGTATATTCACACCGGAGCTCTTGCGTATATCAAATCGATGCTGTAAGGATTTTGGTCTTCGAGTCGGTCATGGTCAGGCATGGGAGGGATGCCGGCACAAGGGGTAGCAAAAACCGACTACGGATACTGGGGAGATGTCTGGGGATGCCTTTTAGGGGCAAATGGAACGCCATCAATGGAATAGCACTGGTTGTCAGCGGGTTTCTCCCGCTGTCCGGAGCGACGTCCACATGGCAGGGGCTCGGAGGTGACGCCCTTTGGAGCACCTCCGGGAACTGGGATGTATTCCCGGTCGCCGGTGATCTGCTCCTTTTTACCGGGTCGGTCCAGACGACCAACCAGAACAACGCCGTGGGTCTGTCTGTCGGTGGGATCACCTTCGATGCCGGAGCCGGGGCCTTCAACGTCTCGGGCAATTCGCTGACGCTGACGGGCACGCTTCAGAACAACTCGGCCGAGACCCAGACCCTTGGAGTGGGACTGACCGCCGGAGGAGCCACCCTGAACACCGCGGTCGGAGACCTGAACCTGACCGGTCCGGTGTCCATCGGGTCCGCCCTCAACATCGCCGGAGCTGGCAGCACCACCATCAGCGGCGTCATCTCGGGGGTGGGTTCGCTCAACGTCACCGGCAACTTCATCGCCACCGGTCTGAACACCTTCACCGGCGGTGTCACCATCTCCGGAGGCAACTACACGGCCTACGACGTGGCCAACGCCAACACCGCGAGCGGACTTGGCGGAGGGGCGTTGACGACCACGATCAACGGGGGCGGACGTTTCCGGTTTTCGGGGGTGACCGACTCCTCGTCGAGGCTCTTCTCGCTGGGAGCGGGAGGCGGGATCTTCGACATCAGCGAGTCCACCACGACCCTGACCTTGAGCGGCGTGATCAGCGGTGCCGGTTCGCTCACCAAGGAAGGGGCCGGCACGTTGACTCTCAGCGGAGCCAACACCTTCAGCGGCGGACTCGCCCTCAACGCCGGTACCGTGTCCCTCGGAGCAGACACCGCGATGGGCAACGCCGCAGGCGGCCTGACCTTCGACGGCGGCAGGCTGTTCTGGTCCGCCAACTTCAACAGCGCCCGGGGCGTGTCGGTGCAGGGCGGCGGCGGAACCTTGGACACCGGCACGCGGACGGCCACGTGGTCCGGGGTCATTTCCGGTTCCGGGCAGGTGATCAAGCTCGGGACCGGCACGCTCACCCTGACGGGCGTGAACACCTGGACCGGCGGGCTTTCCATCAATGCCGGCACCGTGTCGATCGGCACCGATTCCGCCTTGGGCGACGTGGCCGGCACCCTGACCTTGAATGGCGGAACGGTGAGCACCTCCGCCGGGATCAGTTCATTGCGGGGCCTGACCCTCGGCGCCTCCGGCGGCACCTTCAACACCGGCACCTTCGCTTCGACCTGGGGCGGCGTGGTCGGCGGATCCGGAACCTTGACGAAGACCGGAACCGGCAGCCTCGTTCTTGGCGGATCCAACACCTGGACCGGTGGAACCACGGTCTCCCAGGGAACCCTGGTCGCCACCAACGGCAGCGCCATCGGCACCGGAACGCTGGCGGTCAACGGCGGGACGGTCGTCCTCTACAACGGCGCCCAGACCGTCAGCCAACTCCAGGGCACCGGTGGCACGCTCAACCTCACCAACAGCACCGTCCTCACGGTCAACCAGAGCGGCACCAACACCACCCTCACCTCCTTGCTCGCCGGCAACGGCAGCCTTGTGAAGGAAGGCACCGGCACCCTGACGCTCGGCGCCAACAACACCCTTACGGGTGGCATCACCGTCAACGGCGGTGCCATTGCCGTCTCCAGCGACGCCCGGCTCGGCAACACCGCCGGTCCGCTGACCCTGAACGGCGGCAGCCTATCGACCACCACCGGCTTCACTTCAGCCCGCTCGATGGTCCTAGGGGCCTCCGGTGGAACCTTTGCGGCCGGTACGCAGAGCTCCACCTGGAATGGCGTGATCAGCGGCGCAGGTTCGCTGACCAAGACCGGCACCGGAACGCTGACCCTGGGTGGGGTGAACACCTTCAGCGGCGGACTCACGATCCTCGGCGGCACGGTCTCGATCGGGAATGACAACCGGCTCGGCGACACCGCCGGAGCGCTGACCCTCGATGGAGGAACCCTCCTGACCAGCGCGGCGATCTCCTCCACGCGCGCGATGGTTCTCGGTTCCGCCGGCGGTGCCTTCAACGCCGGCAACTTTAACTCGACCTGGTCCGGCGATATCTCAGGAACCGGTCCGATGACCAAGCTCGGCGCCGGCACTCTCACTCTCAGCGGGGCCAACACCTTTGATGGCGAGTTGCGCGTGGGAGCGGGTTACCTGCAGGCCGCCTCCGCGACCGCCCTCGGTTCCACGCTTGGCGGCACCGTGGTCAGCAACGGTGCCACGCTGACCCTCAGCGGAGGCATCGCGATCGGAGCGGAACCCGTGACCATCACCGGCGCTGGCGTCAGTTCCACCGGCGCCCTCCGCAACACCTCCGGCAACAACTCCCTCTCCGGCCCGGTCACCCTCGCCGCGGCCTCGTCCATCGGGTCCGTCGCCGGAACGCTCACTCTTTCCGGCGCCCTCTCCGGTTCGGCCACGCTGACCAAGGTGGGCGCCGGCGCGGTGACGCTGTCCGGCGCCAACACCTGGGCCGGTCCGCTGTCGGTCACCGCCGGCACCCTTTCGCTCAGCAACGCCACCCAGACCGTCTCCAGTCTCGCCACCTCCTCCGGCACGACCTTGGGACTCGGCGCGGGCCATACCCTGACTGTCAATTCCAGCGCCAACACCTCCGCGTCCGGGGCCGTCACCGGCTCCGGTTCGCTGGTCAAGACCGGTACTGGAACCCTGACCCTCGCCGCGGTCAACAGCTTCTCCGGTGGTCTCACCGTCCAGGGCGGCGCGGTT
>CAMASJ010000201.1 GCA_945860685.1 Akkermansia muciniphila
ATGCTGCCGATCGGCCTCTCGATCATCGCGGAAGTCGGCGCGCGCCAAGGGTTGAAGGACTTCCGGTCATCCCCGTTCGCCGCGGGCCTGATGCTGATCACCGCCTTCGCCGCGAGCGTCGGCGGGCTCGCGACGCCGATCGGCACGCCGCCCAACCTGATCGGGATCGGTGCCATCGAACGCCTGCTCGGGGTGAAGGTGACCTTCTTCCAGTGGATGCGCATCGGTCTTCCCGTGGCGGTGGTGCTCTGCGGATTCCTGGTCTGGCGTTTCGCGCGGACCTGCCCGCCCCCCAAGGGCTCGCTCGACGGCAACCAGGATTGGCTGCGCGCGGAAGGCCAGAGGCTGGGTCCGTGGACCCGCGGACAGAAGAACGTGGTGGCGGTCTTTGCCGCCGCGGTGTGCGCCTGGATCCTGCCGGGCTTCGTCGCGGCCTTCAGCGCCGACGGCGCCGACGCCCCCGCCTATGTCTGGCTCAACGGCCACCTCCCCGAGAGCATCGTCGGGCTGCTCGCCGCCTCGCTGCTCTTCCTCCTGCCGACCGGCGTCCGCGAGCACCGCGCCACGTTGGATTGGAGGGACGCCGCCGGCATCGACTGGGGAACGATCCTGCTCTTCGCCGGAGGCATGGCGCTGGGGGAGCTGATGTTCTCCACCGGCCTCGCCCGCTGGATCGGCGGCGGACTCGCCGGGATCTTCCAGGCCAAGTCGGTGTTCGGCCTCTGCGTCCTGTTCACCGTGGTCGGGGTCCTGGTCAGCGAGATGACCACCAACACCGCCTCCGCCACCATGATCGTCCCCATAGCCATCGCCGTGGCCCAGTCCGCCGGTGTGGATCCCGTGAAGCCCGCCCTGGCCACCTGCATCGCCTGCTCCATGGGCTTCATGCTTCCGGTCTCCACCGGACCCAACGCAATGGCCTACGGCACCGGCTGCGTCCCCCTGCGATCCATGATGCGCCACGGAATCTGGCTGGACCTCGTGGGCTGCGTGGTGATCGTCGCTTCGGTCATGCTGCTCGGTTGACCCACCACCGCCCTCCCATGAAGCGCCTTTCCGGACTCGCCGCCCTGCTCCTCCTCGTCGCCGGCTGCACCACGTTCCAGCCGGACGAGGACTTCGACGTCTCTCTCGTGACCGTCACCTCGGGCGACGTTCAACCCTGGGAAACCACCCTGGTCTTCACCGTGCGCCTGCAGAACGCGCGCCCGCAGCCGGTCCGCCTCGTCGGGGCTTCGCACAAGATCTACCTCGATGGTACCAAGGTGGGCACCGGCCTGAGCCGCGAGGCGGTCACCATCCCGGCTCTGTCCGACCTGGCCCAACCGGTGACCGTGCGGATCAGCAACTTCAACCTCGCCCGGAAGCTCCACGCGGCCTCCCAGAGGGGACGCCTCTCCTACGAGGTCCGCAGTACCCTCTACCAGGCGAGCGGCGGCGGCATCCGGGCCGCAAAGTCCGGCACGATCGACTTCAGCAGCCTGTCGGTTCCCCCGAACGGTTCCACCAACGGCGTGCCCGGACGCTGAGGCGGTCCCTTCGGAGCCCACGTCGGAAAAGGAAAAGGCCCGGGCCAAAGCCCGGGCCGTGTCGCGGGAATCGCTGTTGCGGTGGCCGGAACCCTTACGGGGTCGGAACCGTGGCGATCGTCTGCAGGATCCGGCTGGCAATCTTGTACGGGTCGCCCTGGGAGTTCGGACGACGGTCCTCGAGGTAGCCCTTGTAGCCGTTGTTGACGAAGCTGTGGGGCACGCGGATCGAGGCGCCGCGGTTGGCGACACCGTAGTTGAACTTGTCGATCGACTGGGTCTCGTGGAGACCGGTCAGACGCAGGTGGTTGTCCGGGCCGTACACGGCGATGTGCTCGTTCTTGTACTTGTCGAAGGCCGCCATGAGCGCCTCGAAGTACTCCTTGCCGCCCGTCTCGCGCATGTAGGTGGTGGAGAAGTTCGAATGCATGCCGGAGCCGTTCCAATCCACGTCCTTGCCGAGCGGCTTGCAGTGGAAGTTCACGTCAACGCCGTACTTCTCGCACAGGCGCATGAGCAGGTAGCGGGCAACCCAGACCTGGTCGGCGGCGCTGCGGGAGCCCTTGCCGAAGATCTGGAACTCCCACTGGCCCTTCGCCACTTCGGCGTTGATGCCCTCGTGGTTGATGCCGGCGTCGAGGCACAGGTCGAGGTGCTCCTCGACGATCTCGCGGGCGATGTCACCGACGGCCTTGTAGCCGACGCCGGTGTAGTACTCACCCTGCGGATACGGATAGCCGCCGCCCTGGGGGAAGCCGAGGGGAACGCCGTCCTTGTAAAGGAAGTACTCCTGCTCGAAGCCGAACCAGGCGCCGGGATCGTCGAGGATCGTCGCGCGGCTGTTGCTGGGGTGCGGGGTGACGCCATCCGGCATCATGACTTCGCACATCACCAGCGCACCGTTCTTGCGGGTGGTGTCCGGATACACGGCCACCGGCTTCAGCATGCAGTCCGAGGTGCGGCCCTCAGCCTGACGGGTGGAGCTGCCGTCGAAACCCCACATCGGCAGCTGTTCGAGCTTCGGGAAGGCTTCGAAATCCTTGATCTGCGTCTTGCTGCGGAGGTTTGCAGTCGGCTCGTAACCGTCGAGCCAGATGTATTCGAGTTTGTATTTGGCCATGTTGTGAGTGGTGTGTTTCTGCCCGGTGGGGTCCAGATGCAGGGATTTCATGAAGCACGGCAGATGCCATGACCCCGAAACCGTCCTGCGGTCGCCAACCCCTCCGGGAACCGGGCAAGTCTTGGTCACGCCACCGTGACCGCCAGCACTTTTTTGGGCTACCGCACCCCTTCACGCCTGTCGGCAATTGACCGGGCTGTCCGGAATTGTGCAGGCGTGCATTCCTCGTCGAAGGCCCCATCCTCCTGACATGCTGAAGGTCAAGGACACCCTCAGGTCCACGGTCAACCTCACTTTCGACGGAAGGGTCATCAAGGTCTACCACGGGGCCAACGCCCAGGACCGCTTCGACCAGGAGGTCCGCGTCCTCCGGCATCTCGAGGACCGCGGATGCCACTTCGTTCCCCGCCTGCTCGAGGCCGATCCCACGCGCCTGCGCATCGTCACCACGAACTGCGGCCAACGCGTGGAGCATCTCGACGCCCAACGGTGCGCCGAGATCTTCCAGGAACTGGGAAAGTACGGCGTCCGCCATGACGACGCCGACGTCCGCAACGTGACCTACCGCAATTCCGACGGTCGTTTCTGCATCATCGACTTCGAGTTCTCCACCCTGCTCGGACAACCGAACCAGGCGCCCGCGGAGGTGAAGCCATGAAGACCGAAGGCGCGCGTCTCCGGTGGTCCGCCCGCACCGACCGCGGACGGTTCCGTCCCAACAACGAGGACTCGTTCCTGGCCCTCGAGTTCAACGCCAAGGAGGTCTTCCGCCTCGGCCGATTCGGCGAGCAACCCCACCAGTCCACCGACTTCGCGTTCGCCGTCAGCGACGGCATGGGCGGCGCGAAGGCGGGCGAGTTCGCCAGCCGGATCGCGGTGGAGAAGATCACCACGCTGCTGCCGCGGGCCTTCCACCAGTCGGCGTCGGGGATCCAGGTCGGATTCCAGGACGTGCTCACCGAGGTGTTCCACCAAACCCACCAGGCCCTCGCCTATCTCGGCGCGAGCTACGACGAATGCCGTGGCATGGAAACCACGTTGAGCCTCTGCTGGTTCACCCCCGGCTGGATGTACTTCGGCCACGTCGGGGACAGCCGCATCTACTACTGGTCCGCCCGGGAACGGACCCTGAAGCAGCTCACCCAGGACGACACCCACGTGGGATGGCTGCTCCGCAACGGTCGGATCACCGAATGGGAGGCCCGGTCCCATCCCGGAAAACACGTCCTCCAGAAGGCGCTCGGCGGCGGCAACGTGTATGTCGACCCGCAGGTAGGCGCGGTCGGGTACGAACCGGGGGACCGCTTCCTCCTCTGCACCGACGGACTGACCGAAGGCCTCTACGGGGCCAGCCTGGAGGACGAGGTGGTCCGCCCCGTGGACGGGACCGCGGCGGATCGCATGGTGGAGGCGTCGCTCGTGCGGAGCGGACGGGACAACACCACGGCGATGATTGTCGAGGTCCTCTGAACCGGGACGAAGCCTCCAGGGCCCGGGAACCTCGGCCGGTACGTTTTCGGCTCGATGAGCCCGAGGCGGACGTGCTCCCCGACGTCCACCAAACGAAGAGGCCGCCTGGAAGATCCAGGCGGCCCCTGTGAATCGAGGAAGGGTGGCGGGGATCAGCCGTGGTAGGCTTCCTCGCCGTGCTCGGCGAGGTCCAGACCCTGGGTCTCGGCCTCTTCATTCGGACGCAGGCCGATCACCATCTTCACGATGAAGGCGATGACCACGGTGGCGACCACCGAGAGCGCCAGCGTGATCGCGATGGCCTTGAACTGCTCGGCGACCAGGCCGCCGTTGGCGACCAGCTTGTCGAGGCCGTTCTTGGCGGCGTAGCTGTTCGCGGAGGTGAGGTTGCCGTTCACGTCGGCGGTCGCGAAGACGCCGGTCACGATGGCGCCGATGGTGCCACCGACGGCATGGACACCGAAGGTGTCGAGCGCGTCGTCATACTTGAGCATCGGCTTGAGGTAGGCGCAGGCGATGTAGGGGACGACACCGGCGATGATGCCGATGATGAAGGCGCTCTTGGCGTTCACGAAGCCGGCGGCGGGGGTGATCACGACGAGACCGGCAACGGCGCCCGAGCAGAAGCCGAGGATGGAGGGCTTGCCACGCAGGACCCACTCGATCAGCGGCCAGACGAAGGACGCCACGGCGGCGGCGATGGTCGTGGTCATGAAGGCGTTGGCGGCGACACCATCGGCGGCGACCGCGGAACCGGCGTTGAAGCCGTACCATCCGACCCAGAGCATGCCGGTGCCGACCGCGCAGAGCGTCATGCTGTGCGGGGACATGTTGGTTTTGCCGAAGCCGGCGCGCTTGCCGAGGATGAGGCAGAGGATCAGGGCGGACCATCCGGAGCTCATGTGCACCACCGTGCCACCGGCGAAGTCGATCGCCTTGATCTTCGCGTCGCCGTTCCAGACGCCGTTCATCAGGCCGTCAACGCCCCAGACCATGTGGGCGAGCGGGAAGTAGACGACGACCATCCAGAGGGTGACGAACACCAGGATCGCCAGGAACTTCATGCGCTCGGCGATGGCGCCGACGATCAGCGCGGGGGTGATGATGGCGAACATCATCTGGTACATGGCGAACACGTTCTGGGAAACCCAGGCTGCGTAGTCGGTGTTCGGGGCTGAGGTCACGTCCTTGAGGAACGCGAACTTGGTCAGCGAACCGAGGTACGGGGATCCTGCCGCAAACACGGCGCTGTAGCCGAACAGTACCCACAGGATCGTCACCAGGCCGGCGATGCCGAAGCACTGGGCGATCACGGAGAGCATGTTCTTCCTCCGGACGAGGCCGCCGTAGAACAGGGCGAGGCCGGGAAGGGTCATGAACAGGACCAAGGCGGCGCTGGTCATCATCCAAGCGTTGTGGCCAGGGCCTGGGCCGGTGACCTTGCCGGCATGGTCGGCGGTCGTCACGCGGGCGCCGTTGTTGATGTAGGCCTCGACGTCACCGAGGCGCTCCTCGACGGTCGGTTCCTTGGGGGTGGCCTTGGCGGCATCCTGGGCCTGCAGGCCGAAGGAGGCCGTGGCCAAGGCCAGGACGGTGGCGAAAATCTGGAGGAATTTCTTCATGTTCGTTTGTTGGATGGGTTTGGGATTCAGTGGGTCGAACTATCCTCAGACGGCGGCGTCGCCCTTCTCCTCGGTGCGGATGCGGATCGCTTCGGCGACCTCCGAGACGAAGATCTTGCCGTCACCGATCTTGCCGGTCTTCGCGGCCTTGATGATCGCTCCGGTCGCCTCGGCGACCTTGGCGTCCGCCACCACCAGCTCGATCTTGATCTTGGGCAGGAAATCCACCGTGTACTCGCTGCCGCGGTAGATCTCGGTGTGGCCCTTCTGGCGTCCGAAGCCCTTGACCTCGGAAACCGTCATGCCCTCGATGCCCACGTCGTGGAGGGCGTCTTTCACCTCCTCGAGCTTGAAAGGTTTAATCACTGCTTCGATTTTCTTCATCGTGCTGCGTGTATGTGGTTACCCGGGTCCCAGGAAACCCCGGTACGTGGGTTGGTTCGTGTCACTCTCCACCGCCCGCTCCATCCGCAGGGTCCCCCGCGACAGATCGGACGGTTGAGTTCCTCGATCCCCAAGCACCCGTGGTGCCACACCGCATGAGAGGGGTTTCTGGATATTCGCAAAACACTCTCTTCTAGGAGCTTATCAATTCGCACCTTCCGAGGGCCGTTCCCGCTCCGGGTATTGGCTTGGTTCTTTTTGAGCAGCAGGTCGATTTCTGAAGCAACCGGTACCATCCAAGGTGGTCGCCGAGAGACGGGGCACCCGATGGGCCAAACACCTGCCCCTTCCAGGAGTCGGGATCGATTCCATTGGAGCCACAACCGACCTCACGCAATTGCGCCAAGACGCCAATCCGGCGCCGGAATTGGGATCGGAGTCGTGGATCCCCCTTCGGAGTCCGGTTCCGCTGAAGGAATCCAGCAGGATTTTCCTGTTTCCCCGCGGCTTTGCGCGCGGGCTCTGTGGGATGGCTGTGTTCCTGATTCCTGATTGGGAACCCCAACCGCCGGATCTTCGGAATGAAGATTCCATGCCGTCCCGACGCGCTGAACGCTCGACGCCCAGCGTTGAGCGTTGAAGGTTGAAGGTTGAACATTGAGCGTTACCGGCCTTCGACCGATTCCCCTCCCGCCTCACGGCCCCAACGGGGCGAAATGCGACAGCCCGGGGCAACGCCCCGGGTCCCGGACCCGTCGGATCCAAGCCCTGAAGGGGCGACGCTTGGAACCTTCCCTCGCCGAGTTCGCCAAAACACGGGCTCCAGTCCCAATTCCTGACTTCCAAGCATCCCACGGGAGCCCTGAACGGATCTGGAAGGTTCCGGGATCCGGGGAAAATCGGCCTCCCAAGGCGGAAGGCGGGTAGAAGATTCTCAGGCGGAGCCCAGACGCTCCGGGGTACAGGGTTCCGGCTTCAGCCGGCTCTGATGTTCTCCTCTTGAGGGTTGCCCGGATCGGACGAAGCCACTTCCGCGGGAAACCTCGGAGACACAGACCGGCTGAAGCCGGGACTCCGTACCCCGGAAGTTCCCTGCGCGGTCTCCGCGGCGCCGCGTGCGGCCTTTGCGGGATGGCGGCGATCCGGAATCAGGAATTCCGAGGTCCTTCGGCATCTCGACCGGATGGCAGTTCCTCAAATCCACCGAGAGAACCAGGGTTCCGAGGAATCCCCGTAGCTGGAAATCCGGTTTCGCCAGCCATTCCGATTTGGTGCCACCGCGGACGGATTCCGTCACCCAGGATCCCGATGCCTTCGATACGGCGGATGCCGGGACATGAAAATCCCCGCGTGAGTCTCGCGCATGGGCGTCGGTTCGGCACCGACCCGCGTGAAGGAAAACCCAATGAAATCAACGGTTTCTCGCGCTGGCACCGCCAGTGCTTCAACCGGGGTGAATGGCGTTGACACTCGAAGTGAGGTCACTAGAGTCGCCGCCACCGTAAGCCCGTAAATCACTCACAAACCTATGAACCGTCTCCGCAAGAACCGTCTCGGCGCCTTCACGCTGATCGAACTGCTGGTCGTGATCGCGATCATCGCGATTCTCGCCGGCATGCTCCTCCCGGCGCTGGCCAAGGCCAAGTCCCGTGCGAACCGCATCGCCTGCGTCAACAACCTGAAGCAGATCGGCATCGCCCTCCGCACCTTCGCCGTTGATTTCAATGGCCAGTATCCGTGGCAGGTCGATGCCAGCCAGGGTGGCATCGCGTTGCCCGCCATCAATGGGGCTCCGACGGCGACCAACACGCTCGCCGACGTCTACGCCACGATCTCCAACGAGCTCAGCACGCCGAAGATCGTCGTCTGCCCGAGCGACACCCGCCAGACCTTGGCCACCAACACCTGGACGTTCGTGGCGCGCAACCTTGCCCTCGCCACCAAGGGCAAGGTTCCCAGCTACTTCCTCGGCATCAACGCCACGGAAGAGCAGCCCCAGAGCATCCTCGGCGGCGACCGCAACATCCTGAACACCAACCTCGCGGCGAACGGTGTCATCAACACCCACAAGGTGCTGAAGGTCCTCTCGACCGCCCAGGCGGCCAACGCGACCATCCTGAACAAGATCGCGTACAACGCCCAGGTCCACCAGAACGCCGGCAACATCCTGCTCGGCGACGGTTCCGTGCAGCAGGTTTCGTCCGGCCGTCTCCGTGACGCGCTCCGCGACGCCGCGAACTCCTCGGCCGACCAGGACTTCTACATGCCGTTGGACTAAATCCAACACAGGCTTCCGGTCCTGACAAAAGGGCATCCTTCGGGATGCCCTTTTTGTTTTCCTGGAACCCCCCAGAGGCCGGTTGGGCTACCACACCTCCATCTTGGCTGGCTCTTCTCCAGCCCATCCGGCACTTAAGAAGGCCGAACCCAAGGGGAAACCGGTCCGAAGGAAGCCAGTCCAGCGTGCGGGAGTGTGAGGGCCTCTGAACCGCCGTCCCCCCGGACACCAACCTCGGATCCCTCTG
>CAMASJ010000202.1 GCA_945860685.1 Akkermansia muciniphila
CTTCCCGTTTGACGCTTCAACTCTTCCCCATCTTCCACCTCCCAGGAGCAGCGCGAACCTCCTCACGTCGTCTCCTACACGTGCAGCCAACGATCTGCTAGATCCCCGGGCTCTGGCTGGGGCATGCTTCCTTCCATGCACTTCCCCCGTCCCTGGCACGCACTTGCCTTGTTGGTGTCCTTGGCCAACGCCCAGGCGGCCGATTCCCCCGTCATCGCTCCCGGAGCGAAGCCCGAGAAGGCGGGTTCCGGCTTCGTCTTCACCGAGGGGCCGTCCGCCGACAAGGAGGGCAACGTCTACTTCACCGACCAGCCCAACGACCGGATCGTGAAGTGGTCCGCCGCGGACAACACCTGCTCGGACTGGATGAAACCGTCGGGCCGCGCCAACGGCACCGCCTTCGACAAGGACGGCAACCTGCTCGCCTGCGCCGACGAGAAGAACGAGCTGTGGTCGATTTCACCCGACAAGAAGTCCAAGGTGCTCGTCTCCGACTTCGACGGGAAGCTGCTCAACGGCCCCAACGACCTGTGGATCCGGCCGGACGGCGCGCTCTACTTCACCGACCCGCTCTACAAGCGCGACTACTGGAAGCGGGAGGGCAAACCCGTCCAGGATTCCCAGCAGGTCTATTTCTTCGGTGCCGACCGCAAGACGCTCCGCCGCGTCACCACGGATCTCCGCCAACCCAACGGCATTGTCGGGACGCCCGACGGAAAATCGCTCTACGTCTCCGACCTCGGCGCCCGGAAGACCTACGTCTACGACATCCGTGAGGACGGTTCCCTCGAGAACCGTCGCCTGTTCTGCGAGCAGGGTTCCGACGGCATGACGCTCGACAACGAGGGCAACGTCTACCTCACGGGACGCGGTGTGACGGTCTTCAACAAGGCCGGGGAACGCATCGAACAGATCGCGCTTCCCGAGGGTTGGACCGGCAACGTGAAGTTCGCGGGCAAGGACCGCAGCATCCTGTTCATCACGTCCGGCAACTCGGTGTACACGGTGAAGATGCGCGTGCACGGAACCTTTTGAACGTCTCCGACTCCGTGAAGTTCCCCTCCCGTTCCCTGCTCGCTGCGGCCGCCTTGGGCGCCATTGCCGCTGCCCTTCCAACCTCGGCCCAGACGCCCGACGCGGGCGCCTACCGGAACCACGCGCTCACCCGCAACGGCGACCCCGGGAACGGCCGCCGACTCTTCTTGGCGGATCCCCGGTTGAACTGCGCGAACTGCCATTCGGTGGATGGCACCGCTTCCAAGGCGGGCCCGGATCTCCGTGCGGCCGGGGACGCCTTCGGCCGACGCGACCTGATCCAGTCGATCCTGCAGCCCTCCGCGACCATTTCGCCGGGCTATGGCCAGATGACCGTCGAGACCCGCGATGGCCGCACGCTGCAGGGCACGCTCAAGAAGGCCGACGACTCCGGGCTCGAGCTGATGGGCGGCGACGGCCAACGCATCCGCGTCGCCACCGTAGACATCGTTTCCCGCACCGGGAGCACGACCTCCCTGATGCCGGAGGGGCTCCAGAACGCGCTGACCCTGCAGGAGTTCACCGACCTCGTCGAATACCTCGCCAGCCTGCGCCAGCCTGCACATTCCCTTGCGTCGGCCCACGGGATGCCGTCCGAGATCCACGAACTGGCCACGCCGGTCGGCATCCGTCCCCACTTCGAGCGTCCCTTCACGCTTCCCCCCGGAAAGGTCCAGACCGGCCTCACGTCGATCCACGCCGTGCCGGGCACACAGGACTCCTACCTGGTGCTCCATCAGCGCGGCTTCATCTGGCGGGTGGAGAAGTCGGCATCGGGCGAGTCCCGCGCCGACTTCCTCGACCTCACCGGAGAGGTCTTCAGCGAACGCGGTCCGAACGGCCTGCTCCACCTCGCGTTCCATCCGAAGGTCCTGGAGAACCGCCGGTACTTCCTCAAGTATCAGACCCTGGAGAACGGCACGGTCACGACGGTGCTCGTGGAACGGGAATTCACCGCCGACCTGAAGTCGGATTCCGGCAAACCGGGACGGCGTCTCATCGCCATTCCCAGCGTGGCCGAGGACCACAGCGGCGGCTGCGTCGACTTCGGTCCGGACGGCTTCCTGTACTTCGCGATGGGCGACACCGGGCCGCACCACGACCCGAACGGCCATGCCCAGAACATGGGACTGCTCCTCGGAAAGATGCTGCGACTCGACGTGGATCACGTCCCGACAGGCCAAGCCTACGGGATTCCGAAGGACAACCCCTTCGTCGGAACCGCCGGGGTCCGGCCCGAGATCTGGGCCTTCGGACTTCGCAATCCGTGGCGGTTCACTTTCGACCCCGCGAACGGGGACCTCTGGGTCGCCGACGTCGGACAGGACCGCGAGGAGGAAGTCGACCTCGTCCGAAAGGGCGACAACCTCGGCTGGAACGTCCTCGAAGGCTTCGAGGCGTTCTCCAGCCAATACCGGAAGGAAGGCAGGACGTTCGTGCCGCCGGTGTTCGCCTACGGACGGAAGTTCGGCAACTCGATCACGGGCGGCCCAGTCTTCCGCGGCGACCCGAAGTCGAGCTTCGACGGCGTCTACTTCTGCGCCGACTTCAACTCCAAGCGCCTTTTCGGCGTCCGCCAGGAGAACGGGACCCTGAAACAGGTCCACCAACTCGGCGTGTTGCCGGACCAACCGGTCTCCTTCGGCCGCAATCACCGGGGCGGGATCCTCGCCGTCGGCTTCGCCGGAACGGTGTTCGCCCTCGACCTCGATTCCACCCGCTTCGACGCCGTGAAGAAGCCGTGATTCCGACATCGCCCGACATGCCTGGGCTCCAGCCTTTCGCAAACAACTCCAGCCTCCGTCCCATGCGCTCCCCATACCGATTGCTCGCCGGACTTCTGCTCACCTCCGCCTTCGGCCTGCTCCAGGCCGCTCCCGGATTCGCCTCGGCCGGCCACGAGGACTTCGGCCGCACGAGCGGCGGCGAGCCCGTGCGCCGGATCACTCTGAAGAACCGCAAGGGCCTGTCCGCGCGAATCCTCACCTACGGCGCGATCATCCAGGAAATCAACGTCCCCGACCGCGAAGGGAACTGGACCAACGTGGTTCTGTCGACGGACACCATTGCCAAGTACGAGCGTTTCCCGGGGTCGGCGGCGGTGATCGGGCGCGTCGCCAACCGCATCGCGGGCGCCCGTTTCGAACTGGACGGCACCACCTACAACCTCGCGAAGAACAACGGCCGCCATTCCATCCACGGCGGCAACAAAGGCTTCGCCAGCGTGGTATGGAACCTCGACGGGACCGGCGTGCGGCGCGGCGACGCCTTCGTCCGCCTTTCCTATCTCAGTGTCGACGGCGAGGCGGGTTACCCCGGCAACCTGCGCACCACCGTCACCTACACGCTCACCGACGACAACGAGCTGCGGGTCGACTACGAGGCGGAGACCGACAAGGCCACGATCGTCAACCTGACCAACCACGCCTACTTCAACCTTTCCGGTGGCGGCAGCTGCGTGGACAACATCCTGACGATCCCCGCCAAGCGCTACACGCCGTCCGACAACGAGCTCATCCCCACCGGCGAGATCCTTCCGGTGGAGGGAACGCCGGTGGACTTCCGGAAGCCGACCCGTGTTGGCGAACGCTTCAGCCAGCTTCGGAAAGGCCTGAACGGCTATGACCACAACTTCGTGCTCGGAGTAAGCCGTCGGCTGAAGTTCGCGGCGAGGTTGAGCGATCCCGCCAGCGGCCGGGTCATGGAGGTGAAGACGACCCAGCCTGCGATCCAGCTCTACACCGGCAACCACCTCGGCAACACCGCGGTGTGCCTCGAGACCCAGTACTATCCGGACGCCATTCACCACGCGAACTTCCCGTCGATCGTGGTGCGTCCCGGCAAACCGCAGAAGGACACCACGGTGTTCACCTTCCGCACGGACCGGCGCTGAGCTGAAACCATGCAGTCGGTTTGGGTGGCACGGCCAACTTGGCCGTGGACGGCGGCAACCTGCCGCCGGCTTTCATCCCCGCAGGCTCACGGGATCGCGGCCGCCCGGGTCAGCGTCTTGCGACGGAAGACCGCGTCGGAGGCACACACGTAGAGGTACGCCTGGTCCGGTCCGGCAAAGGCGCAGCTCACGATCCCCTTGCCTTCCGGCTTGGCGATGACGCCGCCCAGTCGCCCGGTCCAGTCGAACATCTGGATGCCGGCGTGCGAGGTCACGTAGGTGCGCCCCAGGGCGTCCACCGTCGAGCCGTCGCCACCGCTGTCCTTGCGTCCCGGCGGCACGACCAGGGTCATGTAGCGCTCCCCGGCGGACAGCCCGCCGTCCGCATCGACCACGAAGCTCCACACGTTCGTCCCACCGTACTCGGAGACCAGCAGGAGGTCCTGCTTGGGCGAAAGGGCGATGCCATTCGGACGGTTGATCCCGCCGGCCACGACGCGCGGACGGGGCATGGCCCTTGCGGAGATCGGCACGGCCTGCACCTGGCCGGCGGCGGTGTCGGTGTAGTAGACCCAGCCCGCCTTGGAGACGATCAGGTCGTTGGGCTTCACGTCGACGCCGACGTCGGTGATGGCCTTGGTGGCGGGATCGATGGCGACGATCTTCTGCTTCTCGCCCTGGGTTGCGGCATAGAGCCGTCCATCAGGACCGAACTTGAGTCCGCTCACCTTCGGCCCGCCTTCGAGCCAGGCCACCGGCTTGGATTCCCCGGCGGCCACGCGGTACAGGATGCCCTTCGGCAGGTCGCTGAAGTAGAAGTCGCCCTTGGCGTCGCCGCAGGCGCCGTCGGTGAACCCGTAGCCGTCGCCCACCTTCTCCCACGGAGCGTCGGTGCCGCCGCCCGCGAGGACCTTGTTCAGCGCCTCATCGCCATTCCAGTTGTTGGTGCTCGGCTCGGGCGGACGCATCGCAGGCCTCCATAGCCAGCGCAATGCGTCGGGGAGGATCACGCCGCCGTGCTTGCCGCTGTGGGAACCGTCCCCCAGCACGAACTTCGAATCGTAACCGGCGAAGGTCAGCGCGCTGGACATCTCGCGGTTCGCCAACGGCCAGTCGCCGTGCAGGTTGTTCAGGTCGTTCACGCCGTCCTGCAGGAACACGCGGAGGGGCTTGCGCTCGGTCTTGCGGATCAGTGCCGGATACACGTGACCACCGCGGATGTTCACGAAACTGCCGATCTGGGACAGCACCTTGCGGAACTGGTCCGGCCGCTCCCAGGCGACCGTGAACGCGCAGATGGCCCCGGAACTCATCCCGCCGATCGCACGGAACTCCGGGTCGTCGGTGATCTTCACCCCAAACCGTTCCTTCACATGCGGGATCAGTTCGTCGACCAGGAACCGGGCATAGTCGCCACCGAGCGAGTCGTACTCGAATGAACGGTTGCTCCGGTTGCCCCAACCCGCGGCGGGCGGCGCGTTCGTCTCCCGGTGCCCGGGATTGATGAAGAGCGCGATCGTCACCGGCATCTCGCCTTGGGCGATCAGGTTGTCGAACACCACCGGAACCCGCTGCGAACCCTTGTCCGACCGGTACTCATGCCCGTCCTGAAACACCATCAAGGCCGCCGGCTTCGACCCGTCGTACTGGGCCGGGATGTAGAGCCAGCATCCGCGGGTGGTGCCGGGGAAGACCTTCGAGTCGTTGAACTCGAACTCCTGCACCTTGCCCGCGGGAACCCCGGCCGCCCGTTCCAAAGACTCGCGGGACAACGTGTAGTCGTCGGCGCCGTGCAGGCCGACGGGAACCAGAGTCGACAGGGACAAGACAAGGATCGCCAGGAACCGTGAACGGGGAGACATTCCGATATCGTCCCCAAGCTCCCCACCGACGTGAAGCCCCAATCCGCGCCAATCGCCCGCTCCCTGTTCGAGGCGTCTCCACAAAGTGTGGATGCCCCGGAAGCCGAGGATTTCCTCAGGGTATGGAGTCCCGGCTTCAGCCGGCGGAAACCATCCCAACCCAAATGCCTCGGATTTCACTCCAGCCAGCCTAAGAGACACCTCTCGCGGAACAGGATCTTTCGCAACCAGGGAGTGTCCCCAGCGGATTTCCAAAGGCAGGGGAACCGGCCGTCGCAGGGGGTTCGTGGAGGATGCGTCCTGGACACGAAATGGTGGCTCTCGCCGCTCGCATCCGTCCCCGTGCTGGGATATCTCCTGCGGACGTGAAAGCCGCCGTCCTCCAAGGCATCAACGAACTCGTCGTCGACACCGTCCCGCAGCCCGCGCCGAAGTCCGGCGAGGTTCTCGTCCGGATCCAGGCCGCGGCCCTGAACCACCGCGATGTCTGGATCAAGATCGGCCAATATGCCGGGCTCCATTTCCCGATCATCCCCGGCTCGGACGGCGCCGGCACCGTGGTCGAGGTCGGCGAAGGCGTCGACTCCGCGTGGATGGAACGGGAGGTCATCATCAACCCTTCCTTCGACTGGGGGCATTCCGAGAGGGCCCAGGAACCGCGGTTCACCATCCTCGGGCTCCCGCACCACGGCACGCTGGCCGAGTTCATCCGGGTGCCCCTTTCCCAGGTCGCCCCAAAGCCTTCGCACCTTTCGTGGGAGGAGGCCGCCGCCCTGCCCTTGGCCGGCTTGACCGCGTTCCGGGCGCTCTTCCGCCGCGCGCAGTTGCAGCCCCACGAACGCGTTCTCATCAACGGCATCGGGGCGGGCACGGCCCTCATCGCCCTGCAGTTCGCGGTCGCCGCCGGAGCCTTGCCCTGCGTCACCTCCAGCACGCCGTCGAAACTGGAGAAGGCCCATGAACTCGGTGCCAAGGCGGGTGTGCTCTACAACCTGCCGGACTGGCACGTGGAGTTCGGACGCCACCACGGACCGTTCGACGTCATCGTGGACAGCGCCGGCGGCAGCGGCTTCGACCATCTCATCGACCTCGCCGCCCCAGGCGGACGCATCGTCTTCTTCGGGGCCACCCGCGGAAACCCGCCCGAACTCAGCATGCGCAAGGTGTTCTGGAGGCAGCTCTCCCTGCTCGGGACCACCATGGGCAGTCCGGCCGACTTCGCCGACATGGTCGACTTCGTGAAGAACCATGCCATCCGGCCGGTGGTGGACACCGTGTTCCCGTTGGAAAAGGCCTCGGAGGCGTTCCAGCGCATGGAACGCGGCGAGCAGTTCGGCAAGCTGGTGATCCGGCTCTGATCCGGCGTCGGAAATCCGCGGCCAGGAAGCGCAGGATCCCAACGGAAATGGAAACGGCGAACCCGACCCAGCAGGTCCGGTTCGCCGTCGTTCTTCAGGCACGAAGCCCCGGATCAGCCGCCGACTTCGGCACGGGCTTCGGCGGCCAGCGCCGTCGAGAGGTACCGCTCACCGGTGGAGCAACCGATCGTGACGATCGTCTTGCCCTTGTTCTCCGGACGCTTCGCGACCTCGATGGCCGCCCACACGTTCGCACCGCTGGAGATGCCGGCGAGGATGCCCTCCTCCTTGGCGAGACGCCGCGCGATGGCGAAGGCGTCGTCGTTCGAGACCTGCACCGCCTCGACGATCTGGTCGTTGCCGTTCGAGTCCTTCAGATGGAGGTTCCTCGGGACGAATCCGGCACCGGTGCCCTGGATCTTGTGCGGTCCGGGCTTCACCGACTGTCCGGCCAGGGTCTGGCTGATCACCGGGGAATCCTTCGGCTCCACGGCAATGGCGTGGAACGACGCCTTGAGCGGCTTGATGTACTCGTACACGCCCGAGATCGTCCCGCCGGTGCCGACAGCGGCCACCAGGATGTCGACGGCGCCGTCGGTGTCCTCCCAGATCTCAGGTCCCGTGGTGGCCGTGTGGATGTTGGGATTGGCGGGATTCTCGAACTGCTGCGGGATCCACGAGTCGGGCGTCTCCTTAGCCAACTGCTCGGCCCGGGCGATCGCCCCGCGCATGCCCTCGCTTCCCGGCGTCAGCACGAGCTTGGCTCCCAGCAGCGCCAACAGCGTGCGGCGCTCCAGGGACATCGTCTCCGGCATGGTGAGGATCAACCGGTAGCCCCGCGCGGCCGCGACGAAGGCGAGGGCGATACCGGTGTTTCCGGAGGTCGGCTCGATGATCGTGGTGCCCGGCTTCAACACGCCGGACTTCTCGGCGGCATCGATCATGGCCATGCCGATACGGTCCTTCACGGAACCCAGCGGATTGAAGAACTCGCACTTCAGCAGGACCCGCGTGGAGGGATCGACGCCGAAGCTGGCGGGAATGCGGTTCAGACGGACCAGCGGCGTGCGGCCGACGGTTTCGACGATGTTGTTGTAGATGCGTCCCATGTTCGGAGGGCTTACGGAGTGGTCTGGAATTCTGTCCCCCGGTCGCCACCGGGCAAGCCTCCATTTCCTCAGCGAAGTCCCGGAAACGGACGGAACTCCGACACGGATGCCGCTTCCCCGGCCGTCCAGATGCGGATCCAGCCATCTTGGAAACCGCCGGCCACCCGTTCCCCGGCGCTCGTCCAAGCCACGGCCGTGGCACGCCCCGCGGATCGGAACTCACGGGGTTTCTGAACCGACTTCCAGGAATGCCGCCGTACCACGCCGTCCGTTCCCGCGGTCAGGAACCCGTCCGGCACCGAGACCATCGAGGTCAGCTCCGCATCCCCAAACGAGGCCACCGACTTCGAATCCGATCCCGCCACCTCCC
>CAMASJ010000203.1 GCA_945860685.1 Akkermansia muciniphila
TCAGGATGAGCCGATGCAGGCGCTTCAGATCCCAACCCGAGGCGATGAACTCGGCGGCCAGCCAGTCGAGCAGCTCCGGATGGCTCGGCTTCTCGCCGCGCAGGCCGAAGTTGTCCGGCGTCCGCACCAGGCCCTCACCGAAATGCGCCTGCCAGACCCGATTCACGATCACCCGCGCCGTAAGCGGGTTCTCCGGCCCAGTCAGCCATTCCGCCAATTCCAGTCGCCCGCTGCGATCCTTCGGCAGGGCTACGGAACCGCCGCGATGCGCGACCCGCACGAATCCCCGCGGAACCGGTTCCTTGGCCGGGTTCAGGTGGCTGCCACGGATGTGCACCGGCAGGTCCACCACCGACGCCTCCTCGACAGCCAAGGCGTACTCGACCGGAGGCGGCGTGTTGGTGCGGACGCGCTGCAACTTCGCTTCCAACGACTCCAACTCCCGTCTCGTGGATTCCGCCAGCAGGGCGCGGAAGTCCTTCGGCGGCGTGAGAAGCCCCTCCGGTCCCTTCAGGAACCGACGCGTCTCCGCTTCCGCTACGGCCAGCTTCCCGGCTTCGTCCAGTTCGTCGAACTCCCACCCCGCGATCAAGGCGCCACTCCCCGGCTTTCCCGGGTTCTCGAAGGCCGCCTTCAACTCCGCGGCGTCCAAGGCGCGCGCATGGACGCGGATCCCGTCGAGCGCGCCGCGGAATCCGACATACCCATCCGGCCGACGGCCCACCACGAGCGGCCCCGCACCACGGTTCCGTTCGCGGGCCACCGGGGCCTCCGCCACCGAAACGCCGTCCACGAAGACCCGCAGCACTTGGCCGTCGAAGGTCATCGCCAGATGCCGCCAACGGTCCGCCTCAAGGACACCCGACGCCGACCACGCTGCGAAGACCTTCTCCGGTCCGCCGCCGATGTTGAGGTAGGCCCCCGCCCGGGAACCGTCGATCATCAGAGCGTAGTGTCCTTCGGCCCACTCGTTGGCCCCCTTCGAGACCAGCCAACGGCGGGTTTCGCCCTCGGTCGGGAGAACCTCCGGACGGACCCAGGCCTCGACGGTGAGTCGGGCCGGCTCCAGTTCATCACGGTGCGGCGCCTCGATCCGGTTCGATCCGTCGGCGAGGAACGCCGCACCCATCCGACCCGGACCGAGACGGATTCCCGCCATCCCGTTGCTGGATCCCGTTTTCCGCAGCAACTCCTCTAGGGGAACCGCGCCCGAGGTCCATCGACGCAACGTCGCCGCGATGCCGCCCACGTCGTTGGTGTCGGACAGGACGGCCCTCAACCGCTTCACCGCCTCCGGAGGCAACGCTTCCGTCCCGGCGTCCGGCTTCCTCAGCAACTCCGCCACCGCCGAGGTCCAGCGGTCGATCACGCCGGTCTTTGCGGCGGCGGTGGCCGACTTGAGTTCGGCCTCGAGCCGGGACAGTTCGGCCGCGTGTGCCGCGACCGCCGCGACCCGCGCCGCATCCGAGACGCGCCGCTCGTTGAACCGCGAAACGAAGTCCAGGTTGGCCATCGTCTTGGTGCTCTTGAAGATCCCCGCCAGGGCGTAGTAGTCCCGGGTCGGAACGGGATCGAACTTGTGGTCGTGGCAGCGCGCACAGCTGACCGTCAGTCCCAGGAAGGCCCGGCCCACGACGTCGATCTGTTCGTCCACCAGGTCCATCACCAGCTTCGGCTTGTCCTGCTCGGCCAGCATCTTGGGCCCCAACACCAGGAAGCCGGTGGCCGTCCAGCGGTCGAACACCTCCGGCTCCGTCACGCCATGGGTCGACAGGAGGTCGCCGGCCAACTGCTCCGTGATGAACCGGTCGAACGGCAGGTTGCGGTTGAATGCCCGCACGACCCAGTCGCGGTAGCGCCAGGCGTTGGCCATGACCTTGTTCTCGTCCTGGCCGTTGGTGTCGGCATAGCGCGCGACGTCCAGCCACCAGCGCCCCCAACGCTCGCCGTAGGCCGGCGAGGCCATCAGACGCTCGATCCATGCGTCGTCGTCGTCGACGCCCGATCCCTTCAGGAAGGCCTCCTGAAGTGCGGGCGAGGGCGGGAGCCCGGTGAGGTCGTACGAAAGGCGGCGCAGCAGCGTCCGGCGATCCGCCTCCGGCGTGGAACGGAGACCGGCCTCGTTCAACCGGGCCTCGATGAAGCGGTCGATCGGATGGACCGCGGATCCCGCCGGCGGTGGGGTCCGCCGCAGCGGTTGGAAGGCCCAATGGGATCCGGCTTCCGCGTTGGACGCGCCCGGTGCGGACGATGCGTTCCCGCTTCGTGGCAAACGCGGATCGAACGCGCCATCGGCGATCCAGCGCTCCAGGTCGGCGATCGTCGCGTCGGGCAGGCGTCCCTTGGGAGGCATCTGCAGGTCGTGGTTGCCGTAGCGGACCGCCTCCATCAGCAGGCTCTTCTGCGGATCGCCCGGCACCACAGCCGGCCGCGTGTCACCGCCCGTCAGGAGTCCGGCACGGCTGTCGAGCAGCAGGCCGCCCTTCTTCTTTCCGGAAGCAACGCTGTGGCACTCCTCGCACCGCTCGACCAGCACCGGCCGGATCTTGCGCTCGAAGAAGTCCGATCGGTCCGCTTCCGCCGAACGCAAGCCGACACCCGACGCACACGCCACGACCAGCGTGACGACGCCAATCCGCAGCGTTCGGGAAAATGGAAGAAAGGGCAGCATCCCAGTGGAACCCCGGGACGTTGCCGCATCGCTTTCGATTCGGAAAGATTCTTGGCCCGAAACCGGAGCCGGGCGCCACATCCGTTCCCAAAGGGGTGGCGGCCGGGACCGCCATCACGCTGCGAAGCGCCCTTCAACGCATCAACCCCTCGGCCCTTCAACCTTTCACCACCCCCCCCAACTCACTTCGCGCCCTGCTCGATCCATGCGCGGACGAGTCCAACCTGCTCCGGGGTCAGGTCCTTGGGAGGCGCTCCAAATCCACCGCCGCCAGAGCCACCACCGGGGCCGCCGGGCCCGCCTTTCTTCTTGGGCGGCATGGCCTTCTCGGGATCCAGGCCGGACACCGACACGAGCAGGCTGCTTTCCTTGATCTTGCCGGGGACGACGACCTTGCCCTCCTCGCCGCCCTCGAGCACGGCCTTGAGGCTGTCGACGCGGAGACCGCCCTTCTGGCGTTCCTCACCGTGGCAACGGAAACAGGAGGCCTCGAACAGGGGTTTGATGTCCTTTTCGAAGGTCACTCCCTTTTTGGCCGCAGCCGGAGGGAGCCTGGAGAAGTCGATTTCCGCACGCGCGGCCGAAACGAGGCCGGCTGCGGCGACAAAGGTCAGGATCTGGGTAGGATTCATCTGGGTGATCTGATTGTGGTGACAAACTCCGCTGACCGAGAACATCGCATCCGGTTACACTCGGTTCAGGACGGACACCTCCCGCCGTCAGATCCTGTCGTCCACGCCCGATGCCATCTGAAACCGACCCACCTGCCTTCGACGAACCGGTGCCCTTGCCGATCACCGGCGAGTTGGACCTGCACACCTTCCGACCTCGGGAGATCGGCGAACTGTTGCCGGAGTACCTACGAGAATGCGTCGCCCGAGGGATCCTGGAAGTCCGCGTGATCCACGGCCGGGGAACCGGCGCATTGAAGGCGGGCGTGCTGGCGTTGCTGCCGCGGATCCCGGAAGTCGAATCAATGTCCCCCGCCGCCCCAGCCCATGGCGGAGAAGGGGCCACCTGGGTGCGGTTGAGACGCTGCGGGGATGGCCACGGAGGCACGGAGGACACGGAGAAGACCGACTCCCCCTGCACGCCCTAGGAGACGAGGGCACGAGTCTCTGCCCACTCCCCAAGGTCGATCCCAACCCACTGGGATGCTTCATTTTACCCGACCGTTCGCAATGAAGTAGAGAACTGGAACTGCCATCCGGCTGATCAACAACGAGGCGATCTCCCCGGCCATCAGTGAAAGCGCCAATCCTTGGAAGATCGGGTCACCGAGGATCACCGCCGCTCCGACGATCACGGCCATCGCCGTCAACACCATGGGTCGGAACCGCACCGCTCCCGCGTCGATCACCGCCGCATCCAACGGCAGCCCCTCGGACACGCGCTGCTCGATGAAGTCCACCAGGATTATCGAGTTGCGTACCACGATCCCTGCGCCGGCCATGAAGCCGATCATCGAGGTGGCCGAGAAGAACACACCCATCAGGCCGTGCGCGGGCAGGATCCCAACCAACGAGAACGGGATGGCGACCATCACGATCATCGGGGTGAGGAACGACCGAAACCACCCGACCATCAGCACATAGATGAGTACCAGCACGGCCCCGAACGCGATGCCAAGGTCGCGGAAGACCTCCAAGGTGATGTGCCATTCGCCATCCCACTTCAAGGCCGAGCGCAGATCGGAACGCGGCATGGAGGCGTTCAGCAACTCTACGCCCCCGGGAATATCCCGCGTGCGCTCCCGGAGCAGGCGGTTCATCTCGGTGATGGCGTAGAACGGGCTCTCCACCACGCCGGCCACGTCGCCGATAACGTAGGTCACCGGCAGCAGATTCTCTCGGTGACGACTCTTGTCCACGTGGGTCGTCTCCAGACGGACCAGCTCGCGCAGGGCAACCAAACCGCTGGTACCGTCTTGGACCGCCGGCTCGGGAAGGGCGTTGGCGTCGCCGCTGCGCACCCGCAGCGAAAGGAGCGACTCGGGATGGGTCCGCGCGGAACGCGGGAGCTGCAGGACCAGGTTCACGTCCTCCTTCTCGCCCGGAAGGTGCAGCAGGTCGACTGACTCGCCGGCCACCGCAATGCGCAGGGTCTGGGCGACGGTCTCAGGACTGATCCCATGGAGGGCCGCCTTCTCGCGGTCGACCACGAAACGGACCTTTGGCTGGTCGGCCTCGACATACCAGTCGATGTCCACCACGCCGGCGGTGTCACGGAAGACGCCGCGGACGATCTCCGAAAGCCTTGCTCGATCCTGCTCCGTGGGACCGTAGATCTCCGCAACGAGAGTCTGCAGGACCGGCGGCCCCGGCGGGACTTCGGCGACGGCGACCCGGGCCCCAAACCGCTCGGCCACAGCGGCCACGGCGGGCCTAACCCGCTTGGCAATGTCATGGCTGCGGGCGGAGCGCTCCTGTTTCGGCGCGAGGTTCACCTGGATGTCAGCCACCGAAGGTCCCCGGCGCAGGAAGTAGTGCCGGACGAGGCCGTTGAAGTTGTGCGGCGCGGCCAGTCCCACGTAGATCTGGTAGTCGCGGACCTCAGGCTCCCCGCGGATCGCACGGGCAATCTCGCGGGCCGCCTCGGCGGTGGTCTCCAGTGAGCTCCCCTCGGGCATGTTCAACACCACCTGGAACTCCGATTTGTTGTCGAAGGGCAGCATCTTCACCTTCACCCAGCCGAAGTAGACGGTCGACATCGCTGCCAGTAGCAGTGCCGTGATGCCACCCAGAAAGGCCCACCGCCAGACCGGCCGGTGCAGCAGCGGGTTCATGACCCGGCGATAGAGGCGGGTCAACAGGTCCTCGCCCCCGGCCCCGCCTCCTCCGACATGAAGCTTTGCGAGACGTTCCTCGCCCTTCCGCCAGCGGAGGATCCGGATGGAAGCCCACGGTGTGACTGCGAAGGCGATCAGCAGGGACCAGAACATCGCCGCGCTGGCGCCCACCGGGATCGGTCGCATGTAGGGGCCCATCAACCCGCCGACGAACGCCATCGGCAACACCGCGGCGATCACGGCCACCGTGGCAAGGATTGTCGGGTTCCCCACCTCGGCCACGGCCTCCACCGCGACCGCGGAGAGCGACCGCCCCCGGTTGCCCGGCAGATGGACGTGCCGGACGATGTTCTCCACCACCACGATCGCGTCATCGACGAGGATGCCGATGCTGAAGATCAGGGCGAAGAGGGTGATCCGGTTCAGGGTGAAGCCATGGAGGTGGAAGACCAGCAGGGTCAGAGCGAGCGTCGCGGGGATGGCGACAGCCACGATGCCCGACTCGCGCCAGCCCAGGGTAAGCCAGATCAGCACGGAGACGCTGACCACCGCGATCCCCATGTGGAGCAGCAGTTCGTCCGACTTTTCGGCCGCGGTCTTCCCGTAGTTGCGGGTGATCGAGACCGTGACGTCCGCTGGAATGACCTGGCCCTTGAGCGCCTCGACCTGTTCGAGGACCGCGTGCGCCACGGAGATCGCGTTGGAACCGGCCCGCTTGGCGATGGTGAGCGTGACCGCGGGCTGCTCGGACTGCGGTCCCGTTCCCCCGAGCCCATGGAACACATGGGCGGTCCGCTCGGATGGACCGTCCTCCACCGTGGCGACATCCCTCAGATGAACCGGTCCTCCGGGACCATTTGCGAGGACCACCGCGCCGACCTGTGCCGGCGTGTGCAGGAAGCCGCCGGTCTCGACAACGATGCTCCGGTTGTCCGAGGTGAGTTCACCGCCGCGGAACTGGCGGTTCGACTGCCGGAGCACCGGAAGCAGTCCGGCAGGAGTCAATCCCCGCGAGGCGAGGCGGACCGGATCGAGCAGGATCCGCAGTTCCCGACGAACGCCGCCGAGGATCGCCGTCTCGGAAACGCTGGGAACCCGCTTCACCGAGTCGTCCACCTGCGCCACAAGTCGCCGTAGCGAGACCTCGTCGACGGTCGCGCTGTGGAAGGTGAGCGCAAGGATCGGGACGTCGTCGATCGAACGAAGCTTCAGGACGGGGAAGGCCACGCCGTGGGGCATCCGGTCAACGTTGGAACGGAGCTTCTCGGCGACCTTCGCCAGGCTCGTGTCGGGATCGGAACCGACCGCGAATCGGACGATGGTCATCGCCTCCCCTTCGCGAGACTGGGAGTAAAGGTACTCCACGCCGGGCAACTCCCAGAGCAGCTTCTCCATGGGCCGGGTGGCGCGGTCCTCCATCTCCTCCGCGGAGGTCCCAGGCATCGAGACCATCACGTCGATCATGGGGACCCGGATCTGCGGTTCTTCCTCACGTGGCAGCATCAGTACGGAGAAGACGCCGAGCAGCACGGAGGCGAGGACGATAAGCGGCGTGAGCTTGGAGTCGATGAGCGCGGCGGCGATGCGGCCAGCGATGCCGGCATGGGTGCCGGCGGGCGAAATGGAGTCCTTCATCGGGCACCCTCCACGGACTGGCCATCCGCCCACTGGCCGTTGGCGACGGCGGCCACGCGCTCACCGGGCCGGATGCCGGCGACCAACTCGACCCGCCCGCCGGCGAGCCTGCCGGTGCGGACCAGGCGAAGTCGCACGGCGCCATCGGCGACGACCTGGACGAACTCCAGTTGTCCACGCCGGAGCACCGCCGTCGTCGGCACATGGAGGACGGATTCGCCGCCGGTGGGTACGAGAACCCGGCCGAACTGGCCCGACCGGAGACCTTCGCCGGCAGGCAGGTCGAACTTAACCCGGAATGAACAGCTCACGGGATCGCTCACGGGCGAAACCTCGACCACGGTCGCGCGGATCGGATCGGATCGGTCGCCAACTCGGACTGGAAAGGCGGCACCGGGCCGGATGCGCGGCAGCAAGGCCTCCGAGAGGTCCGTCTCGAATCGCAGACGCGCCGGGTCTTCCACCTCGAAGAGCCCGCGTCCCGGGGTGGCGAGGTCGCCGACGTCGGCCAGCTTGCGGGTCACCACGCCGTCGAACGGCGCGGCGATCCGGGTCTGGTCGAGCAGCGTCGCCGCCTCCGCGGCTGCCGCAACCGCGACCGCCTGTCGGGCCTGCACCGCATCCAGTTCCGACGCTGTGGCCGCCCCGTCGCGAACGAGCCGGGTGATCCGCTCCAGGTCCTTCACCGACTGTTCCAGGACCGCGTTCGCCGAATCCAGCCTCGCCCGGATCTCCCGGGCGTCGAGCACGGCGAGGGTTTCCCCCTTCCGAACCACTTGACCGACCACCACCCGAAGTTCCTCGATGCGACCCGGAACCCTCGCTTCGACCATGGCCCTGAGGACCGGACGGACAGTTCCGACCACCTCCTCTTCCTGGACGAAGCCCTCGCCGGCAACCGCCACCATCTCCAGCTTCACGACCGGCGGCAGCTGGGTACCCGGGCGGGTCTGCGGTTCATCGGAGCAACCCGCGGCCAACAGCACTGCGGCCATGGCAACAAAGTGGTGATGGCGTGGAAACACTTTGGGAGCGGAGGTCGTTCTCATGATGGCGAGGACTTCGGTTGGCAGTTCGATGGAGGGGCCCCGAGGAGCTCAGCGACAGCCGCCACCGCTGCAGCCGCCACCGGTCCCGCAACCCGGACCGCAACCACCTTCCGTGAATCCCATCCGGCGGAGCACCGCCGTCGCCGGACAGAACCCGGTGAACGCCGACTGGATCAGGTTCGCCCCCACGAACGCGCTGAGGAGGATCCACATCGGATCCACCAACCGCGACAACACCACCCCGACGAGAACCATCGTCCCCGCCAGCACACGGATCCCGTTTTTAACGTTCATGTATTTATGTGTATATGCTCATGTCTAGACATGCAAGCAAATGGATGCTTACATCCGTGGCGATGGCCAAGACCCCGAAGACCATGGCGGCCAAGCCGGAGCCGT
>CAMASJ010000204.1 GCA_945860685.1 Akkermansia muciniphila
CGCTTCCTCAACGGCCGGGAACGCCTCGGAACCGACGCGGTCCGGTCCCTCATCTCGTACTGATGCCGGATTTTCCGGCCGGCTGCGGTGCCTGCCCCTTGGCCGCCTGGACCTGTGTCCGGTAGTCTCCCGACATGACGCGTCACTGCCACAAGTGCGGCTGGGCCTGGTCGTTCCGGGAACAGCCCGGCCGGAGCGAGTCCTGTCCGCAATGCCGGGCGGACCTCCGGGTCTGCCTGAACTGCAGTCTCCACGAACGCAACGCCGCCTTCCAATGCCGCGATCGGCGCGCCGAACCGGTGGCCGAGAAGGACACCGCCAACTTCTGCGAGTAC
The DNA here is from genome assembly GCA_945860685.1 of Akkermansia muciniphila. Classification (GTDB taxonomy): domain Bacteria; phylum Verrucomicrobiota; class Verrucomicrobiia; order Limisphaerales; family UBA9464; genus SXXZ01. The sequence continues at coordinate 336 of CAMASJ010000204.1, forward strand.
TTCGACTTCAAATCCCGGACCTGGTCGGGACCCGGCGGAGCCAACAGCCGCGAGGAACAGGCCCGCGCAACGCTCCGCGGCCTGTTGGGTGACTGAGACGCCAACGGGAAGCAGGAAGCCGGATCCGACTCACTCGCCCCGCAACGCGGTCAGCAGCGGTCCACCGCAGGCGCGCCGTGTGGCCACCCAGGTCCAGAGCAGCCCGTTCGCCAGGACCGCGGACAGGACCAACCCGATGCCAGCCCAGGGGAATCCGCCACCCGGTTGCAACAGGGTCGGCGCCACGGCCAGGAGCGCGGAGGCGGTTCCCACCCAGATGCCTTCCAGCAGCAACCGCCGATGCTCCCGGAGGACCAGGGCCTCCACGCGGCCCGGAGCGAATCCGACCGCACCGAGGACGGCGAGTTCCGCACGGCGTTCCTGCACGTTGCGCATCACCACCAGCCCCAGCCCGAAGCTGCCGAGCAACAGTCCAAGGCCACCCAGGACCTGGAAGGTGTTCAGGTAGGTGTTCTGCACCGCGTTGAAGCGGTTCAACCGGTCCGCCGCAGGCTCCGCCTCGAATCCGAAATCCGCGAGAGCCCGCGTCAGGTCCCCGGCGACTTCCGACGACGTCGGGGCGTCCACGAGGAAGACCCGATGTCCCGCCTCGCCCGGGAAGCGGCGGGTGAATGCGGATTCCGCGATCAACAGCTGGCCTTGCAACAACGAGTTGGCCACCGCGCCGACGATCCGAAGGCGGAACGGCCTTCCCTGCTCATCCACGTGTTCCAGGGTGTCGCCGACCGACTTGCCCAAGGCCCACTGCAGCGAATTGGCGTCGCCGACCGCCGGCACTTCGTCTTCCACCAACGGCGGATCCAAGACCCAACCGGCGGCACCCGGCTCCAGCACCCGCCACGGATGCGCCGGATCGGCGCCCTTGGCCAGCGATTGGAAGCGGAAGGCCTTCCGTGAATCGAGAAGGGCCGGATCGACCCCGAGGATCCTCGGACGCTGCGCACGGTTGAGGTTCAGGCAGCTGGCCTCGTCACCTTCCTTCACCCGGAACGGAACGAAGGACACCTCCCGCAACCGGGCCGGATCCAAACCCAACTTCTCGCGTCCTCGGTCCGAGTCGAGGTTCTCGACGATCGGCAACGTCGTGGAAGCCCACAGCGCAAAACCGCCGGTGCCGGAACCACGGTTCGCGGCGTCCCGGGTGGCGTCGAGGCGGTTGGCGGCGACGGCCACGATCAGGAACACCGCCATCGACAGCAGTCCAACCACCGCCGTGGAACGCCCCGGCCGCCGCGAAGCGGACCGTTCGGCCAGGTCGGAGACGCTTCGAAGCGACTTCGTTTGTCCCGCGGGATCCGCGATCCGCCGGCGGAAACCGAGCAGCCAACCGGACAGCGCGAGGAATCCCGCGCCGAAGAAGATCCCGGGCCGCGCCGTGGACGGCACGAAGGCACCGGCGCCGGCGAGGATCACCGCCAACACGAGAAGGCTCCGGTCCAACCACGCCCGACCGCCGGCCTTGGACGGAACGAGGTCGGCACCGGGATCGCCCGTCAGAAGTTCCCTCGCCGGACGGCGCATCCAGGACCGCAGCGTCCATGCCTGTGCCGCCAAAGACACGAGGAACGCGCCGACCGCACCGCCCATGACCGACGCCGGGGTCGGCAGGAACATCAGGCGGGCACCGGCGACGGCGTCCGTCCAGAGGGTGTTGAGGCCGAGGAGGACGAGCCAGCCGTAGCCGAGTCCGCCGATCGCCCCCAAAAGGGACCCCCAGGCCGCCAGCGCCGCCCCTTCGCGGAGGAACAACGTGGCCACCCGCGTCGGTTTCCAACCCAGCGCCAGCAGGATGCCCGCCTCCTCGGTCCGCTGCTCCAGGCCGAAGCGGAAAAGCAGCGCAGTCAGCAGGATCGCCGAGACGATGAGGAAGAAGCTGAAGCCGATGAAGAGCCCCCCGAAGTCCTGTCCGCCGCCGGCCGCCTTGAAGGCTTCGTCACGAACCGGTGCGAACCGAAGTCCCACCGCGGCGGGCTCCAAACGGGAACGGATGCCCTGTTCCAAGGAAGACTTCAGGTCCGTCGGGGCAGAATCCCCTTGTGCGAACCAACGGAGCGAAGTGGCTTCCCCAAACCGGTTGCCCCACATCCGTCGCCCCACCGCCAGGTTCACGAAGGCCTTCGGAGTGCCCCGCCATGCTTTCCAATACGCCTCGTCCTCGTCGCGGATCTGCCGGGTCAACTCGAAGCCGGCGTCCCAGTCGTGGGTGCTCTCCGCCTTCGACAATCCCGGGAACTCCGGCATCAACGTGCGGTCCACATGCAGTCCCTTCATCGGAAGGACCGACCGGATGCGGAACACGTTGGTCAACTCGACCAAACGCGCCCCGGCGTCGACGCGGTAGTAGGTCAGTTCCAGGCGGTCGCCGACCTTCACCCCCAGTTTCTCGGCCAACCAGGAGTTCACGAGGATCTCGTCGTCCCCGAGGTCCGCCGGCGTGTATGGAGCGCCGGCCGCGGTGACCATCGAGTACGGAACCGAGCGGTCCGCCGCGCCGATGGAGTTGGCCAGGTAAGTCAACACCGGTGTCGGATTGGGCAGCCCGGGGATACCCGTCGCCGCCGCCACCGCAGCCGGGTCGAGGAAGATCCGCCGCGACACCAGTTCGAGATGCGCGGGCACCGCCTCTCCGCCGGTCAGGCGCGCTGGCACCGCGTTCGTCCTCAGCTCGAGTTCCGCGTCGGCCAGCCCAAACGAGGAGCCGACGGCTGCCGAAAGTTCAGCAACGCCGACTCCTCCGTCCTCCACGCGGAGGGCCAAGGCGAGATTGGCGCGCCCCGGCATTCCCGCCACACGCGCCAAGGTCTCGTGCGCGACGAAAGCATTGTAGGGACTCGCCTGGGCCGCTTCGAACGCCATGTCTCCGGACTCCTCGGGCCCGACGACGCGGCCGACCTTCAGTCGCAGGGCCACGCTCGACTGATCCCGCGGGGTGATCACGGCATCCCGCGAAAGCGCCGAGGGCTTGTGGATCCTCAGGATGATGGCGTCCCCGGGGCCCACCTTCAGACGTCCCGCCAGCGACGGGTTGATGAAGACCTCGTCCGAAGCCGGCACCGAGGCGGGCCCGCGAAAGCCCATCGACCAGAACTCCGGTGATACGCCGTGCAGCACGACCGAGCCGACGCGGGCCTTGCCGTCCGGGAGAGTGGCCACCGCAGGCAACTTCAAGGCATAGGTCGTGTTCGAGGCGAGGCGCTCGCCACCGGGTCCGCCGGGCCGCGCCAGGAAGGACCGGTCCCGTGAATCCAGGACGGCCCCCACGCGACCGAGCCGGAACTCCGCCTTCCGTCTGAGCGTCCCCCGCACCGAGTCGCCCACCAGCAGCGCGCCAACCAGGATGGCGGCGGCCAACGACGAACCCAGCACCACTCCGAGGTGCCGGCGGAAATGGAACTGGAGGCTGCGCTGGAGCAGGGTTCGGCGATTCATCGGACGTCGAGGACGGTGGCGTGGAACCCCTCCACGGGAAAGCCCGGAAGAGGGTCGGATCCGTCCGTGGGGATTTCCTGATTCCTCCTTGAACAAAGCGCTCCCGAAGCCGTCGTGGATTGGCGATCCACTTGGGTTTGGCTTTGACCACCGGGGGGAACACGCCTTAAAGCCTCACCCGTCGTTCGGACCAGTTCCGCCCCATCCAATGAGTTTCAACGCCGGGATCCTCGCCGCCGCCCAAGGCGGGGCCGACCTTTCCTACATCTGGGGCAAAGCCACCCCCGAGGCCAAGGTCATCATCGTCATCCTCATCGGCTTCAGCATCATCGCGTGGTCCCTGATGATCCAGAAGTCGTTCCAGATGCGCCGGGCGAAGCGGTACAACGGCTACTTCGAGACCGAGTTCCGTCAGCAGAAGACCGTGCTGGCCATCTTCGACCGCAATCTGCCGGTCGAAGGCTGCCCCCTGTTCGCGGTCTACATGGACGGCTGCACGGATCTGGAGGCCCGCCTGAAGCTGCCGGACGGCACGCGGAAGCCGCGGCTCTCCCTCAAGAGCGTCGAACATGTGAAACGCCAGATCGAAGGCGCCGTAGCCCGGGAGGCGTTGCGCCTCGAGTCCGGCCTCATCCTCCTCGCCATCGCGGTCTCCGGCGCGCCGTTCATGGGATTGCTGGGAACGGTCTGGGGCGTGATGGACACCTTCGGCGGCATCGCTCAGGCCGGCAGGGCCGACCTGGCCGCCATGGCTCCCGGCGTGTCCGCGGCGCTGGTCACCACGGTGGCCGGTCTGCTCGTCGCGATCCCCTCCATGTTCGGGTACAACTACCTCGTCCACAGTCTCCGCATCCTGACGGTCGAACTGGACAATTTCGCACAGACGCTGGCTTCCCGAATGGAAACCGAGTTCCTTCCCGACGATGAGTGACGAGCCCTCCAATCCTACGCCGTCCGGGTCCGCTCCGGTCCCCCGCCGCAAGGGTCGCGGTGTGCTCTGCGCCCGTTGTGAGCACCTGAACCCCTCGGAACTGGAGACCTGCGAGTACTGCGAAACGCCCCTGCACATGAAGTGTCCGGCGTGCGCGGTCGTGAACGCCCGGGTCCTGACCCAGTGCACGGAGTGCCGGACTCCGCTTCATCGCTCCGGCGCCGCCTCCTCCCAGTCGGAAGGTTCCCGCGGAGAGAAGCTCCGGCGCCCGGCCCAGGTCAGCGCGGCCGGACGCGGCGTCCTTTGCATCCATTGCGACCACCTGAATCCGGACGGGCTGGATCGGTGTGAGCATTGCGAGTCCGAACTCTTCATCCAATGCCCGAATTGCTCGCACCGTAACAACCGCGCCCACGAGAAGTGCCGTTCCTGCCGGAGCCCGCTTTCCCGTTCACTGAGGGACAAGATCCTTGGCAAACAGGCCGGTCCGGAGATCCGAGAGGTGGATCCAGAAGTGATCGCCAAGATCACCAACGGCAAGGGCCTCGTGTGCGCCAAGTGCAACCACGTCAACCCGACCGGCATCGACCGCTGTGAGGCCTGCCAGGGCCATCTCTACATCGTCTGCAGGAAGTGCAAGCACACCAACCCGCGGATGCTTCAGCGTTGCGCCCATTGCGACCACCGCCTCCATCGCACCAGCAAGGAGAACGGCGGTGGCTCGCCTTCCAAGCCGCTCAACATCGTCTTCGCCGGCATCGCCCTCGTCGCCTTCACGATCGCGGCGACGATCCTGGTCAAGATGTCCGGACTCCGGATCTTCAAGTGAGGCCCTGACGCCATGCGGCGCTTCTCCCAACGAAATTCGCTGGTGACGCTGAACGACATCAACGTCACCCCGTTGCTGGACCTCGCGTTCGTCCTCCTCATCATCTTCGTGATCACCACCCCGGCGCTCGAGCCCGGCCTGAACATGAAGCTGCCGGTGGGAGGCGACGCCCGGACCCGTCCGGACCGCGACAACGAGGTCGTCGTCCAAGGCCTGGCCAACGGCCGATTCATCTTCCGGGAAGGGCGCCCCCTCGACGAACGGCAACTCGAGTCAGAACTCGTCAACGCCTACCGCGCCAACCCGAACCTCGTCCTCGTGCTGAAGGTGGAAGGTGCCGCCCAGGCGCAGACGCTGGTGACGCTTCTCGACGTGTGCTCACGCAACGGCCTGACTCGCTTCCGCATCGCCACACAACTCCCGAAGCGCCGCTGAGCCCCACACCGATGACCGCCAACTCCCAGACCTGCCTCGCGGCATCGACCGGGATCCATGTCGCGGCCTTCGCCCTGCTTCTCTTCGCCCCGACCCTCGTTCCCAGGAATACCCACGACCTCGTCTCCCCGGAACTCACCATCCTTTCGTCCGACATCAAGCTGACCGACGGCAACACCATCGGCGGCGGTTCCCCGGATGTCCGCCCTCCTCCTCCGGCGAATCCGGCCCAGAACCCGACTTCAACTCAGCAGGTCACTCCTCCGCCCGAGAGGAAACCCATCCAGCAACCCCGTCCGGAGGTGCCCCCCGCTCCGCAGACGCCTCCTTCCAAGTCGCCGCCGAAGGTTTCCACTCAGAAGGTGCAACCCGAGGCCACCGCGCTTCCGAAGAAGGCCCAGGACGTGGATCCCACCCTGCGTGAGGTGAAGCCCAGGAAGTCGATCACCGTGGCGCAGAAGGCGGTCAAGCTCTCGAAGGCAGACGCCGAGGCGGAAGAGGCCGCCACCAAGGCCGCCCAAAAGGCCGCCGCCCAAGCCGAGGCCAAGGCGGCGAAGGAACGGGCCGACCGCATCGCGGCCGCCAAGGAGCAGTACAGCCGGGCCATGGCGGAACGGGCCGACGCGATCCGCGGCGCCGCCGGGAGCCTCAAGTCCACGTTGCAGGGGAGCATGAAGATCGGCGTCCACGGCAACGGCGGGCAGGCCTACGCCCCGTACACCAGCTACCTCCAGGCGTTCTACAAGCTGCGCTGGAAGAAGCCCGCCACCCTCAACGTCGACCACGGCGAGGTCGGGGCCGAAATCGTCATCCGACGAGACGGCCGCGTGACCTCCTTCCGCATCGTCTCCCCCTCCGGCATCCGCGCCCTCGACGACTCCGTACGCGAGGTTCTCGACCGCCATCGTCAACTCGAGCCCCTGCCCGAAGGCTCCGACGACCCGGAACGGGTGATCAGCATCCGCTTCGATCTTTCCACCGCGGCCTCGCTGTAGGCTGCCGTTCCACTCCCCATCCCCGACCGACCCCGAAAATGCTCCGAATCCCCCTCGCCCTGGCCCTCATGGGCCTCACCGCCATCCTCCATGCGGCACCCCAGGCCGCACGCGGAGTCCCGGATGTCAGCATCTCCGGCGACGCCACCAAGGCCATCCCGATCGCCATCTCCGGCTTCTCCGCCGAGACCCAGAAGGTCCTGGAGTTCGACCTCCACATCTGCGGCTTCTCCATCGTCCCCCCGACACAGGCCGACTACGAACTGAAAGGGAATCCCGGCACCCAGGTGGAGGGATCCCTCACCGAAACCGCGAAGAAGGCCACCCTCTTCAACCGCGCCTATCCTGGCGGAAACGCCCGGACCCAGGCCCATGCCCTCGCCGACGACGTGGTCCAGGCCATCACCGGCGGCAAGGGTCTCGGCCGCGGCAAGGTGGTCTTCAAGGTCCAAACCAGCCGCACCAGCGAGGTCTACGCCGCAGACTTCGACGGCGCCAACGCCGTCCAACTCACCTCGGACAACAACATCGTCGCCTCGCCGGTCTGGCGCCCGAAGTCCCGCTCCATCTACTACATGAGCTACCGGGCAGGAAACGCCGACATCTACGCCCAGGACCTCTCCAATGGCTCGCGGAGCGCGGTGGTCCGGTTCTCCGGTTCCAACATCAGTCCCTCCCCCTCCCCGGACGGTTCCCAGCTCGCCATGATCCTCAGCAAATCGGGCAGCCCTGACCTCTGGGTCTCGGACGCCTCGGGCGCCAATCCCAAGCGCCTGACCACCACCGCCGCGGACGAGTCCTCGCCCTGCTGGTCGCCCGACGGCAAGACGATCTGCGTGGTCTCCCGCGAAAGCGGCTACCCCGCGCTCTACACCGTTCCCGCTTCCGGCGGGTCGATGAAGCGGCTCGTCACCGGCTCCGTTCGCAACACCACCGAGCCCGACTGGTCGCCGGACGGCAAATGGATCGCCTTCACGCGTCAGCGGGGCGACTACTTCGACATTTGCATCGTCTCGTCGGCCGGCGGCGATGCGAAGGTCCTGACCGAAGGCGAGGATCCGAGCTGGGCTCCGAACTCCAGGACGCTGATTTTCGCCCGTCGCAACGGAAAGTACGGGCAGCAGAGGCTGACACTGCTTGACTGGCCCACCGGCCACGTCAAGGATGCCCCACGGGTCGAAGGCAGCAGTTCACAGCCCAATTGGAGCCGCTGATCCGAAACCCCCATATTTGAAGCAAATGAAGTCGTTTTCGAAGCTCGGAACCGTGGCTCTTCTGGCCGTTGTGGCTCTCGCCGCCGGTTGCAAGAAGGGTCCCAAGAACATCACCCCGCTTCCGGGCTACTCCGGCACCGCCGTCCCCGGAAACATCGGCACTTCCCAGCCGATCACCCCGATCTCCAACCCGGTCTACACCGGCAACGGCGCCAACGGACAACCCGGCTCCGGTCGCCCACTGATCGACGAGAACGCCAACACGAACCCGGTCGATCTCCAAGGTGGCAAGGGCAAGGGTG
>CAMASJ010000205.1 GCA_945860685.1 Akkermansia muciniphila
GATGGCCTTCTATGCGGCGACGATGCTGGCGATGTCCCTGGAACTGGCCCAGGACGGCGACCGGGTCGTGCCGGCTTACGAGGACATGGCCAGCAAGTTCCTGGAGCACTTCGTCCAGATCGCCGAGGCGATGAACACCCACGGCGGAACCGGGTTGTGGGACGAGGCGGACGGCTTCTACTACGACCGCCTGGTCCGCGGGGAATCCTCCGAGCCGCTGCGAACGCGTTCGCTCGTCGGCCTGCTGCCGTTGATCGCCGTCGAGGTCTTCGACGAGGACCTGCTCCGGCGGCTTCCGGGCTTCGCCCGACGCCTGGACTGGTTCGTCCGGAACAAGCATTCGCTGACCCGCGGCATCGCGCTGGGGCGTTCCAACAGCCGACGCAAGCTGCTGCTCGCCATCCCCACCCGCGAACGGCTCCGCCGCCTGCTGGCCGTGCTCGGATCGGAGGAGGAATTCCTGTCGCCGTTCGGCATCCGTTCCCTGTCCCGCCACCACGAGCGTCACCCGTTCCTGTTCGAGGCCGACGGCCGGACCCACCGCGTGGACTATGTGCCCGGCGAGTCGAACACGTATCTGTTCGGCGGGAACTCGAACTGGCGCGGGCCGATCTGGTTCCCGACCAACCACCTGCTCATCGAGGCCCTCGAACGTTACCACCTGTTCTACGGCGACGAATTCCAGGTCGAGTTCCCGACCGGCAGCGGACGGATGCTCTCGCTCCAGGAGATCGCCTGGGACCTCGAGGGTAGGCTCTCAAGGATCTTCCTGCCGGACACCTCGGGGCGCCGTCCATGCGAGGGGACGGATCCGCGGCCCACGACGGATCCCCGAGGCGTCGGGCTCGTGCGTTTCCACGAGTTCTTCCACGCCGAGAGCGGCCGTGGCTGCGGGGCGGACCACCAGACCGGGTGGACCGCGCTCGTCATCGGCTGCCTCGAAGACGCGGCCCACGCGCGAACCGTGGAAAGGAATTCCTGATTCTTGATTCTCGGATTCTGATTCCCTGGTCCTTCCTTCTGGGCTGAGGAGGTAGACACGGATTTCACGGATTGTTTTCTGACTCCGGATCCCCTGCGCCTTCAGAACGCTCCACGCGTCTGAGGGAGCTCACATCTCTCGCTGAGCTTGTGCCTCTGGGACGCTTCACGCTCCCCGTTCCCGTCTCCAAGCATCGATTCCGGCGCGTTACTCCTTACATCCCATCCGCAGCTTCCGTACTGAAAACCGAAAATCGAAACCTTCAGCCCCCTATTCCCTCAACCTGGAATCGATGACGAGGGTCACCGGGCCGTCGTTGATGAGGGAGACCTGCATGTCCGCTCCGAACTCGCCGGTGGGAACCGGTCGGCCGAGGAGGGCCTCCAGGCGATGGCAGAACCGTTCGTAGAGCGGACGGGCCACCTCGGGTCGTGCGGCCCCCGACCATCCTGGACGGGTGCCCTTCCGGGTGGTCGCCAACAGGGTGAACTGGCTCACGAGCAGCACCTCGCCGCCCGCTTCCTTCACGGAGCGGTTCATCACACCGGCCTCGTCGTCGAGGATCCGGAGGTCCGAAACCTTGGCCGCAAGCCACTCGAGATCGGCATCGGTGTCGTCGGGAGCGATCCCGAGCAGCACCAACAGGCCAGGCCCAATCCGACCGACCACCCGTTCCCCAACCGTCACCGACGCTTCCCGCACCCTTTGGATCACCACGCGCATGAACGATTCGTGATTCTCGACTTCTGATTCCTGATTCCCGAAGCCGGATGACCGACGCCGTTCCCCGTTCCCGCCAAACACGGATGCCAGCACATCACCCCATCTGTCCCATTGGTCCCATCCGCACCAAAAACCACAAACCCCGCCCCGCTCCCCGATCCGAAGCCTACGGCCTGTGTTCGATCCGCACGAGCTGTGTGTCCTTGTTGCCGACCCACGCGCTGCCGTTCTCCAGCACGTAGAGACAACCGTCGGGACCGATGGCCAAGTCGGTGGGTCGCATGAAGGTCATGTTCGCACAGAAGCGTTCCATGTGGAGCGAACCGTCGGGCTTCTTGGCGATGCGGTTCTCGCCGTCGAGATGCACCGCGATGATCCAATTCCGCGACCATTCGTGGATGAACAGCGTGCGGTCGAACTCGCGTGGCAGCTTCGTGGGCGACACCAGCGTCTCATCGAAGTGGTAGACAGGCCCCGCGCAGGCCGTCCGGCCGCCGTCCTTCACCGCCGGAAACCGGGTCGAGGCGGAATACGGATACCAGATGAACGCCGGCTGCGCTGGAGGCAGCTCCTTCGGGCCGGTGTTGTAGCGCGATTCATTGAGCGGCTTGAGCGGGTCCCACGCCTCGCCGTTCGTGCGGCTGGCGAAATCGTGGCGGCGATATGGCTTGTTGTCGGCGATGACCAGCGGCCATCCGAAGTTGCCGGCGGCGCGGGCCTGGTTGATCTCGTCGAAGCCGGCCGGTCCACGCTGCTCGTTCGGACCACCGGCGTCGGGTCCGACCTCGCCCCAGTAGAGAAAGCCGCTGCGACGATCCACGGCGATGCGCCACGGATTGCGGTTGCCCATCACATAGATCTCGGGACGCGTGTTGGGCGTGCCGGGCGGAAAGAGGTTCCCCTTGGGTATGGTCGCCGTGCCGTCGGGCTCGGGATGCACCCGGAGGATCTTGCCGCGGAGGTCGTTGGCGTTGGCGGCGGACTTGAGGGCGTTCCACGGACCACGGCCATCGCGTTCATCCACGGGCGTGAAGCCGTCGGACTCGCCCGGATGCGTGTTGTCGCCGGTCGCGGCGTACAGGTTGCCTTGGGCGTCGAAGTCCAGCGAACCGGCGGAGTGGCAGCACTGTTCCCGTTGCGTCGGGATCCGGAGCATCTCCTTGCGCGAGGACAGGTCGAGCGTGTCGCCCGTCAGCTGGAAACGGGAAACCAGGTTGTCCCCCATCTTGCCCACACCCTCGACCTGACGCGTCGCCGGCTCCGAATGGAAGAGATAGACCCAGCCGTTCCGCGCGAATCCCGGGTCGAGCGCGATGCCGAGCAGGCCGTCCTCGAGTTCCTTGAACACCTCCAGCTTGCCGGCCACCACGGTCGCCTTCGTGTCGGGCTTCCAGATCTTCACCACGCCCGCCCGCTCGATGAAGAGCACCCGGCCATCCGGGGCGACGGCGATCTCCAACGGATCCACCACGACGTCGTCCACCTGGCCGTCACCGTCGAGGTCGCGGTCGGCGTCGAGCACCACCTTGTGGAAGGCGCCGTCCTTCTGCGGACCCGATGGCACGGGGAGGGGCTTTTCGGCGGCCATCGAAGTCAGGAGGGAAAGGCACAGCACGCTGCCCAGCAGGGCCGGATTCAACGAGGTCGGGAACGCCATGGGCGCGATTCAAGCCGAGGTTCCCGCCACCGGCACGCGCTTTCGGAAAAACCCGCTCAGATGGGCCACGGAGGCACAGAGGACACAGAGGTTTCCGCTCTCCCGGCTACCCCAACCCGGGATTGGGACACGGATTTCACGGATGGAGTCCCGACTTCCTGACACCGCAACGAACTGAAAACTGAAAACCAGAAACGTTTCCCCGCACTTTCCCGACAGCGTGACACGGCCTTGTCCTTCTGACACAACCGCGCCGGATGAACCCCGCCCTTTTCGCCGTCGGCCGCCGGCTGGCGGGTCTGCTCGTTGTCCTTTGCCTTGTGGCCGGCTGCGTGTCGCGGCCCGAACGCCCGATCCGCGTGCGGGTCTGGGACGAACGCCAACCGCAGCAGAAGCAGGCGTACCCGAATTGGCTCGGCAACCAGATCGCGGCCTATCTCCGGACCGTGCCCGGACTCGAAGTGCAGTCCGCCGCCCTCGACGACCCGCAGCAGGGGCTGGGCGACCTCGACCAGGTCGACGTGCTGGTCTGGTGGGGACACGTCCGGCAGATGGAGATCGAGCCTCCCGCGGCGAAGGACATCGTCCGCCGGATTCAGGCCGGCCGGCTGCAGCTGGTCGCGCTGCATTCGGCGCACTGGTCCAGGCCCTTTGTCGAGGCGATGAACGAACGCGCCCGCATGGATGCCGTGGCGGCCCTGCCCCTAGCCGAGCGGACCAAGGCGACGATCGTCGAATCGAACCTGTTTCCCCGCCCGTTGATGGCTCCCCGCTACACCGACCGCCTGTCGCCTTCCGCGATCTACCGGAAGCCGACCGGCGGACCGGTGGAGGTCCAACTGACCCTGCCCAACTGCTGCTTCCCGGCCTATCGCGGCGATGGCAAGCCGAGCCGGATGACCGTGCTGCAGCCGCGACATCCCATCGCCCGCGGCCTGCCGGCGGCGTTCACCATTCCGCAGACGGAGATGTACGATGAACCCTTCCACGTGCCACCGCCCGACGAGGTCGTGCTCGAGGAACGGTGGGCCACCGGGGAATGGTTCCGCAGCGGAAGCGTGTGGAACCTCGGCGCCGGACGGGTCTTCTACTTCCGACCGGGCCACGAAACGTATCCGGTCTTCTTCGACCCGACCGTGTTGAAGGTGGTCGAAAACGCCGTGGTGTGGTTGGGCCAACCCCGCTGAGTACAGTCCCCAAAGAAGTCAGCCTCACGCGAAGCCGCAAAAACGCGAGGAAACCGGGACAAATCATCGGATTCAGGCGTTAGAATCCCATCCGTGAAATCCGTGTTCGGTTTCTTGGCACAGTAAGCCAAGGTTCCCGAGGAACTGCGTCGGGCGTCAGGGAAATCAAGAATCACCAATCCCGTCGCGTCTTTGCGTCTTCGCGTGAGTCCCCGACTTCTCTCCCTGGGTCGGGCACTGGGTGATGGCAACGCCGGCCCTGCGCCAGGCGCGTCCGAGGGCCGCCGGGATGCCCGGACCGGCGGTGATCAGGTGGTCCACCTCGCCGATGGGACACAGCTCGCACATGGCCGTCCGGCCCAGCTTGGAGGCGTCCGCGAGGATCACGAGCCTCTCCGCCTGGGCGATCATCCGCTTCTCGCTGGCGAGCACGGTCTCGTCGTAGTTGGTGACCGAGTCCGCATCGACGCCCGCCGCGCCGAGGAACGCCCATCCGGCGCGGTAGCGTCCGAGGAACTCCTCCGCTTGCGCACCGACGACCAGTCCCGACTCGGGTTCGAGCAGGCCGCCGGTGATCGACACCTCCGCCCCGAGGCGTCCGCCCTTCAGCCGGTCGATGGCTTGGGCGATGACCAGGGAGTTGGTGATGACGCGGATCCGTTTCAACGCGATGAACTCCGCCATGAGGAACGTCGTCGTGCCGCCGTCGACCATGGCCACGTCGCCGTCCCGGAGCAGCGCCGCCGCGGCCTTGGCGATCGCCCGCTTGGGTTCCGGCGCCAGTTCGAGGCGCTTCGCGAACGCCGGCGGCCCCATCTGCAGCGTCCCGCGCCCGCGCAATCGGATGCCACCCCAAGTCCGCTCGACCTGCCCCTCCTGCTCCAGCTCCACGAAGGCCCGCCGGACCGTCGCCGGCGACGCCCCCAACCGCCGGCAGGCCTCGGCCAGAGCCAGCTCAGGCTCCCGCTGGAGGAGCTCCAGGATCTGTTGGATACGTTGTCGGCGCTTCATCGTCATCGGAAACGAAACGGATGGCACGGATCCCCACGGGCGGCCCAGGAAGTGACGGATCCCAAATCCCCGTCCCTCCGTGCACTCCGTGTCAAAGGTCCCGGTCAAAGAATGTGTTTGACCCTGAGATCGTTCTCTTCAGATTTCGCTCACAAATCAATCACTTTGATTTCCGAACCCCATCATCCATGAGCCAATTCCAGTACGTCTCGAACCTGTGGGACGACGCCGAGGCCGCGAAGCTTTCCGGCGCCGACCGACTCGTCTACCGCTCCAACAAGCTCGGCAGCGACCAGCGCATCACCAACACCGGCGGCGGCAACACGTCGTCGAAGCTGACCGAGAAGGATCCGCTCACGGGCCAGGACGTGACGGTGCTCTGGGTGAAGGGCTCGGGCGGCGACCTGCGCACCGCGGGACGGGAGTTCTTCAGCTCGTTGTACCAGGAGAAAGTGCTGGGCCTGCAGCGGGTCTATTCGGCGCGGGCGGACAAGGGCCTGAAGTCCCAGGCCGAGGACGACATGGTCGCCATGTTCGCGCACACCACGTTCAACCTGAACCCGCGCGCCACCTCGATCGACACCCCGCTGCACAGCTTCATCCCGGGGAAGTTCGTCGACCACATGCACCCCAACGCGATCATCGCCATCGCGGCCTCGTCCCGCTGCGTGGAGCTGACGAAGGAGATCTTCGGCGAGGAGATGGACTACGTGCCGTGGATGCGTCCCGGCTTCGAGCTGGGCCTGGCGATGCAGGAGATCTGCCGCCGCAACCCCAAGGCCAAGGCCATCATGATGGGCCAGCACGGCTTCATCTCGTGGGCCGAGGAAGACAGGGAGTGCTACCTCGCCACCCTCGCCTTCATCGAGAAGGCCGCGGCCTTCATCGAGGCGAAGTACCAGGACAAGGGCGGCGACGCGACGGCCTTCGGCGGACCCAAGTTCCAGTCGTTGCCCGCGGACCAGCGGGCCGTGAACCTCGCGGCGATCCTCCCGTGGCTGCGCGGACAGGTCAGCCAGCAGCGCCGCTTCATCGGCACGGTCCAGGATGACGAGAAGATCCTGCGCTTCGTGAACTCGAAGGACGCCGCGCGCCTCGCGGAGCTCGGCACCAGCTGCCCCGACCACTTCCTCCGCACCAAGATCAAGCCGCTGTACGTGGACTGGAACCCGCAGGCCGAGGACCTCGCTTCGCTCAAGTCCAAGCTGAAAGCCGGGATCGAGCAGTACCGGAAGGACTACGCCGCCTACTACGGGCAGTGCAAGCGGGTCGGATCGCCCGCCATGCGTGACCCGAACCCAACAGTCATCCTCATCCCGGGCCTCGGCATGGTCGCGTGGGGCAAGGACAAGTCCGAGAGCCGCGTCACCGCGGAGTTCTACAACTGCGCCGTCGAGGTCATGCGCGGCGCCGAGGCGATCGACCGCTACATCGCCCTGCCCCTCCAGGAGGCCTTCGACATCGAGTACTGGCAGCTGGAGGAGGCCAAGCTCAAGCGCATGCCGGCCGAGAAGGAACTCGCACGCCAGGTCATCGTGGTCGTCGGGGCCGGCTCCGGCATCGGCAAGGAGACCGCCCACCGCCTCAGCAAGGAAGGCGCCAACATCGTCTGCGTCGACCTCAACGAATCCGCAGCGAAGGCCACCGCCGACGAGATCACCGCGAAGCTCGGCCAGGGAATCGGTGTCGCCGGAACCGGCATCAGCGGCTGCGGACCCGCCCTCGGCCTCGCCGCCAACATCACCGACCGCGCCAGCATCCGCGCCATGCTCGACCAGGTCGCGCTGGCCTACGGCGGCTTCGACTCGATCTGCGTGACCGCAGGAATCTTCGTCCCCAGCGACACCTCCGGGCACATCCCCGACGAAAAGTGGGCGCTCACCTTCGGCATCAACGTCACCGGCAGCTACCTCGTCGGCGACGAGGCTGCCAAGACCTGGAAGGAACAGGGCCTGCGCGGCAACCTGGTTCTGACCACCAGCGCCAATGCCGTCGTCGCCAAGAAGGGCAGCGTGGCCTACGACTGCTCCAAGGCGGCCGCCAACCACCTCGTGCGCGAGCTCTCCATCGAGCTCAGCCCGCTGGTCCGGGTGAACGGCGTCGCGCCGGCCACCGTGGTCCAGGGTTCCGCCATGTTCCCCCGCGACCGCGTCATCGGCTCGCTGGCGAAGTACAACATCCCCTACACCGACGACGAGGCCACCGAGTCGCTGGTCCGGAAGCTCGCCCAGTTCTACGCGGACCGGACGCTCACCAAGTCGCCGATAACCCCGGCCGACCAGGCCGAGGCGTACTTCCTCCTCGTGACCAACCGCCTCAGCAAGACCACCGGCCAGGTCATCACGGTCGACGGCGGCCTGCACGAGGCCTTCCTGCGCTGAACCGCACCTCTTCCATTCAGGCCGCCCGGACGTGTTCCGGGCGGCCTTTTTCTTCCCCGCGACCCTAAGCAGGTCCCACCGCTTCGCTGTCGGGAATTGTCCAACCTGTGTGGAGCGCCACCGGACGCAGGGCGTCCCGGTCGTTGCAACCACCTGTCCGAGAACGTTTCCCGGCAGTCGGCCACCGTTGTCTGGGCCTCGGCAGCCCTTCTGCTAGAAGGTCCGCATCCGGTCCGGCACTTCGCCGGCAACCCGGCATTCCGAAGGAGGATTCGCATGAAGAAGACCGGTTACCTGATCGACATGGACGGCGTGATCTACCGTGAAAACCACCTCATCGCCGGGGCGGTGGATTTCGTGGCGGCATTGTTGTCCACCTCCACCCCGTTCCTGTTCCTCACCAACAACTCGGCGCCGACGCCCGAGGATCTCGCGGTCCGGCTGAAGCACCTCGGCATCGGCGGGCTGTCGCCGCGGCACTTCTACACCTCGGCGATGAACACCGCCGACTTCCTGTCGGAAACGCACCCGAACTGCAC
>CAMASJ010000206.1 GCA_945860685.1 Akkermansia muciniphila
CCGCATCCAGGCGGTTTCGAAGCTGGATCCCCTCGATTCCGACGGCGACGGCATCGACGACGTCTACGAGCTGACACACCCCGGGATCCTCGATCCGCTCTTCTGGCCCGACGCCACGGCCGATGCGGATGGCGACGGCCGGAACAACCTCGAGGAATACCAGGCACGGACGAATCCCGAGGACCCGCTGAACCAGCTGTTCGACAGCGACGGCGACGGACTCTCCGACACCGAGGAGGTGGCGCTCGGAACCGATCCGCTCAAGGCCGACACCGACGGGGACGGCATCGGGGACGGCATCGAGGTCCGGGGAGGGTTGGACCCCCGCGATGCGGCGCTGCCGTTCGAGTCGTTCGTCGTCGCCCCGAGGCGGATCGCCGTCGCCCTCTGGGAACCCGACGTCGGGACGAACACCCCGAACCGCGCCGTGTTCATCGCGGCCGGCCCCACGCGGGTGGGCCGGGTGGCGACCGCCCAGGAGGCGGGCGAACTGTCCCAGATCTTCGACCGACGCATCATCCGCGTCAGCCGGCCCGAATTCCCCGCCGCCGGGGACCTCGGGACCTTCCTCGGCAGGAACGACCGCATCCGCGTGTTGCGCCCGCATCTCGGCGGCGCCGGGATGGAGCCGACGACGGTCGTCTTCGGCACGCCAACCGTCCGGGCGCTTCTGGACGGATCCGTCGTCACCAACGCCCCGGACCTCGGCGATGCCCGGATCTACGTCCGCACCGACGGGGGAACTGGACCGGTGACGCTGGATGCCGCGGGTCGGACTCCGCCCTTCGAATACCGGCCCAACGGACCGGGCGGACCCCGACTCCAGTTCCCGGAAGGCGCGCGGATGGAATCGGTGGCCGGAACCTGGCAGGCGACCGCGGGCCATGTCCGTCTTGCCTGGCCCACCGGGCTGCCGATCCAGCCCGCCTCGACCATCGAGTACCGGGGCGGGGCCCAGGTCTGGACGCTGGGTCCGATCGACCGGCCGTTGATGGACCGACTCGCCGCCGCCGGACTCGACGGCATCCCGGTCATCGCCTTCGGCCAGGTCCCGATGGGCTGGATCGACGGCGCCTTCACCGAGGACGGGTTGCCGTCGGGGACGTTCCGCCTCGATCCCCTGCGCCTTCCGTTCCCTCCAGGGGTGCGTCCCAACCTCCGACTCGACCTCGCGCCGAAGGACGACTCCGGCACCGCGTTGCGCTTCGAGTTGTCCGGCGACTGGTCCCTGCCTGACGGCTCGGCAACGCCGCCACGCCTCACCATCCCCGCCAACCGTCCAGCGTCGCTGATCCTCGACGCCGATGGCTCCGTCCGTGTCTCCGGCCGCGGGGACGTCGTCTTCGGCACGACCACGCCCCGGTTCGGGGTCCGGCTCGGCCTGGGGCCCGACCGCATCGCGTTCCAACTGGAGGCCGCGGGTCTCGTTCTTCGGATGCTCGCGCCGCTCGCCGTCGATCCGACGTCCATCCCGGAGATCCCCGACCTCGGCTCCACCCCGGCGGCCGCCATGGCCCGGCTGCGGTTCCGTTGCGCGGTCGACCACTACCGGGCGCTCAACCGGGCGATCCTCGAGAACGAGCCGTCGGCCGAACTCGACAGCCGGTTGCGACTCCGGCCGCCGGAGTCCGAGGGGTTCCCGGTCCTCACCGCGTGGCGTTGCCGGCTGGAATACGATCCGGACGCGCTCCTCGACGCCGGCCTGGCCGAATTGGCGGAACAGACCGGCCGCACGGCCGAGGCGTCCACCGACGTCGAACAGGCGCTGCTGGCACAGGTGGAACTCCTGCGCCTCAACGCCGCCGCGACCAACCGGACCGACACGACGCCCGAGATGAAGGCCGCCTTCGCAAGGGCCTTGGAAGCCACGGCGGCGGCGGTCCGGAACCGCCTGCCTGCCGTGGATGTCCGGTCGCCGGAGCGGATCCGCGCGATCGCAGGAGCCCTGCTCGCGCTCGAGGCCCTCGCCCAGTCCGGCGTCACCCCGTCCACCGGACTGGGAACCGACGTCGTCGCCGCGATCCACGACCTGTTCGAGCGTCGGATCCGACGCGTGGCCCAGGACCTCGGAGTGGTCCCCGGAGCCTTCTCGACTCCCTCGGCCGCCATTCTGGCCATGCCGATCTCGCTCCGGCTGCTGGCGCTTCGGGACCTCCTGGAGATGGAGCGGGACCGCCAGCTTCTCGGGGTTCAGACGGAGTTCGCCGCGCCCTATCCCGAGCTGGTGACCCAACTGGCCCTCGGTTGGCGCGCCGCGGTCCTCTCCCGGCTCGACGAGCCGCTCGACCCCATCACGTATCCCGAAATCGTCCGCGCGGTGATGGAGGTCCGTCAGTTCGGACAGCAGGGATTCCTCCCGAACCGTCCCGAACTTGTCGGACTCTTCGACTCCGTCCTCCAGCAGCGCCTCGACCAGCGGCTGGACGAACTACTCAGCCGCCCTGCGCCGGAATGGACTCCGTCCCGGATGCGCAAGGTGCTCTCCGCCCTGCGCCAGTTCGAAGGAGACGCCGCTCGTCTCGGGAACGTGTACGCCGCCATCCGAACCGCCTTTCCGAACCGTTACGAAACCCGGGCCCAAACGGACGAGGCGACCTTGGCCGACCTCCTGGACGTGGCGTTGCGGTTGGACGAACTCGGACTCCAGACCGGAAGCGGACCGACCGCGCCGGTCCGTGAGATCTGGCTGACCAACCTGTTGGCCGACATCCACGCCCGCACCACGGTCTCCGGATCCACGGAGACTCTGGTCGCCTCCGCCTTCTCGCTCATCGATTCCGCCGGACGCACGCGGGACCCGGCATGGCGTGTACGCCTCCAACAGGAGGCCGCCCTCGTCGCCCGGCGTCTGCGGGACAACACCCTCGACCACTGGCGGCAGACCGGCCAGCGCCGGCGCGACGGCACCCTCCCCGGTCTTGTCGACCTAGCCCTCGGAGGCGGCCTCGAGGTGGAGTCCCTCGCCGGCGGACTGCTCTACGAACCCGGCCTGAAGCGGCTTTCCGGATCCTTGTCCGGCAATCTCCGCTTCCCTGCGATCCAAGCGGGCTTCCGGCTGTACGGCGCCACCCTCGACAGCGGCGGCCGCATCGACCTCGCCTTCTCCGGCACCGCCCCGATTCCCGGCCGCGATCCCCGGGCCCGGCTCACCATCCCGGCCTCGGATCCCGTCCGCCTTCACTTCCGTCCGCCAGACGACCTCCGGTTCGAGGGAGCCGCCCAGCTCGCCATCACCGACGGCCCGACCTTCGACACGACCCTCCGGTTCGCGCCGCCCGAGTACGGCTTCGGTCTCCGGGCTCGGGGATTGAGGTTCTCCATGTCCACGAACCTCGCCGGCGTCGTCCTCGTTCCCGACGAAGCCGGACTCGCCTCCTTGGGTCCCGACCTGCGGAACGCCGCTTCGGACTACCTGGAAGGACTGGGGAACGCCCTCTCGCCGCTGTCCGCGGTCGCGAATCCCCCAGAGTTCGGGAATGTCGGGCAACCACCGGAGTATCCCGACCTGCTCGTCCGCCTCCCCGCCGACGAATTGAACGCGGGAGCGAAGGCTGCGGTCCTCGTCGCCGCAGCGCCGGCCGTGTTCGGCCACCGCACCGCCCAGGCCGCCGCGAACGCCGCCGGCCGGATCCTTTCCGATCTCGATGCCGGGATGGACCGGGCAGCCCGCGACCTCGCGGGACGCGTCTCGGAGGCCAGGGCCGCCGGAGACTCCGTCTCCGAAGCCCTGGTCCGCGACCTTGGACGTGAGACGGCGCGGCTCACGGATCGGCTGGTCGCCGCCGGCAACGCCGCGGTCGAGGTCACCCGGGCGGCCGCCGCAGGCCGCGTCGCGCCGAACTGGCAGCCGCCCGTCGACGACGCCGGCAACACCCCTCCCCCGGCCGCATTGCCCCCGCCGATGCCGTCGAGGTCCGCCGTCTGTTCCTCGATCCGAGGCAGTTTCGACCTGCTCCTGCCGGCCGCCGCTACCAACACCTCACCCGACTACGTCACCAACCTCGTCGGCGCCTACGCAAACTGGATGCGGTACGCCCAGCGGAACGGCGACGTGTGCGAACCGATCCCGGAATCGGTCGTCTCGAACGCCCTGTTCAACATCCGCGCGAACCTCCTCGCCCGCCATGGCCTCGGGACGGACGGACGCGCCACGGACAACGCCCGGCTCGAGGGTCTCTCCTACCAGCAGCTCACCAACGGTCTCGCGACGCTCCTCGTGGTCGACTCGGCCCTGCAGCTCACCGGCATCCCCACCGCCGTGGACACCACGATCCCCGCCGGCGAGTTCTCGCGGGCGTTCCGGAACCGGGCCGTCGCCGACTACTGCGAGACGAAGAACAGCACCCGGTTCCGTCCCGGTTTCCACGAGGAACTGGTCCTCCAGGCCGCCCTGCGCATCCACGAGGCCCATGGCTACCAGCAGGCGAGCAGCGGCGTTTGGGCCGGCCGGATCCTCACACTCGACTGCGGTGTGACGACCAACGTCTCCGGCCTCGGAACTTCACCCGCGGACCGGGCCGCCTACGAAGCCCTCATCGCCGGCGACTACTCAGCGACCCTCGACGCGATCTCCGAAGGCTACGGGCGCCTCGCCAACCGCCTCGATTCCAGCTCGTCCCAATACGACCGCGACTTCCATGCGGCCTGGCTGGCCCGTGTGACGATCCGACGCCTCAAGGAGATCCGTGTGAAGGTTCCCGACGCGTTCCTCCGCATCGACCAGGATCCCCGGACCTCCACCGCCCGACGCGAGGCGATCCGGTCCGCGATCCGAAGTCTCAAGCGCATCGAGTTCCGGCGCTTCGCGGACATCCTCCCGGCCGCCCTCCGGGAACTGCGCGGCGAGGACGCCCCGGGACTGGTCCGCGAGGCCCTCGAACTGGCGCACGAGCTGGAGTCGGTCTCCGCAACCGCGCAGTCCCCGGGAGCCGATCCGGCGTCCAAGTCCGGCGCCGTCCCGGAGATCGAACGCTTCCGGTTGGAGATCTTCCCCCAGATGACCGTGCGTATCACCCAGATCGCCCAGGCCCGCAGGGCGGCTTGGATCGCGCAGCGGTCGGCGGCGGTCGCCCTCGAGGGAATCTCCACGAAGGCGGCCGCGGACTTCACGGCCGTGGACACCATGGCCTCCGGCCTTGCCAACCAGAACCTTCGGACCGCGTGGCAGCTCCTCGACGTCCTGGCAGCCGACGTCCGGTCCCGTCCCGTCGCCTTCGACTTCCCGCTCCCGGGCGACCTCGCCGTGGAACGCGTTGCCGGACTCGTGCGCTTCAACACCGCCACCGGTGCGTGGCGCACCTCCTTCGGCGGCCGTGTGTCCTTCACCCAGCTCCGAGGCGCGTATCTCGCCATCGAGGAGGCCACCTTCGACAACCGCTTCAACTTCGCCCTCGCGGCCTCGCTCGGCGGCTGGAGGCCTGGGGCCGACCTCGTCCTCGAGCGGCTCGCCGTGCAGGCCGCCGGCGGTCCCGACGTCCCGTTCCGCTTCTTCGGCAACGGTCGCGGCCGCTTCTCCGGCGGGGAATCGCTGGACCTCACCCTGGGTTGGTTCCCCGGCGTGCCTGAATTGCGCTTCGACGGCGTCGCCTCGGGTCTCGCCCGCCACCGGATCTCCGACGACCTCGTCGTCTTCGAGGCCCTCGCAGGAATGTCGCTCAACCTGGAACGCCCCCAGGGCGAACTGCGGCTGGGCGGGACCGTCGCCCTCCTCCGTCGCAACCGCTCCGTTCCGCTTCCCTCGGACCCGTCCCGCATCACTCAGGAACTCTTCCAGCTGTCCGTCTCGGACGCCCGGGTCGCGCTGCGGCTCGTGGAGCCGGGGCATTCCGCGCTGATCCTGAGCAATGGCGTGCTGCGGCTGCCGCAGATGTTCTTCGCCACGAATCTCGGTCCGGACCTCTGCGGCGCCGCCCCCGTGTCCGAGTCCGGCACCCAGATCCGCCTCAACCCGGACAATCCGCTGCGCCTGGACCTGTACGACACACCGACCCCGGAGCTGATCCTGAGCGGCGAGATGTGGTTTCGCCGTTTCGGGTTCGAGGTGCCGGGCGGTTCCGGTGTCCAGGCGGCCCTGTGCGCCGCACGGCTGGTGTTCCCGGGGACGTCGGCACCCTTCCTGACCAACGTCCAGGGGACGCTGCGGCTCCCGTTCGGCGACCAGACCAACCACATCGACCTCGTGGACGGCGCCTTCCGCCTGGATGGCGTTCCCCTCGGATCCGTGTCGCTCCGCGAGGACATGGCGGTGATCCGACAGAGCGGCCTGACCGTGATGCTGCTGGGACGCGGAAACGAGGGCTGCACGGGCACCCTGCTCCGGATGGAGGAGCCGGCGGGCCAGGCGCCGCGGCTGACGCTCGCCGGAGGGTTCCGGGCCTCGCTCGCGTCGGATCTCGTCACCAGCACCACCGCCGTCGGCGGAGTGGTGTCGACGGAAACCTGCGGCCGCCTCGTATGGCCCCTGGGCGGCGTGCCGGAGTTCCAGGCCGAGGCGTTGGCCTTCGGCGGAGGCCTCCGCATCGGCCGGGACGGACCGATCATCGGCTCGGGACGGATCCGGTTCCTCGGATTGGACAACCTTTCCCGGATCTCCGCGGCCCGCCCGCTGGTGATGACCCTCGACGGCACGATCGGAGGAAGCGAGCTGATGCCGGCGATGTCGCTGAGGAACGCCCGCTTCGAATGGTTCGATTCCCGACGACTGCCGGAATTCTTCGTGACCGGCCTGGACGTTGGCACCCGGCCGGATTTCGTCCTGAACCAGGTCCTCCCGGTCCAACTGCGCCGGGCCGAGTTCACGTTCATCGACCCACGCCGGCCGCTGGCGACCCGCTTCCGCCCGGACAACGTGGGGATCCTCGCGAGCCTCGCCGTGGCGATCCCGCCCGAGGACCCCGTGCTGTCCGGCCAGGCGGACAGGGTCGGCGTGACCTTCGCCGCGGACGGCACGCCGCGCATCGAGGGCGTGAAAACCCTTTGTCTCGGGGTCAGCGGCTTCGACCTGCCGCCCATCAACGACATCAGCGGCCAGGCCTGCATCGGCGGCCTCGACCAGAGCCTCGGCCAGCAGTGGATCGCCGGCCGGCTCAACGGCACCTACGACACCTACAAGGTGCTGGTGAGCTTTGCCGCGAACACCTTCCTCGGTCCGCTCGGGGCGTGCGTCGAGATCAACGCCGGCAGCGTCGGCGTGCCGCTCGGCCCCACCGGCTTCCTCTGGACTGGCGCCCAGGGGGGATTCTCCCTCGCCAACACCACCGTCGATCCCTGCGAGTTCAAGAACCAGTTCATCCTCAGCCCCACCGGCGAGATCCTCGACTTCAACGGCCCGCGCATCCCCAGCTCCGGCATGGACTGGGTCGCGTTCCGCAATGCCATCCGCAACGCCGCCGAACAGGCCGCCGACTTCGCCCGCACCATTCCCGTGCCCGACCTGCCGCAGACCGTGGCCGACGCCCGGAAATCCGACAACGCCGACAACGCAGTCGGCGCCGAGGACGGCGAAGAGACCGGGGCGAAGACCGCGGATTCCATCGAATGCCCAGGCGGGTGCCCGCCGGCGACGGTGAACATCTTCTGCCAACCCCACCCGGACACGGTCCGGTTCCCTGGGCGGATCATCGGCAAGTTCAGTTCCATCGACGCCCAGACGCTCGAACGGATCGGCATCAACGAAGCCTGGGTCCGCCAGAACTCGTCCTCCGCGGCTTTCCTCGCCAACGCCGCCGCGCGCCAGGTGGTCGATGCGGTCGCCACGCACATGCCGGTCGCCGGCCCGCCGCTCTCGGCGTCCGCCGTCAACACCCTCAACCGCTACCGGTCGGAGGGCCTCGAACAGATGCGTAGCGCGTTCGTGACACTCATCCAGCCGGCCGTCCAACAGGTCTTCGCCTCGGGTTCCTCCGTGGTGTACCAGCGCCTCGCCGCAATCCTCTACGAAGGCGCCCCGTGCGCCGACCTCTCGCTCTCGGTCGCCGGCAGCTTCTCCTACGCCGGCATCTCCGCCTTCGCCTACCTCAAGGGCCAGGGTGTCATCGGTACCGCCGGTTCCGTCGGCGCGGTCGGCATCGTCAACGTCGTCGGACTCCCCGTCGGCCAGGCCCGGATGTTCGTCTCGGCCACCGACGAGAAGGGCGAACTCGCCCCCTCCCTCTGCGGGGAGGTGCTGTTCGAGGTCGGTCCGCTTGACATCGGCGGCGTCCAGGCCGCGATGGAATGTCCCGGATGCGTCACCGAGGCCGTCCAGGCGGTGGGCGACATCGCCCGCATCGTCGGAGAACCGGTCCTTCGCACCGTCTACGGCCGCGCGGTCGGTGCGGCCACGACCGGTCTCTCCCGCGACGAGATGATCGCCCGGATTTCCAACCTCACCCATCCCCAGGCGCTCAACGCCTCCCAACGGCTGGCCCTGCTCGCCGAGTTTTCATCGATCCGGGACGACCTGGTCGGG
>CAMASJ010000207.1 GCA_945860685.1 Akkermansia muciniphila
CAACACACCTTCCCAATGGTTCGAAGACACACCCACGACCGCAGCGCGTCGATGCCTCCGGATCTTCCTTGGTTCCCCTGAAACTTCTGATTTCCAGAAAAATAGACCGCCTCGCCCCCGGACCTGTCCCTTAGAGCTTCCTCCAATTGTCGGCCGGATTAAGCTTTCGGAATCAATCACGGGTGACTGAATTCCAGACAAGAAGCCTAAGCAATGAATCTTCAGGAGGAACTTTTTGACCGGACTGTGCAGCAACTTTCTCAATCTGGCGGCGGCAGTGTCGGCTTAGCTTCAGCGGAATTTGCTTCATGGTTGGCTTCATCGCAAAAATTCCCGCCTGACCTTATTAGTTTTCTCACCACGCATAGTCCGAAGACCGAGCTATGGGCTGGCGCCGGTTCTATATTTGATGAGACTACAATCATGCATCAAAACCTAGAGCGCCCAAGATTGCTTCAGGCTAGTCTTTTCATCATCGGATGCGCTCCCAATGGTGATTTTATTGCATTAGACCTCGAGAACTCTTCAGGCGCCATCGGCTATGTGATGCACGAGCAAGTGGACTCAGTTCAGAGTGTTCGCTCTGTTTTTGTTCCAATTTGCGGATCTATAGGGGAGTTCATTTCTCGAATCAATGCTGACGAGCACGACCTACCGAACGACTACTCGGAAGCTGTCGCCCGTCGGCAGTAGCGATGAATTGCCGATTCGCTTGATTGTCACTCCGATTCATTAGGGATTCCTTGGGGACATGTCCGCGGGCTACCGGATCTATCTTTTTGAAAACCAGTAGTTTCAGAGGATCCAATGAAGATTCAGAGGCATCGACCTACTTCAGCCGTGAGTTTGACTTTGACCCACAGCAAGGGGGTGTCTCGTTCCAAAGCGCGAGCGGACTCGCGCACTCCACGACGCTGGCGCGCGAGGTTCGGCGCTGTACCTCCGCGAACTCCGCGGCCCCGCGTGCATCAAAGGTCGCTCTGACTCCTTTGGAGCCTGGCACCCAGGTTGGGACCTAGCCCCAATAGGATCTCTGACGAAAGGGATGCGCCGGGAAGAACTGTTGCCACCGCCGCTTCCGCCTCGTCGGAAACGGCCTCAAGGGGCCATTACCGTGAAGCCAAACAGCTGAAAATCGGCAGCATTGGAGGAGATGAGCGATCGAACGCCGCGGCTCCAAAACAACGCGGCCAACTGGGTGTCGAGGATCCGTTTGCGCCCCAAGCGATGCTGATGCAACCAATGGAGCGCCAGGGCCGTGCTCTCCACCGTCGGCAGGAGCGGCTTCACCTCGACCGCCTGCCACCAGAAGCGGGCTTTCGCGACGGCGGCATCCATGGTCAATGGATGTTGGAACCGACGGGGATCGGTAACCACGTGGATGAATTCGGCCAGGACCTGCGGAGACAGTCCCAAAGGAATTCCCGGATCGAGGATCTCCCGCTTGAGTAGAGCGTGCGCCGCCGCGTGCCCGGGCGTCTCCTTCAGTTCCAGTTGGACCAGGAAGGTTGTATCGGCACCGATCATCCTTCAGGGGCGCGCATCTCACCCAGGAGATCGTCAGAAACGTCGGGATAGGGTCGCAGAAGTGAACCGACCGACTCCGGACGCAGCTGTCGCAGAGAAGCGGCGGATTCCCGGGGACCCACCGCGGAGAGGCGCGCCAGCGGACCGTGTGCCCCCGTGATGATCCATTCTCCCTCCGTGGAGAGCCGGGCCAGCAACTCCGGCAACCGTGCCTGCGCTTCGGTGACGGTGATCGTACTCACGGTTTCCAACGTGGGGATTTTCAACCCGCCGCGCAAGTGGCGAGCGGCGGGCGCCGAGCCATCAAGGGATTCCTTGGAGATTCCTTGGGGACATGTCCGCGGGATACCGGATCTATCTTTTTGAAAACCAGTAGTTTCAGAGGATCCAGTGAAGATTCAGATGCATCGACCTGCTTCGGCCGTGGGCTTGGCCTGGATCCACTTCAAGGGGGTGTCTCGTTCCAAAGCGCGAGCGGACTCGCGCACTCCACGACGCTGGCGCGCGAGGTTCGGCGCTGTACCTCCGCGAACTCCGCGGCCCCGCGTGGATCCACGGTCGTTCTGACTTTTGCCGTGTCTCCTGTTTCCGGCGGTCGGCGGCCTTGGTTTGAGCCTCGTCACCTCGTCTCCTACGGGGGGAATCAGGATTTCTTGGGGACATGTCCGCGGGCTACCGGATCTATCTTTTTGAAAACCAGCAGTTTCAGAGGAGCCAAGGAAGATTCAGAGGCATCGACCTACTTCAGCCGTGGGTTTGACTTTGACCCACAGCAAGGGTGTGTCTCGTTCCAAAGCGCGAGCGGACTCGCGCACTCCACGACGCTGGCGCGAGAGGTTCGGCGCTGCACCTCCGCGTGGGTCCACGGTCGTTCTGAATTGGGCCGTGTCTCTGGTTTCCGGCGGTCGGCGGCCTTGGTTTGAGCCTCGTCACCTCGTCTCCTACGGGTGGGAATCAGGACCGGGCCGTCGCCTGACGCCTCATCGTCCATCCGCACCCTGGCGGGCGCGGCTACGACGCCCGACGCCCGACGCCTGACGCCCCCGGCCGTCAGCCCGCTCAAACCACCGCGACCGGGTTCTCGAGGGTGCCGATGCCGTCGATCGTGATGCGCACGACGTCTCCGGCCGCGAGGGTGAACTCGTTCGGCGGCACGATGCCGGTCCCGGTCAACAGCACGACGCCCTGACGGAACTCCTGGCTCCGGTGGAGCCATCCGCCCAACTCGCCGAAGGAGCGCTTGATGTTCGAGACGGACGTCGTCCCGGAGAACACCTCGGCCCCGCCCCGGAGGATCTCCAGACGGATGCCCCACGTCCGCGCCTCGGTCTCGTCGGCGGCCACCCGGATGTACGGTCCCAGGGCGCAGGAAGCGCGGTAGGTCTTGGCCTGCGGCAGGTAGAGCAGGTTCTCGCCCTCGATGTCGCGGGAACTCATGTCGTTGCCCACGGTGAATCCGACCAACTCCGCGCGGCTGTTGAACACCAACGCCAGTTCCGGTTCCGGAACGTTCCAACGGGCGTCCGAACGGATCCCGACCGGGCCGCCGGATCCGACCGCCTTCTGACCAAGCGACTTGAAGAAGATCTCGGGACGTGCGGCGTCATAGACGCGGTCGTAGGCGCTGGCGCTGAACTCGGATTCCTCCATGCGCGCAGCCTTGCTGCGCTGGTAGGTGACGCCGGCGGCCCAGACCTCCTGGTGCTCGGTCGGCGCCACGAAACAGGCCTCGCCAACCGGCACCCGCCTCACCGGTCCCGACGCCAGGCGCTTCAGCGTGCCGACCAGGTCCGGCGACTCGAGCAGTTCGGTCAGGCTTCCCACCCCGGCTCCCGAGAGGTCGAGCAGGGTGACGTCGTCGAGCGTCAGCCCGATGCGTGGAAACGGATGCGCGGCGGAATGGAAACGGCAGAGCTTCATGCGCCGAGGCTACCGGAGGGGCGTCGGGCCGACGACATTTTCGTGGAAGCCGCGGCGGACCCCGTGAGGCGGCGGACCCGGGCCTACTTGATGCCCATGAGACGGTCGCGCCAGACCTTGTAGAGCTCGACCGTGGCCACGACGTCCCGGAGGCAGTACTCGGCGATCTCCCGCTGGCGTCCCTCGGCCAGCAGCGTGCTGACGTCCATGCCGGTCACCCCCATGGCCTTGGGCGACGGGATGCCGAAGGCCTTACAGTAGAAATCCAGGTTGAACTTCCGCGCGGCGCCTTCGCGGCCGCTGACGTTGTAGAAGGTGAACTGCTCGGCGAGGTCGCAATGGGGTTCGGTCTGGTAGCGGTAACCCAGCCAGTCCTTGCGGCTGATCGGCACGTTGAGCAGCGCGGACCGGAGGTACAGGAACGGCACGTCGAAGCCGCGTCCGTTGAAGGTGATGATGGAATCGTACTTCCGGGCCACGTCCCAGAAGGCGGTCAGCAGCTCCACCTCGTCCACCTGAGGCGCGAACTCGACCCCAGCCCCGCCGGATTCCTCCGCCTCGGCCTCGAGGCTCTCCTCGTCGAAGTCCTCCGCCTGGTACAACACCTGGCCCTTGCCGGAGTCGGCGTTGACCATGGCGATGCAGACCACCTGGGCCGTGAACGGCCAGAGGCTGAACTGCTGCGAGATCTCGGCCCGCTTGCGCGCCTTGTCCTCGTCGGTCGGCTGGCGCTCCGCCTCGCGGAACAGGTACTCCTGCTGGGCCTCGTCGAAGTTCTCCAGTCCGACGGCCGAGGTTTCGATGTCGAAGACGAGGCGGGGCATGCTTCGGCGAGGCTAGTCGGCGCCCCACGGGCGACCAAGAGGCAAACGGCGCGCCGCGTCTCCCGCGGGGAGTGTCAGACACGGATGACACGGAAGCGAAGGAGGCACCGCAAGGAGGACCGTCCCCCCAGCCAATCCGTGGAATCCGTGTCGATCCCCTCCGTGTCTCCGTGGCCAACCCCGGCTCGGCTCTCAATGCCCATTCGTCACCGCACGAGGGAACTTCCGGTCTCCTCGACCATCTCGCGGATGGTGCGACGGAACAGCGGGATGCCCTCGTCGAACGCGGCCGAGATCGGCAGCACCGGGATCTTGCGGATGCGGCGCTTGAAGGACTTGAGGTTCGTCTCGGCCTGCGGCTCGTCCATCTTGTTGGCCACCACCAGACGCGGACGTTCCAGCAGGGCCGGATCGTACAGCTCGAGTTCCTCCAGCAGGCTCTTGTAGTCGTCCCAGGGCGCCCGGTTGTCGGTGCCGGCCATGTCCAGGAGGATCACCAGGATCTTGCACCGGGCGATGTGACGCAGGAAGGCGTGGCCGAGTCCGACATTGAGATGGGCTCCGGCGATGAGACCGGGGACGTCGCAGATGGTGAGCCTCGCGAAGTCGGGATACTCGAGGATGCCCACCTGCGGCGTGAGCGTGGTGAACGGGTAGGCCGCGATCTTGGGCCGGGCGTGCGAGATGGCGGCGAGCAGGGTCGACTTGCCGGCGTTCGGATATCCCACGAGGCCGACCTCGGCGATCATGCGCAGCTCGAAGAGGAATTCCCCTTCGTCGCCGGCCTCGCCAGGCGCCTCGTTTCGCCCAGCCTGGCGGACGGACGTGGCGAAGTTGCGATTGCCCAGCCCTCCGCGTCCCCCCTTGCACAAGACGAAGCGCTGGCCGTTCTCGGTGAGATCGCACACCAACTCGCCCTTCTCGGCCTTCTTGCCGTCGCCGCCTCCGGCGTCGCCGGCCGAGAGGTCCAGCTCCACCGCCTGGATGCCTCCGGAAGAACGGATCACGGGACGCGCCGCGTTGGCCGACGGGATCACCATCGGCTCCTCCAGGTCGGCGTCGGGATCGGTTTCGGCCGCATCGGGATCCGCATCGGGATCGGAGGCGGTCACCCCTTCCGGCAGGGGCGCCGGACGGGCCTTGCGCCAGACGAGGGTGCCGCAGGGGACCTTGATGATGAGATCCTTGCCCGCCTTGCCATCCATGCCCTTGCCCATGCCGCCCTGGCCGTGTTCGGCGAGCAGTCGGGGGACGAAGAACTGGTTGATCAGGTTGTTGAGGTCGTGGTCGGCCTCGAGGATGACATCGCCGCCGCGCCCGCCGTTGCCGCCGCTGGGGCCGCCCTTGGGGACATAGGCCTCACGGTGGAAGGCCACGGCCCCTTTGCCGCCGTGGCCGGCGCGGGCGAAGACCTGGATTTCGTCGACGAACATGGCGGAAGACTGACTGGTAAAAAGAAAAAGGCGAGGCACCAGGCCTCGCCGAGTGGACCCGACGTTGGACGCAGGATCAGTTGGCCGCGACGACCGGGGCGGCGGGAGCGACGGGGACGATGTTGACCCGGCGGCCACCCTTGTCGAACTCGACCTTGCCGTCCGCCGTGGCGAACAGGGTCCAGTCGCGACCGGTGCCGACATTGGCGCCCGCGACGAACTTGCTGCCGACCTGGCGCACGATGATGCTGCCGGCGGTCACCAGCTCGGAGCCGAACGCCTTGACGCCACGACGCTTGCTGACGCTGTCGCGACCGTTTCTGGAACTGCCTTGACCTTTCTTGTGGGCCATAAGTGGAAAATGTTGGGGATTAGGCGTTGATCTCGGTGACCTTGACGACGGTCAGCTCCTGCCGATGGCCCACCTTGCGGTGATAGCCCTTGCGGCGGCGCATCTTGAAGGCGATGACCTTCGGGCCGCGCTTGTGCGCGACGACGTCGGCCTTCACGGAGGCGCCGGCGATCACGGGGGAACCCGCGGTCACGGCACCATCCTTGTTCACCAGAAGGATGCGATCGAAAGTGTGGGCCTGTCCGGCCTCAACGGCGAGCCGTTCGATTTCGAACGTTTCGCCTGCGGTCACGCGGTATTGCTTACCGCCGGTCTCCAAAACAGCGTACATAAAGCTTTCCCCAAAAGGGACGCGGAAGAAACCAAATCCCGATCCAGGTGTCAATGCCCCATTTTGATACACCCGGTCCAGTCCGACTTCAAACCGCAACCGGAACCCGCCAGTCGAGCAGACGGAGCTGCAGGTAGCGGCGCCCGCCGAACTCCCCCTCCTCGGGCACCGCGGCCACGTCGAACCGGCCCTGCGGGACCTCCCGGTCCCCAGCACCCCACCACACGGTCTCGACCGGCGTGCCGCCGTCGGTCAGCCAGAACTTCCAGTGCTGGTCCTTCAGGCGCTGTGGCGGACGGGCGTGGGTGACGCCGGGGAAGGCCAGATGCACGGGCGGGTTGCCCATGCCGAAGGGTTCCAATCGGCGGAGCGTCGCCACCACGTCGAGGTCGATCCGCCGCAATTCGCAGACGGCGTCGACCCGCACTTCCGGCAGCAGGTCGGCCGCGGCCAGGCGTTCCACGGCGAGCCGGTTCAGCCGTTCACGGAACTCCGCGACACGTGCCGGGGCGAGGGACAGGCCGGCGGCCATCGCATGGCCACCATGCTTCGCGAGGAGATCCGCGCAGTCGCGCAGCGCCGCCGCGAGGTCGAATCCCGTCACGCTCCGGCCCGAGCCACGCCAAAGCTCGCCGTCGCCGCCGAGGATGATCGTCGGACGGTGGAACTCCCGGAGCACCCGCGAGGCGACGATGCCGACCACGCCGATGTGCCACGAGGCGTCCCCTTCCACGATCACGTGGTCGCGTGCCGGATCGAAGCGGTCGCGCACGCGGGCCACCGCCTCGGCCGCCATCCGCTTCTCCACCTCCTGTCGCTCGCGGTTGCTGGCGTCGAGCGACTCCGCGAGATGCCGCGCCTCCGCGGGCTGCGTGCTGAGCAGGAGCCTCAACGCGTCCTCGGCCGTCTCCAGCCGCCCTGCCGCGTTCAGCCGCGGTCCCAGCTGGAAGGCCACCTCGTGCACACGCACCGGATTCCGCGTGCGGGACACCTCCTTCAACGCCACCAGACCCGGACGCGGGGTCACCCCCAGCCGCTCCAGACCGGCCTGCACCAGGATCCGGTTCTCCCCGGTCAACGGGACCAGGTCGGCCACCGTTCCCAAGGCGACCAGGTCCAGCAACGGCTTCAGGTTGAAGGTCTCGAATCCCGTGATCCCGAGCTCCCGCCCGCGCTTCACCACGGCGTGGGCCAGCTTGAACGCGAGGCCCGCCGAACAGAACGGTTCCGGCACCGCCGACCGCTGCGGGTTCACCACCGCCACCGCGGCCGGCAAAGGGTCGCTGGTCTGGTGGTGGTCCAAAACCACGACATCCACGCCGCGCTCGCCCAGCCAGGCGATCTGGGACACCGCCGTGGAACCGCAGTCCACCGCCAGCACCAGGTTCGCCGGAAACCGCGCCAGGCAGTTCTCCACCCCGGCCTGGGTCAGCCCGTAACCCTCGTCCCGGCGGTGCGGCAGGTACTGCGAGACCTTCCAGCCCAACGCGACCAACACCTCGGTCAGCAGCGCCGTCGAGGTCACGCCGTCCACGTCGTAGTCGCCGAACACGACGACGTGCTCGCCGGTGTCACGGGATCGGAACAGGCGGTCCACCGCCACGCCCATGTCCGGAAGCCCAAACGGGTCCGCCAGGGACTTCAGGCGCGGTTCGAGATAGGCCGCGGCCGCCTCCACGGTCGTGACGCCCCGGTTCACCAGGCACACCGCCGTCAGCTCGGGCACGCCGACCGCACGCACGAGCGCCGCGACCGCGGCCGGATCCGGTTCCGCGACCACCCATCGGGTCCTCGGCGTCACGGGGTCCGCGGTTCTTTCCCCCTGGGCTTCCAAAACGAAACGGCGAGGGAGGCCGCGATCGAGAGCAGGATCAACCCCAACACCACACCGAGCGAGATGTACCGCAGGTCGTCCCCGAACCGGCTCTTCAGGAAATCCTCGAGGATCATCT
Source organism: Akkermansia muciniphila (assembly GCA_945860685.1). Classification (GTDB taxonomy): domain Bacteria; phylum Verrucomicrobiota; class Verrucomicrobiia; order Limisphaerales; family UBA9464; genus SXXZ01. The sequence goes on from CAMASJ010000207.1 coordinate 8,340, forward strand.
TGGCCCCGATGAAGACCAGCACCAGCGAGAGGCCGGTCTTGAGGTAGCGGAAGTAGCCCATGGCGCTGGCGAGCACGAAGTAGAGCGAGCGCAGGCCGAGGAT
>CAMASJ010000208.1 GCA_945860685.1 Akkermansia muciniphila
CCTGCGGGCGGAGGCGGGCGGCGGGGAATGGAAGACGCGGCTGGAGAAGGTCGAGGGCGAGCTGGCGGCGGTGTCGAAGGAGCTGGGCGCGTTGCCACCGACCCGGACCGTTTACGCCGGCACCGTGCACCACGGCGGCGGGGCGTTTCGCGGAACCGGTCCCGACGGCGGCAAGCCAAGGCCGATCACCGTGCTCGCACGCGGGGACGTCCGGAAGCCCGGCAAGCCGGTCGGACCTGCGATGCCGCGGTACCTGGGCGGACCTCCGGTCCCGGAGGTGACGCCGGAGCTTCCGGAAGGCGCGCGACGGGTCGCGCTGGCGGAATGGCTGACCGATCCCTCGAACGGCATCGTCTGGCGATCGATCGTCAACCGCGTGTGGCAATACCACTTTGGGCGGGGACTCGTGGAGACGTCGAACGACTTCGGGCGGATGGGGGCCACCCCGTCGCATCCCGAGCTGTTGGAGTGGCTTGCCGTCTGGTTCCGCGACCACGGGCAGTCGCTGAAGTCGCTGCATCGCCTGATCGTGACCAGCGCCACCTACCGGCAGGTCTCGACGGTGTCGGATCCGGAGGGGAACCCCGCGGTCGTGAAGGACGCCGACAACCGCCTGCTCTGGCGGATGAACCGCCGGAAGCTGGAGGCGGAGGCCGTGCGCGATTCCCTGCTCGCGGCCTCGGGCCGGCTCGACCTCGCGATGGGCGGACCAAGCTTCCAGGACTTCGTCGTGGAGCGGCCGGAGCATTCGCCGCACTACGAGTACCGCCTGCACGACCCGGAGGACCCGAAGTCGCATCGCCGCTCCGTGTACCGCTTCCTCGTGCGTTCCCAGCCGCAGCCGCTGATGACCGCGCTCGACTGCGCGGATCCGTCGATCTCGGTGGACCGTCGCAACGAGACCCTGAACGCGCTGCAGGCGCTCGCGTTGATGAACAACCGACTTGGGGTGACACTTGCCCGACACTTCGCCGCCCGGCTCGAGCGGGAAGCCCCGGGCGGGAACGTGGAGCGAATCCGGCTCGGCTTCCGGCTGGCCCTGGGACGCACGCCCTCCCCGGAGGAACTGGAGACGTTGGCCGAACACGCCCAACGCCACGGACTCCCCAGCGCCTGCCGTCTGCTGTTCAACCTGAACGAGTTCATGTTCGTGGACTGAGACGGAGTGCGTCGGGGCTCAGGACCCGAATTGCTGTTGCCCGGTTCCGCCTGGCGGCCTAGGGCTGGAGTTCACATGGGCACCCGATTCCTCAGGCTCCGGTCGTACCCGTTCCGGCTGTTCGTCGTACTGTTCCTCGCCGCCATTCAGGCCGCTTCGACGTCCGGCGACCCCGCGATCCCACCCGCTCTTCAGCCGTGGATCGACTGGGCGACCTGGGAGAACCCGCACCGGAACTGCCCCACACCGTACTCCGATCCGAAGGCGCATCGCTGCTTCTGGCCGGGACGCCTCCAGCTGACGGTCGATGCCGCCGGCGGGCGGTTCGAGATGGAGGTCACGGCGTTCCATGCAACGTGGGTCCCGCTTCCCGGAAGTGCCGAGATGTGGCCGCAAGGCGTGGCCACCGAAGGCAAGCCGTTGCCCGTCGTGGAACACGGCGGCGCTCCGTCGGTGCGGATCGGAACGGGAACGCATCGGCTCACGGGAAAGTTCGCCTGGAACGCCCTGCCCCAGAACCTGCGGGTTCCCCAAGCCGTCGGACTGCTTTCGCTGAACCTCGGCGGTCAACCCGTCGAGACGCCGGCGTGGGATCCCGAGGGACTGCTCTGGTTCCGGCGCGAGGCCGGCACGGAGGCCCGCGAGAAGGACTTCCTCTCGCTCAAGCTCGCCGCGGCGCTCGAGGACGGCATCCCGATGTGGTGGCAGCAGGAGATCGAGTTGACCGTCTCCGGACGGAGCCGTGAGGAGGATCTCGGCGTGCTGTTGCCGGAGGGCTGGAAACTGGCCTCGGTCGAGGGACCACTGCCCGTGGCGGTGGACTCCGCCGGACGCTTCAAGGTCCAGGCGCGGCCCGGCAAATGGATCCTCGTGGCCCACGCCTTCCGCCTCGACAACCCCAAGGCGCTGCGATTCGCGGAGAAACCGTCCGGTGCCCCGGAACAGTTCGTCGCCTTCCGCTCGAAGCCCGACTTCCGCGTGCTTGAGCTGGTCGGCGCACCGTCGGTGGACGTCTCGCAGGTCGCCTTCCCCGACCGCTGGCGACAATTGCCGGTGTACCGCTGGGACCTCGGCAGCCCGTTGCAGCTCGGCGAACGACTCCGCGGCATGGGCGACCAGAAGCCCGGCGGCCTGGCGATCGTCCGCGAGCTGTGGCTCGACGAGGACGGCCGCGGACTGACCTTCCGCGACCAGCTCACCGGGAAGATGCAGCAGGTCTGGCGGCTCGACGCGGCCGAGGGACAGGAGCTGGGTTCCGTGGAATCCGGCGGCCAGGGCCTGCTGGTCACCTTCAATCCGGTCGACCGCACCCCGGGTGTGGAGCTGCGTTCCCGGGAACTCGACATCAAGGCCAGCGGACGCATGGGGCCGCCGGAAAGCCTGTCGGCCAGCGGGTGGAAGGCCGACGCGGAATCGGTGGACGTCACGCTGCACCTGCCTCCCGGTTGGCGCCTGTTCGCGCTCTTCGGCGCCGACTGGGTGCAGGGCGACTGGCTCACCGCGTGGACCCTGCTCGACCTGTTCCTGCTCCTGGTGTTCGCCCTCGCGGTCCACCGGTTGCGGGGTTGGAAGGCCGCTGTGCTCGCCTTCCTCGCCTTCGGCCTCGCCTACCACGAACCTCGCGCACCGAAGTTCCTCTGGCTCGTCCTGCTCGTCCCCATGGCGCTCATGGACGTCCTCGCCGAAGGTCGCGCCCGGCGGTTCGCACAGGCCGGCTTCGCGCTCGCCTTCGGCGCCCTGCTCTTCGCCCTGCTTCCCTTCATCGGCCGCCAAGCAGAGCTCGCACTGTATCCTCAGCTCGAGGTCGACCAGGCCTTCCAGTTCCGCACGCCGCTCATGGAAGCAGGCCAGCAGGTCCAGGTGACATCCCAGCGGCCGACCAGAGAATTGATGATCCGTTACGGGGTCGTGAAGGAAGGTGCAGTCCCACCGCCGGCGTCGAATGCCGCCGCGGAGGACTTCCAGGCCAACCGGCTCCAGTCGATGAACCTCCAGTACGACTCCAAGGCCCGGATCCAGACCGGTCCCGGCATCCCGGAATGGGAATGGCGCGCGGTCCGGTTCGGATGGCGCGGCCCCGTGGCCGCCGGACAGAAGGTCCGTCCGGTGCTCATCCCGCTCGGCTTGGAACGCCTGCTCACGGTCTTGCGGATGACGTTGCTGATCGCCGTGGCGGTCGTGCTCGTCCGCGGCCGCAAGGCGACCACGAAACCCAAGGCTCCGTCCGACGGTCCGTCCTCCGGGATGGCCCCGGCAACCGCCGCGGGCGCTGCACTGATCCTCTTCGCAACGGCCTTTCCCGCCGAAACCCAGGCCGCGGAGACCAACGCCGTCACGGCCCGCGGGGACGCCGCGTTCCCGGACGAACCGCTGCTGCGGACGCTGCGCGACCGGTTGTCCGAGCCTTCGGACGCCTTCCCCAACGCCGCCTCCATCCCGTCGGCCGTGCTCCGCATCGCCGACCGGAAGGTCACGCTCGAGGCCGAGGTCCACGCGGCGGTGCGGACGGCCGTTCCATTGCCGGGCCGGCTCCCGACCTGGTCGCCGGTCTCGGTCGCGGTGGACGGCCAGCCTGCCGCCGCCTTGCGTCGCGACGACGGCTACCTGTGGGTGGTCCTCGACGCCGGCGTCCACCAGGTCCGCGTGGAAGGCTCCCTCGCCGGTGTGGGCGAATGGCAATGGACCTACCGGCTGCGGCCGCGCCATGTGCGCATCGAGGCACCGGGCTGGACCCAGGCCGGCGTACGGCCCGACGGCGTTCCCGAGCCGCAGGTCTTCCTCGCGCCGGAACGCAAGGCCGTCGGCGACCAGGCCCGCTATGAACAGCAGGAACTCGGCTCCGTCGTCCAGGTCGACCGCACGCTCGAGATCGGCCTGCAATGGCAGGTACGGACCGAGGTGCGACGGCTCTCCAGGACCGGACGGGCGGTGTCGCTGCGCATTCCCCTGCTCCCCGGCGAGAACGTCCTCTCGGCAGGTCGCATCGCCGCGGATGGGTTCGTCGAGGTCCGGCTCGGGGCGCAGGAGACGGTCGCCACCTGGGAGAGCAGCCTCGCGATCACCAACACCCTCCCGCTGGCGAGCCGTGCAGCCGACACCTGGGTCGAACGTTGGCGGCTGGTCGCCTCGCCGGTGTGGAACGTCGCGTTGGCTGGGCTTCCTCCCGTGTTTGAGGCAGGCAACGCCGAGCTGATCCCGGTCTGGCAGCCGTGGCCGGGCGAGTCGGTGACCCTCTCGCTTCGCCGTCCGGAGGCGATCCCGGGAAACACGGTCACGATCCACCGGATCCAGCACTCGGTTTCCGTGGGCCAACGCCAGCGGACCTCGGAACTGGAACTCGGCGTGCGTTCCAGCCTCGGCGAGGACTTCCTCCTGGAACTGCCCACCGCGGCGGAGATCACCCGGCTGACCCAGGACGGGAAGGAGATCCCGGTCCGACGCGACGCCGGCCGCCTCATCGTCCCACTGCATCCGGGCATCCAGGCCCTCGGCGTTTCCTGGCGGGAGGCGCAGGCGCTCACCTTCCGCGCCCACGCACCGGTCGTCCGCCTGCCCGCGGAGAGCGCGAACGTCCTGACCCGGATCGATCTCGGCGCGGACCGTTGGATCCTCTGGACCGACGGACCCAGGCGCGGGCCGGCCGTGCGCTTCTGGGGCATCCTGCTGTCCTCGCTGATGGCGGCCGCGGCGCTGGGCCATATCCCGAAGTCACCGCTCCGCACCGCCGAATGGATGCTGCTCGTGATCGGCCTCACCCAGACGCATCTGGCCGCGGGCGCGGCTGTGGTCGCCTGGTTCTTCCTGCTGCGTTGGCGGTCCGGCACGTCGTTCCAAGCGCTGCCTTCCCTCGCCTACAACGCGCTGCAACTGCTGCTGGTCGCCCTCACCGTGGCGGTGCTGGTCATCCTGGTGGTGGTCGTCGGAGAAGGCCTGCTCGGAAGCCCGAAGATGTTCCTCCGTGGCAACGGCTCGTACGGCACGCACCTCGAGTGGTTCCAACCACGCAGCGGAAACGTCCTGCCGGAATGCTCCGCCGTCTCGGTGTCCATCTGGTGGTACCGCTTCCTGATGCTGCTCTGGGCCCTGTGGCTCGCTTCCGGCCTGCTCCGCTGGCTCGCCTCGGGCTGGAAGGCCTTCGCCGAAGGCGGACTGTTCCGTTCCTTCTCGGTCCGCACGCCGCGGAAGGAAGCGGTCGTTCCGGCCGCCCCCACCCAGACCCCAGGACCCACGCCGCCTCCGGTGCCGGGTGCGAGTGGTGCTGGGGAGGGGTTGAAGAGGTGAAGGAGTGAGGGGCGCTGCTCCGTGCTCTCCGCTCCCCGCTCGATGCTCTCTGCTCGGCGCTCCCTGCTCCCTGCTCCGAGCTTCCGGCGGCTCAACCGACGGCGAGTTGGCCGCAGCCGGCGGCGATGTCGATGCCGCGGCGTTGGCGGACGGTGCTGGGGATGCCGGCGGCCTTCAGGGTGTCCTGGAACCGTCGCGCCCCTTCCACACCGCCAGGACGTCCGTCGTAGCCGCCGGTCGGGTTCAGCGGAATCAAGTTCACCTGGGCCGGGATCCCGCGGAGCAACGCCGCCACGGCCTGGGCGTCCTCAACACGGTCGTTGCGGCCGTCGATCAGGGTCCACTCAAAGAAGATCCGGCGGCCGGTCGTCGCCGCGTACTCTCGGCAGGCGTCCATCAGCTCGTCCAACGGCCAGCGACGCGCCGCGGGCACGAGCGTGGCGCGTTCCTCCTGGGTGGCGCCGTGGAGCGAGACGGCGAGGCTCACCGGACGTCCTTCGAGGGCCAACCGACGGATTCCCGGCACGACGCCGACGGTGGACACCGTCAGGCGTTCACCGGCCATCGCCAGACCGGAAGGCTCACGGAGGATGTCCACGGCCTGCATCACCGCGTCGTAGTTGTGCAGGGGCTCGCCCATGCCCATGAACACGATGTTCCGCAGGCGTTCGTGGCGATGGTACGCGGACGGATGCTCCGGCTTCGCCAGGGCCGGCGCGGGCGTCGGCGGGCCTTCGGTGGACGGAGCCGTCTCGCGCAGCACCGCGTCCACGTGCAGCGCCTGCGCCACGATCTCCGCGGCGGTGAGATGCCGCACGTAGCCCATCTGACCCGTCGCACAGAACGTGCATCCCATGGCGCAGCCGACCTGCGAGCTGACACAGGCGGTCGTGCGCCCGTGGTAACGCATCAGTACGGTCTCCACGAGACGGCCGTCGGCGAGGGCGAGCAGGTACTTCCGGGTGAAGCCGTCCGAGGAATGCGTTTCCTTGGCGACCGTCGGACGGTCCTGCGCCAGCTCTTCGTCGACACGTTGGAGGAAGCGCGGCGGCATCCGATCGCGCGGCGTGAAGGTGGTTCGGCCCTTCTGGTGGATCTCATGCCACAACGTCAGCGCGTGGAGCCGGGCGAAGCCGCGTTCCACGGCCCATGCAGCCAACTGCTCGCGGGTCAGGCCCAGCAGCTGGGGCCGGACCGCGGGCGCCGCGGGCGACAGAGTGGTATTGGCATCGGAGATCATCAAACCCGCGGGGACAACCGACGGACGGTTCCGGTCCAGGATTTCCCGCGAAGGACGCCGCAGAAATACCTTCATGGCGTCCACCAAGCAACCGGTGCCCTCGAACCAGTCCACGAAGGGAATCCATCCGCAGATGACGCCGATTTACGCAGATGAAGAAACGCACACACGACCGACGGCAGGCTCAGACCGCGGTTCAGGTCCGCACCCGATACGGGCCCACGCCTGCAAAATCCGGCGGTTCCAATCGCCCACGCCAGAACCCGTCCCCATCTGCGTTCCTCTGCGACATCTGCGGAAAAACACCGGGTCTGCCGAATCCTTAGGGCCTCAGCAGAATCCCACCGGGTTTCCGTTTCGCGATTCGGATCTTCTGGGCGGAACTCGCCTTAGCTCCCGATGGAAGGATGACTCAACCGAAGTGGTTCACCTGTCGATTTCCGATAGATGACGAAGTCGGAATCGATCGAACACACCTCGGCCTGTGGATGGAGTTCCGCCAACCGGACCAGACAGGCGTCAGCCAAGGACATGGGAACGTTCCCGTACCTCCTCCAAAGTCCCCGGACGAAGCCGGCTTCGGAGAGCAGGGTGAAATCACAGGTCAGGTCACCCCGCTCGATCCATTCGAGGATCTTCTCTTGGGCGGGTCGATGTCCTCGAAGCAGGTAGAGTGCCTCGGTGACGACCGGTTCACAAACGAGTACCGCACCTCGGAATCTCTCGAACTCCGCGACCGCCCAGGGATGGTGTCGGTCGGAAGCGTCCAGGAACGCAACCAACGGTCCGGTGTCGAGCACCACGCCGACTCCGGAACTAGCCACGTCCCAGGGAACCGAGATGTTCCGGGTTGCAGGAAAGATCCCCGATCCCGGTCCGAACAATGCCGCATCCGTCGTTGAATCGCGAAGGAGAGGAATTCGGACGCGGCGATACGGATGCTGGATGCTCCAACACCCGAAGGAGTCCCTCGAGGCACAGGTCCTCAAGACAGGCACCACGGGCGGCCGCCTCGGTCTCCGCACGCCGAAGGACATCTTCGGGCAGGTCTATGGTGGCCTTCACGTGTTGGATTTTGTTGGCTGGGATCAGGGGCGTCAATCTGACCCCGGACCCTGCTGGGCTGCGCACGCGATCCGAAGGCCTATGTGGCGCCCCATCCTGGGATTCCGACGCCCGCGGCGGGAGGCTGTCCCTTCATCTGCGTTCCTCTGCGACATCTGCGGATCCACGTCGAATAGCCGTAGGGATTCAGGCCAACAATCCGTGGACGACTTCGCCCGCGACGTCGGTGAGGCGGAAATCGCGGCCGGCATAGCGGTAGGTGAGGCGTTCGTGGTCGAAGCCCATCAGTTGGAGCATCGTGGCGTGGAGGTCGTGGACATGGACCGGCTTCTCCACGGCGCGGAAGCCGAACTCGTCGGTGGCTCCGTAGGCCTGCCCGCCCTTCACGCCGCCGCCGGCCAGCCAGACGCTGAAGCCATGGTGGTTGTGGTCGCGGCCCTTGCCGTTGCCCGGCGTGCCTGGGGCCGGCATCTCGACCGCGGGCGTCCGGCCGAACTCACCGCCGCAGACG
>CAMASJ010000209.1 GCA_945860685.1 Akkermansia muciniphila
AAGGGCGGCGTCGGCAAGTCGACCTGCTCGGTCAACCTCGCCGTGGCCCTCGCCCGACTGGGCGCACGCGTCGGATTGCTCGATTGCGACATCTACGGCCCCAGCATCCCGCTGATGATGGGAATCCACGGTCGCCCGGCCCTCACCGAGGATGAATCCCGCTTGGTTCCCCCGGTCCGGCACGGTGTCCGGTTGATGAGCATGGGATTCCTCCTCGATCCCGACCAGGCGGTCATCTGGCGGGGTCCGATGATCCAGAAGACGATCCACCAGTTCATCCACCAGGTGGATTGGGGTGAGCTGGACTTCCTGCTGGTGGACCTCCCTCCGGGGACCGGCGACGCCCAGCTTTCGCTCTGCCAGACGGTGCCCTTGGACGGCGGGGTGGTGGTCACGACACCGCAGGAAGCGTCGCTCGGGGTGGTCCGCAAGGGCGTGACGATGTTCGAGAAGGTCAATGTCCCGATCCTCGGCATCGTCGAGAACATGAGCGGCTTCACCACGCCGGAAGGTTTGCGGGTGGACATCTTCGGCCACGGAGGAGGCAAAGCCGAGGCGGCCCGGAAGAGCGTGCCGTTCCTCGGGGAGATCCCGCTCTTCGTCGCGATCCGCGAAGCGGGTGACTCCGGTGTTCCGGTCGTGGTTTCCAATCCGACCGGCGAGCCAGCGGCTGCATTCCTGGCGATTGCCCGTCAGCTCCTGGAGCGTTTCCACCCGCCTGCTGATCCGGCGACTGGGGCAAAGGAACTTTGACGCCTGCCGGGGTGCCGGCTAAAGGAGGGCCATGTCTTTCCGGCGCGTCTCCCTTGCGGTGGTGCCACTGCTGATCGCCTTCTCGGCGACGGCGGGGGAACGTGCGCAGACGAGCGGTGCCCGCCGTCCGGAAGGCGAGGAAAAGAAGGAGCAGGTCCTGCCCCCCGAGGCCGAGGCGAAGAGGGCTTCCGCGTGGGAGAAATTGCTGCGCAACCGCCAGTTTGACGTCCTCCGATCCGGGAATTCCCTCCAAGGGGCCATCGACCTGCCGATGCCGATGCCGCCGACCCAAACCGGCCCGATCATGGATCCGAAGACCCAGAAGCGGATCCTGGAGGAGATCGATCGGCGGAAGAACTGGCTGGTGGAGCCCGGTTCCACAACTCCCAGGGGGATGGAAAAGCCGACGGATCCCGCCAATGACATCCCGGATTTCAGTCGTAACCGCGGCCGGTTCCGCAGCCGACGCGAAGTGGCGGCCGAAACGGCGGCCGGCGGCAAGGACGACAAATCCGTGGATAGCCTTTCCGGAAGGGGTCTTCGGGAAGGCAAGTCGAAGAAGAACACCTCCGGTGACGAGGATTCCACAGCGGGTGCGAACGATGAGGTCATCGGTCGGGAGAAGCTCGACAAGATCCTGTCCCAGTCCGAGCGCTCCGGCCAATCGAAGGATCTCGATCAGGATCGTGCCGGGAACAAGATCCTGGGCGTGGGATCGGACCGGGGGCAGGGGTGGTTCCAGTTCAATTCCGGCGGATCCTCAACTGCGTTGTCGGATTCCGCGTCGGGATCTGGATTCGGAGGCGCCTCTGCGGGCAGGGCCGCGGAGTTCCTGAATCCCTATTCGGATCCGTCTGTCTCGGCGCGCCTTCCCGGAGGTTCTTCCTCGGAGCCGGCGAAGTCGTTCGACCCGACCGTGGCACCTCCGTTGCCATTCATTCCCCGCGACGACGGCGTCATTGCGGGGAACGCCTCTGCCTTCGGCGGCCCGGCCGCGGCTCCGTCCAATCCCTTCGGGGCCCCGTCGCAGGGCGGGCCCGCCGCGCCGGCCGGTTTCGGTGCGTTCAACAGCTTCGGCAACCCGGCCGCATCCGGCGCCGGTCGTTCCGGCCTCTTCTCGCAGGCCCCGGGTTCCGGCCTCTCTTCTGGACTGGAGTCCCCCGCCGCACCTCGTTCCCCGGCCTTCGTCCCGCGTCCCGCTGTCCTCGTAGTGGAGCCGCCCAAGCCCTTCTGATGATCCGTCCCCTCCTCCTTGCCGCGTTGTTGCCACTGCTTTCGGCCGCGGCCACGGAAGCCCGTGTGCTCAAGGTGCTGCCGCATCGCCTCGATTCGCAGGGAAGGCATGCTCTCTCGCCCAGCCTGTACGAACGCGATGCCTATCAGGCGGAGCTCAGGGCCCATCCCGATCGCATCCGTGGCCTGCGCATCGACGTCCTGTGGTCCCTCAAGGAGCGCACTTCGGTTCCGTGCGTCCTCCGCCTCGAGCTGCGCGGGTCCAAGGGAACCGATCCCGTGGTGCTTGAGCGCCCCGTGAGCCGTGGGTTCCTGCGCCGCCGCTGGACGAAGGTGCTGTTGGATCCTGCCGAGTTCGAGAAGGTGGGGGACGTCTCGGCTTGGCGGGTCTCCCTGCGGAGCGGCGGCGAGGAGTTGGCTTCCACGGCCTCGTTCCTCTGGTAGTTCGGCGGGAATCCTGTCCTTCGCCGGAACCGAGCCCTCAATGCAGCATGGGCTCCGGATTCGGCTCCCGGATCCATCTCGCGTCCAGATCGAGGTACCAGTCGAGCCGACGGTCTGTCTCCGCCTCGTCGATGTGGCGGGCCATGATCAGGTAGGAGGCGTAGTGGTTGCCTTCCGACTCCACGAGCGAGCCGTAGAATTCCGACAGCTCCGGATCTTGGGACGCCAAGGCCTTCGAGAGGATCTGGAACTTCTCGCAGCTGCGGCCCTCGACGAGCGCACAGACAATCAGGTGGTCGATGACCGACTCCCTCTGGCCCTGTCGGACCGAGGACATCATCCCGCTGATCCAAGGACTTCGGAACGGTTGGCCGAACGGGATTCCACGGCTGCTGAGCAGCTTCAGGACGAGCTCGAAGTGCTGCAGTTCCTCGATGGCGATGGCGTTCAGCTCGTGGACGCGATCGTAGAGCGCCCGGTACTTCTCGAGGTTGATCGCGGTGGTGGCCGCCTTCCGCTCGAGATGGGCATGGTCGACGAGGACCGCCGGAAGGTTTCCCAGCACCTTTTCCAGCCAGCCATCCGGGATCGGTTCACGCCAAAGCAACACGGGGTCAAAGTAGGCGCCCTCACGCCGAGGCTGAAGCCGGAACTCGGAGGGACCGATCCCGAAGAGACCTCACGAATGAACACAAAGCCGCATAGGAACCGGAATGGAACCGTGGGCGTTCCGACGTGAAGGTCGAACACCGGCTGGTGGTGGCGATGGAGTTCAGTATCCGCCGGCCCCGAGCTTGCCGGTGGAGGCGCCGGATCCGGCAATCCCACCCAGCTTTTCCGCGGTTTCGCGTCGCCGGTATTCGTCCATCATGGCGGCGGTGGCGGTGGCCCCGCATCGGGAAGCCCCGAGGTCCCGGACCCGGATGAGCCCGTCCAGGTCGCGGACGCCACCCGCGGCCTTCACCTGGACGGCGGACCCCACCGTGGCGCGCATCAGCGCCAGGTCGTGTTCTGTGGCCCCCTTGTAGTTGTAGGAACCGTCCGGCTGCTTGACGAAGCCGTATCCCGAAGAGGTCTTGACCCAATCCGCACCCGCGCCTTCGCAGAGCGTGCAGAGGCGCCGCTTGAAGGCGTCCGCGTCGAGTCCGGCTCCGCCCTGGGTCAGGTAGTCGTTCTCGAAGATCACCTTCACCTTGGCCCCGTGCGCATGGGCTTCGTCGCAGACCGCCTTCACGTCGGCGGCGACATAGTCCCAGTCGCCTCCGAGGGCCTTGCCGACATTGATCACCATGTCGATCTCCTCCGCCCCGTCGCGGCAAGCGATCGCGGTCTCGAGCCGCTTGGACTCGGTGGTGGAATTGCCATGGGGAAAGCCGATCACCGCTCCGACCTTGACCCCGGTGCCGGCAAGGATCCGTGCTGCCAGAGTCACCGCGTAGGGCTTGATGCAGACCGAGGCCACGCCATAGCGGGCCGCCAGCCCACACCCTTCCTCGAGGTCCCGGTCGGTCATCGTGGGATGCAACAGGGAATGGTCGATCATCTTGGCGAGTTCGTCGTAGGTGTACTTCATCGGAGGTTGTGTGTGGTGGTTTGCCGGGAGACAGGGGGAATTCCGGATATCGAGGTGATCCGACCCGGACGAGGTGGCTGGTCGATGGTGATGGTGTTGACGAATCCGAAGAGGTCGCCGCGGTAGAGGGTGTCCTCGACCCAGATCGGGCCGCCTTCGGCCCGACCGATGGCATGGACCCAGAGTCCGGCACTGCCGGGTTTCAGTTGGAGAAGCGCCGCATCCGACGGTTCGAAAGGGACCGCCCTGAGTACCTGGTCCGCGCCGGTCAACCTCAGGCCGGGTTCCTTGAGGAGCCGCTCGTAAAGCGATCCCTCCAATTCCTCTCGCCGGAGTTCGGGGCAGACGTCCGCCCGAAGGTGGCGGCGCTCCAGGATCACGGGGATGCCGTCCGCCAGCCGCAGCCGCATCATCCGAAGGACCCCGGCTGGCACGGCACCCCCCAACTCCTGGAGCACGACATCGGAAAGGTCCGAACCAGCGACCCTTTCGAACTCCAGAACCCGGGTGGAAGGAACCCTTCCGGCGAGCCGTGCCTTGTGGGTGAAGCTCACCAACGCGCCGAGATCGAGTTCGAGCGCCTCTTTGCGGACGAAGGTGCCGATCCCGGGACGGAACTGGAGCAAACCTTCCATCACCAACTGGGAAAGTGCCTTGTTGGCGGTGACGCGGCTGACTCGATACCGCTGGGCCAGCTCCCGTTCCGTGGGAAAACGCCCACCAGGCGGAATCTCCCCCGAAAGCGCCAGCCGCCGCAGACGATCGTGCAATTGATGATACGCCGGCGCTCTCAGAAGGGGATCAACCTTCGTTTCCACCATGTCAACCAGTGGCATAGCCACTATGCAGCTAGGTTGCAAGCGGAGTCTGGATCGTCCGGATGGAAGATCCGAGAAGGGTGGAATTTAAGGAATAGGACCAAAAGCAGGCATTTTGGCTTGGCCTGGGGCCGTTTTCCGAATCCGTCCGCGTTCCTCAGTGCGGTGACCGAGGTATCGGACCCCAACAGGGAAGTCCCCTACCAAAGACCACCCGGCAAACAGCGGAGCGGCAATACCGGACAGGACACATTTGCCGGTCGATCTGGGTAGGAACGGCAATTTCGTGGCGTTCCAGGGAGTTGAGCTAACTGAACGATGCTGAATATCAGCATATTACATGGATGGCACATGCGGTGCTTTCAGGCCCTCGACATGAGTACCGTCGTTGAAACACCTCAGGCGAAGACCCTAACGGTTCGTCTGCCTCTGGGGCTTCTGGGATTCGAGAAGATCAAGAGCTACTGGCTCATCTCCAATCCCGAGGAGGAGCCCTTCTGCTGGCTCCAGGTACCCGACGAGGGTGACTTGGCCTTCTTGGTAGTCCCGCCGGCCGCTGTCCTGCCGGACTATGCGCCGGATCTCTCCAACGACGATGTCGCGTATCTCGGCATCGAATCGCCGGAGGACGCTTGGATCTACAATATCGTCACCATCCGTCCCGACGGCACTTCCTCCGTCAACCTCAAGGGACCGATCGTGATCAATCGGCATACCCTGGTCGGAAAGCAGGTGGTGCTGGCGAATTCACCCTACCCGATCCAGTACCCGCTCGGAGCGGCCTGATCCCCATTCGGAACCACGGAAGGTCCCATGCTGATTCTATCCCGCAAAACCGGTGAGAGTGTGGTCATCGACGGCCGCATCCTCGTGAAGATTGTCCGCCTCGACGGCGACCTCGTGAAGGTCGGCATCGAGGCGCCCGCTGATGTCCCCGTGCACCGCCTTGAGGTGTACGAGGAGATCCAGAAGGCGAACCAAGGGGCGGTCACCACGAACCGTCCCCGCACCCTCCCCAAACTGCCCCAGCCAGCTGCCCGGGCGGTCTGAACCTGTTTCCCCGATTTCCCTTTTCCGTCCTGCCCAACAACGCAACCAACACCCCTAGATCCGTATGGTCATCAACACCAATCTGGCGGCCCAGACGTCCGCCAACAACCTCAGTGCAAGTTCCGCCGCCCTGTCGCGCTCCCTGGCGCGCTTGAGCTCGGGCTCGAAGATCGTCAATCCCTACGATGACGCCGCCGGCCTCGCGGTCAGCATGCGCCTCGACGCCCAGGTCCAACGGACCACGGCCGCCAAGTCCAATGTCGCGAACGCGATGTCGTTCAGCCAGACACAGGACGGATACCTCAAGCGCGTCTCCAAGGCCCTGGACCGCATGAGCGAACTCGCCATCCTCGCGCAGGACGTCACCAAGACCGACACCGACCGTTCTCTCTACCAGAACGAGTTCACGCAGCTCTCGTCCTACATCACTTCGGCGGCGACCAAGGACTTCAACGGAGTCTCGCTGTTCTCTGGCACGTCCCTCGACGTGACCATCGATTCGGACGGCTCGACCTTCTCCATGGGAGGCGTCGATCTCGCGTCGACCACCTACTCGAACGCCACCGGCGCGTCGGTCGCCACGACCACCGGTGCGGCGACGGCTTTGTCCGCGGTTCGCAGCGCCATCACCGAACTCGCCTCCAATCGGGCGACGATCGGTGCCTATCAGGCCCGTCTGAACTACACCTCGGAGCAGTTGACCATCAGCGCCGAGAACCTCACTGCCGCCAGTTCCATCATCAAGGACGTGGACGTGGCCCAGGAAAGCACGCAATACGCGCGCAACAACATCTTGGTCCAGTCCGGCACCGCGATGCTGGCCCAGGCCAACCAGCTCCCGCAGGGCGTCCTGAAGCTGCTCGGCTGATCCGGTTGTCGCGGCAGGATTCTGGCGCGCCGACGGACAAGGGGTCCGTCGGCGCGCCCACCGGCCCCGTCCTTCCGTAGCCTTTTCCCAAGACGGCTTCTCAAGCTTTCCCGTCTTCGGCCGATGAATCCAGTGGTTCACCTTCCATCCTTGGATTCCCATGATCGCCACCGCTGAAGAAAAATCCTCCATCGCCGGCAAGTACCTGACCTTCCGCCTCGGACGGGAGTCCTACGGAATCAGCGTCCTCCGGATCCGTGAGATCATCCGCAACGTCGAGGTGACCCCAGTACCGCAGATGCCCGAATACGTGAAGGGCGTCATCAACCTCCGGGGCAAGATCATCCCCATCGTCGATCTCCGCCGGAAATTCGACCTTTCGAACATCAAGGACACCGACCAGACCTGTATCGTCGTGGTCCAGGTGCGACAATCCGACGGTTCGACGGCCCTGATGGGGCTGTTGGTGGATGCCGTCGAGGAAGTGGTCAACTTCGGTGCCGGCGACATCGAGGACACGCCCAACTTCGGTGGCAGCCTCGACACGGACTACATCCTCGGGATGGCCAAGGTCCGGGGCGCCGTGAAGACGCTTCTCGACATCGACCGGGTCGTCGCCGCGGATGCGATCACCAAGGCGGCCCACTCCGCCGCTGCCTGACCGACTGGCATCGGTTCTGAATCCGCCCGCCGATTCCTCCAGGAACGGCGGGCGTTTCGTTTTGCAGTCGCCGTTTGCTTCCCGCCCTTTTCGGATGGCCGAGCGTCCACCCAGGCGGCTAGCCTTTTGCCGTTCCGCCCACCTGCACTCGATGGAGTTCCGGATTCCCTTTTCCGGCGCCCCGATGCGACGGCGTCGGAACCAGCATCCTCCCCATGAACACCGTCTCGCAGCTCAAGACCATCAAGAAGAACACCCGTGCCAAGGTCGAGGCCGAGCTTGCCCGCACCGGCGGACTGCTCCGTCTGGCGCCAGCCTGGGTTCCCCGCTCGTTTCTCCAGCCCGGACTGCGCATCAAGCTCCATCCGGACGACACTTACGCCTACGGCCTGAACCGCGGCGGCATCGACGAGCGCTGGTTCGCCTCGACCACGCCGACCGCCAACGAGGGCCGGGCCGCGGACGAAGGCTTGAACTACTGCGTGGTGGGCAGGGAACGCTTCACCCTCGCCCAAGCGGTGGAAGACTGCGGTGCGACCCTGGTGGGCAAGGCGATATGGAAGAAGTACGGCCGTTGGCCGGTCTACTCGAAGTTCTTCGACAACATGGGGCCGATCCCCCACCACATGCACCAGTCGGCCAAGCAGGCTAAGCTGGTGGGTCAGGAAGGGAAGCCCGAGTCCTACTACTTCCCGCCCCAGCACAACAACGTGGGGAACAACTTCCCCTACACGTTCATGGGCTTCGAGCCCGGCACCACCAAGGCCCAGGTCCGGAA
>CAMASJ010000210.1 GCA_945860685.1 Akkermansia muciniphila
CGGCGACCAGTCGATCCGGGGAGGCGGCGACGCCCTCGAGCCAGTTGGTGCGGCCGGTTTCGACCTTTTGGAACCGGTCGTCGTCGGACCACAGGACCACGCCGCCTTCCCCCACCACCACCGCGCGGTTCCCGAGATAGGCGGCGGCCCGCAGCGACTTCGTCGTGCCGGTCGGGACGGTCCGCCAGGACGTCGGATCCGTCGCCACCTGGAGTCGGCCACGTTCTCCCGGCGCCACGAAGAGCCGGTTGGTCCGCCACGCCAGGGCGCCGACCGCGGTGCCGGATGGAGCGGGATTGGACCACTTCCAGTCCAACGGAAGGGCCGGGTCGGCGGACACCGTCTCCAGCATCGGCAGACAGAGGGACACCACGGCCAAGAGCGTTGGAGACAAGGGCGGCATACCTTCTTTCGGACTCATTTCGTGAAACCGGACCGGGATAGCCCCTCGCGGGTGCCGATGGCAATTCCGCTCAACTGGGAACTGCCGTCCCGTGGGACGGTGGAAGTCGAAGCAGGAACACGGAGCCGCCAGGTCCGGTGGACTCAAGGGAGAGGTCGGCATCGATGGCCGAGGCCAGGCGACGCGATATTGCGAGGCCGATGCCGGCGCCGTCTGGCCGCGTGGAAATCGTCGGTTGGAAGAGGTTCGAACGGAGATGATCCGGAATGCCCGGACCGGAATCGGCCACGCGGACCTCGAGCGCACCGTCCGACGTCTCGACCAGAACCACGCGGACGTCGGCGCGGTCCGGCGAGGCCTGCGCCGCGTTGGCGACCAGGTTCTCGAGGATGAGCAGGAGAAGGTTGGCCTCGCGGTTGCCGAGTCGGCGGGAGGAGCCGCCTTCAATGCCGAGCGAGACACCACGGGCGGCGCAGGCCGGTGGAATTCCCCGCGACAACAACGGCAACAACTCCCCGACCGGAATCTCGTGGACCTGGAGACCGGCGTCGTCGCGGAGGACCCGCACCACTTCGTCGATCATCGCCTTCATCCGGCGCGCCGTGTCGCGCGCATCGGCGACGCCCGAGCCGTCCGCCCCGCCCTCGGCGAGTCCCGTGACGAACGCCTGCAGCCCGGCGAGCGGACTGCGGAGTCCGTGGACGAGGTGCGAGGCGACCGCACCGACCGCGCCGGTCCTGTTCGCAAGGCTCAGCTCGCGGTTGGTCCGCTCGAGCAACCGGGTGCGTTCGGCCAGGAGACGGTTGGCCCGGGCCAGTCCGGAGAAGGCGACCGCCAGCGCGGCGGCCAGGGCGGTCCCGGAGATCGCGAGGGTCAGCGCCCCCTGCCGACGCAGTGCCTGATCCATCCGAAGGTGCTCCTGCTCGAGGCCCGAAGCGTCCAATTCCAAGGCCAGGATCCCTCCGATGGCGCCGACTTCGTCGCGCAGCGGGAAATGCACCAGCAACCGCGCCACCTCCGGACCCTCCCCCGGCAGGAATCGGGCGACGGGACCAGCGGAGAAGGCGGGAACACCGGGAGGTTCCATCGGCGGTGGAGGCACGGCCTTCTCACCGACCAGCCTCGAAGGCAGTCGGCCTTCCGCGTCGTAGAGGGTCACTCCACGCAGGTTCTCCATCTGGGGAAGCGCCGCGAACTCGACCGCGGCCAGCAGCGGATCGTCGAAGCCCTCGGAGCGCTGGGCTGCCAGGCGTCCCTCGAACAACGAGGCCACCGAACGCGCCTCCTTCGCCGCCAGCAGGGAATGCAGGTCCTCCTGAAGCCGTCGCCGTGTGAACAGGACCGTCGCCACGAGAATTCCCAGCGCGACCAGCGCCGCGAGGGCGGTGGTCAAGGGGATCGGGGCCGTCCGACGGAAGATCATGGTCTCGCCGAAGCCTAGGGATCGGTCTCTCATCGCACTAGAACTCCCATTCGAGGCCCGTCTGGACGGTGTGGGCATCAAAGGTCTCCAGCACGACGTTCGAATCCTGACGTTCGTACAGTTCCTCGACGAACACCGACAGATGGTTGCCGAATCGCCGCTGGATCCGGAGCGACAGTTCCAGGTCGTCACGGCGACGGTAGGTGAAGAGGTCCTCGGGCGCCGGCGAGATGAACTGGCGTGCATAGCTCCAGTGGCTCCACCGGCCCGACAACGAACCCGACCAGAGCCGGCCATCCAGACGCAGGGTCGCGGCGACACCCACCCGGTCGAAGTCGTAGAAGCCGACTTCCTCGTCCCGGTTGCCCTGATGGAAGAACCGCACGGTGGTCCGGAACCGCGGCTTCTCCGTCCACTGGTGACGCCACACCAGTTCGGTCTGCATCTGCGTGAAGCGCGCGAGGGTGTCGGGCTCCGGGATGCCCAACAGGTTCGCCGCCGGACGCGAATCGTACGCGCGGTCCTCCAGCCTCCATTGGAGCTCGACCGAGGAACCGGCCCGGTAGTCCCAACCCGCGGAAACCCTCGGTCCCACGTTCCAGAATCCGTCGAGCGGCGTCTCGAAGTTCTGCCGCTGCCATTGGAATCCTGCGTCGAGCCGCAACGAGCCGGTCAGGCTCCACCGCAGCGAGGGATGCGCGGAAAGGCTGTGCACCGTCGACCGCACCGCGCCCAGCCCGTCGAGCAGGGAGGACGCGTCGAAGACCTGGTCGGCGTACAGATGTTGGGCCACGAGGTCCGCGCTGAAGTGCTCGCCGAACATCCGGCGGTAGTCCGCCTGGGTGGCGAAGATCGTCTCCCCACGCGCCGGCTCCTGCCCGGCGGGCGCCTGCAGGGAACGCAGGTACCTCCGGTCGTCACCGGTCAACATCAGGGTGAACCGATGGGCGTCCACCGGCAGACGGAAGAGGAAGAACTCCAGGCCCGACCCGACGAAAGGCGTGGCCTGGGAATTGGTCCCGGCCAGCAACACGTTGTCACGCCATCCGGCGGCCGCCCTCAGGGTGAAAAGCGACTGCCATGCGAGGGACCCTTCCGTGGGCACCTCCTCGGTGGCACGGATGGCCCCGGCGGTCCACGGACCGGCCATCAGCCCCGGCAGGAATTCCCCGAGGCCGAGACCGACGAGGAGGGGGAGGGATCGTGCCGCCACATCGGCCATGGACCGGATCCCGCCGGCGACGGAAAAAGGACAGGCGGACCGGATGAACGGCCCGCCTGTCTTCCAACCCGGACGCCGGAGACCCGTCCGGCGTCCATACTGGAAAATGTCAGCCACGAGGACGATCGCCGCCGCGTCCACGACCGGAACCGGTTCCGGTTCCACCCTGCTGCTCGCGCAAGGTATGGCGGATCTCGCGGAGCTGGTCGCGGATCTCGGAGCGGAGCGTCTGGGTGTCCGTCAGGAAACGCTCGCGGTTGGAGCGAAGCTGCTCGCGGATCCGGTTCCGCTCCTCCTCGGTCGCCGCACGGAGCGTGCTGGTCAGCTCGCGCTGCTGGGCGATGAAGGTCTGGGAAAGCTCGCGGTAGCGGGCGATCTGGTCCTGCACCGCCTGCGGCAGCTGGCTCAACACGCCCGAGGGAACCTCGATGCGCGGAACTTCGATGCGCGAACCGCGGCCCGGACGTTCGGTCGTCGTCGCCGGCGGCGTCGGACGATCCTCGCGGCGGACCTCCGTCTCCGCACCGAAGACGGTCACCCCGGTGGCCAATGCGGCCACCACGGTGAAGATGCGAATGGAACTCTGGATCTTCATGATATTGCCTTTCCTGATCTGCTGACTTCGCCTCGGCCGCTCCGGAACCCATCCGGACATGCCTCGCGAATCTGCCGAATCCCCCTGCAGGGGGAATGCCAACCTGCCAGAGAATCCCGAGTCGCTGATGATCAGGGTTTTGCATCACTTCCGTTTCCAGCCGCGGGTGCCGGTGAATCCCCGGTTGGGGAATAGTCCCCAAGACCGGAAACCGCATTGGGGAACCTGCCCCGAGACCTCCTCGGGTTCCTACGGATCGGGCTTTCCGATGACGGGGGTTTCCCGATAGAAGCCGTCCTGTTCCGAAGTCCGACGTCCAACCTGAGGCAACGCCTTCGGTCCCGCCGCCTCGAAACCGCCAACCCATGTCCTCCGATCCCCTCGCCGGCCTGAATGTGTTCGTCCTCGAAGACGAACCCCTCTGGCGCCGCCACGTCGTGTCCGGCCTCGAGCGCCTCGGCGCCGAGGTCACCGCCGTCGACCGCGTCGCCGCGGCCAGGGAGGTCCTTACCCGGGACAACTTCGACTTCGCGCTGATCGACGTGAACCTGCCGGACGGCCTCGGCCCCGACCTGCTTCGGGACCGGGTGTTCCCCTCCCACACGGGTGTGGTGGTCATGACCTCGGAGGGTGGGATCCGCGGCGCGGTCGAGGCGATGCGGCTCGGCGCCTTGGACTACCTGCCGAAGCCCTTCGAACCGGACGCACTGGCCCTGACCCTGCGTCGGGCCCGCTCGGCCCGCGCCGCCGGCCGCGTCGAGGAACAGCGCCGCTCGGGTTCCCCCCGCCTCTTCTTCGGACCTGCGCTGGCCGGCGTCGAGGCGCAGGTGCGGAAGATCCTCGCAGCCGACCAGCGCATGCTGACCGCCTTGCCCCCGGTGCTCATCCAAGGCGAAACGGGCACGGGCAAGACCACCGTCGCCCGCTGGCTCCACAACGAGGGTCCCCGCGCCAGCGCCCCACTGGTCGAGGCGAACTGCTCCGCCATCCCCGACTCGCTCGCGGAATCCGAGCTCTTCGGCCACGAGAAGGGTGCCTTCACGGACGCCCGTTCCACCCGCATCGGTCTCTTCGAGGCGGCCCACGGTGGCACCCTGTTCCTCGACGAACTCACCAGCCTCTCCCTCGGCATCCAGGCCAAGCTGCTCACCACGCTCGAGGACCGGCGCATCCGGAGGGTCGGCGGCAACCGCTGGATTCCCGTGGATGTCCGCGTGGTCACCGCCGCAAACCGCGACCTTCGCGCGATGGTGGCCGCGGGGACCTTCCGCGAGGACCTGCTCCACCGACTGGACCTCTTCCGCGTCCACCTGCCGCCGCTCCGGGAACGCGCCGCGGACCTGCTCCCCCTCGCCGAGACCCTCCTCGGGCAGGTTGCCGTGCGGCATCGCCTTCCCCGACGTCCGCTCTCGGAGACCGGCCGTCGCCGCCTCCTCGGCTACGCGTGGCCCGGCAACGTACGGGAACTCATGCACGAACTGGAACGGGCGCTGGTCTTCGAGGAAGGACCCGCGTTGGACCTCGAATCGCTTCTCGGCGCCGGCGCCGGGGGAGCCAACGTTCCAACTGTTCCCGCTTCCGATTCCCTGCATGGCGGCTCCGCGAACATCGACTGGTGGAATGCCGGCTTCCGCTTTCCCGAGTCCGGGTTCTCGCTCGAGGACGCCATCCTCCGCCTGATCCGCGAGGCGCTCGCCCAATCCGACGGGAACGTCTCCGCCGCCGCCCGCCGGCTCGGGGTTTCCCGCGACTACCTGCGATACCGCCTCGGTCCGACGAAATAGGAATCGCCGCATCCACGCCCCGCGGAGTTGCCAGTCGCCAATCCTCCGGGCTTCATTGGCGCATCTTCCCTTGAAGCGTCCCGTGGCAAACCTCCGGCCGTGGCTTCTCGCCGCCCTCCTCTGCCTTTCCATGAAGGTGGCGGCCGCGCCGTCGAAACAGGCCCGCGCCGCGATGGAGGTCCTCCGCTCGGAATGCCTCTCCTGCCACGGCGAGAAGCGGAAGGGCGGTCTCGACCTGTCCAACCGGGAAGGCCTGCTGCGCGGCGGCGACGAAGGCCCGGCCGTCGTCCCGGGCCGCCCGGACCAAAGCCGCCTCGTCGCCCTTGTCGAAGTTCAAGGCGATCCGCACATGCCGCCGCGCAAGCAGCTCGATCCGGCCCGGATCCGCACGCTCCGCGACTGGGTCCGCGCGGGCGCCCCTTGGGACGCCGCGGCCCTCGGCGAAGAGGATTCGGGTCCGCGTCACGAGGTCCGCCTGGAACCGCTGCCCGAAGGCTTTCACCCGGTGACCGCGCTGGCCGTTTCGCCGGACGGCACGCGCCTCGCGGTAGGACGCGGCGGATCGATCCTCCTGCACGACCTCACCCGGACGAACCGTCCCGTTCTCAGGGAAGCCCAGGCCCACGTGGACGCCGTCCAGTCCCTCGCTTGGAGCCACGACGGGACACGCCTCGTCTCGGGGGCGTTCCGTTCCATCCGGTTCTGGAATCCGGACACGCTGGAACCCGACGGCAGCGCCTCCAATGTCCTCACCGGACGCATCACCGCGCTGGCCTTCAGCCCCGACGACGCCCGGCTGGCGGCCGCCGACGGCGGAGATGGCCGGCACGGTTGGATCCGGATCCTCGCTTCCGGCACCCGACGCGCGGAGGCCTCATGGAAGGCCCATGGCGATACCGTCTTCAGCCTCCAGTACAGCCGCGACGGAAGCCGGCTCGTGAGCGCCGGCGGCGATTCCCTGGTGAAGGTCTGGGACGCCGCGAAGCGTTCCGAGATCGCCGTGCTCGAAGGCCATACCGCACAGGTGCTGTCCGCGGCGTTCAACACCAACGCCACACAGGTCGTCAGCGGCGGCGCCGATCGGCAGGTCAAGGTCTGGGACATCGCCACACGGGAGAAGGTCACGTCGCTGGGCAACCATACCGCCGGCATCACCGCGGTGGTCTGGCCGGCCGACGGCTCCGCGGTCGCCGTCGCCACCGAGAAGGGCGAGGTCTTCCGCTACACGCGGCTGAAGGCGCATTCCGGGGAACAGAGTTCGGCGACCGCGGACGAACGCCGGATCGGTTCGCTCGATTCCACTGCGCTCAGCCTTGTGGCTTCGCCGGACGGACGCCTTCTCCACGCCGGCGGCCACGACGGGTCGGTGAAGGTCTGGGATGGCGAGTCGCGGCTGCTCGCGACGCTGTCGGTTCCGGGCTCTTCGGCGCCATCCCTTCCAGCGCCCCGAAGGGATCCACCGCCTGCGCGGAACTCCGCTGCGGGGCCGGAGAAGACGCCCACCACCCTGAAGTCGACGACCTTCCGTTCCATTGCGGTGCACCCGACGGAGCTCGAACTCGGACCCCGGTCGCCGCAGCGCGCATTCCGGGTCACGGGACTCGACGCCGACGGCTTCGAGGTCGACCTGACCCCCTATGTCCGTGTCGACGTGCCACGGCGCTCGGGCTTGGAATCCCTTGGGATCCGGGGACTCCGCCTGCTTCCCGGCACCGCCGCCGGAACCAACTCAGTCGGCCTTCGGTTCGGACGGCTGACGACGACGCTGCGGGCCCGAAACGGGGCGATGCCGTCGGCGGAACCGGATCCGTCCTTCGTCGGGGACATGCTGCCCCTGCTGAGTCAGGCCGGCTGCGCTGCCGGAGCCTGCCACGCCAAGCCCGATGGCCAGAATGGGTTCAAGCTCTCGGTGTTTTCCTTCGACCCGGCTTCGGACCACGCCGAGATCGTGAAGGAGAACCGTGGCCGCCGGGTCTTCCCCGCCGCCCCCGACGAAAGCCTGCTGCTGCAGAAGGCGACCGGCCGGATCCCGCACGAGGGCGGACGCCGCTTCGAAGTGGGCTCGCCGCTCCACCGGACCCTCGTCGGTTGGATCCGCGCGGGAATGCCATTCGTGGTGACCAACGAACCGGCACTCGCCTCGCTGGAAGTGTTCCCGTCCGCCCGACGCCACCGGAACGGAGCCACTCAGCGCCTGCTCGTCGAAGCCCGATACACGGACGGTTCGACGCGGGACGTCACCGCGCTCGCCGCCTTCGAGTCCAACGATCCCGAGCTGGCCCGCGTCGACCCGGAAGGACGCATCACGATCGGCCAGGTCGCCGGGCAAGGCGTGGTCGTGGCCCGCTACATGGGACTCGTCGCCGACTCCCGGATCCTGGTCCCGGCACGGCGCCTCTTCCCGGCCGCCGACTACGCGGCGATTCCCACCAACAACTTCATCGACGCCTTCGCGCTGGCTCGCTTCCAGGAGCTGGGGTTGAAGCCGTCCGGAGTCTGTGACGACTCCGTCTTCCTGCGCCGTGCAACGCTCGACACCCTGGGGCGCATCCCCACGGCGGACGAGGTCCGGGAGTTTCTCGCCGACACCGATCCGACCCGGCGTTCGAGGCTCGTGGACCGGCTTCTGGAGGATCCCGCCTACGCCGACCACTGGGCCAACAAGTGGACCGACCTGCTTCGGCCAAACCCGGACCGCGTCGGGGTGAAGAGCGTCTTCGTGCTGGACCAGTGGGT
>CAMASJ010000211.1 GCA_945860685.1 Akkermansia muciniphila
GAACACGCTGGTGGTGATGACCTCCAACATCGGCTCTCCGATCATCCAGGAGTACTTCCTCGACGGCGGCGCGACGATCGGCAGCCGCAGGGAGATGGAGGACAAGGTCCGGGCCGAGCTGCGGAAGCACTTCCGTCCGGAGTTCCTGAACCGCGTGGACGACACGATCGTCTTCCAGAGCCTCGACGAGGCCGAGTTGGGGCGGATCGTGGACATCCAGCTGGAAAAGGTCCTGCAGCGGTTGGCCGCCCAGAACCTGAAGCTCGAGATGACCGACGCCGCGAAGGTGCAGTTGGCGAAGGAAGGCTACGATCCGCAGTTCGGGGCGCGTCCGTTGAAGCGGGCCATCCAGGACCACCTGCTCAACCCGCTTTCAAAGCGGCTGCTGGCCGGCGAGTTCAAGGCCGGCGACACCATCCGGGTCGGCACGGACCGCGAGGGCGGCCTCCAGTTCTCCAAGGGCTGAAGGGAAGGGCGGGTGCCCAACCGAGCCGTGTCGATGCGTCAGGGATCGGCACGCCAAGCCGCGAAGCCGCAACCTCTTGCGGGAGATCAGGCATCGCAGACGAGGAATCGCGAAGACCTTGGGTTCATCGCGTCAGGCCGAACTTCGCGGAGGGACACAGATGGGGAGGGAGCCAAAGGGGGATCCGGTGGATCGGGCGGAGTCCTTGGACTGGCGCCCAAGGCTACTTGGGAGGTCTGGACGGCTCGCGAAAAGAACTCGGGAGCCGGTCATCTGCGGGAATCTGCGACATCTGCGGATGGAATCAGGCTGGGATCCGGGAATTGGGGAGTGGATCCGCAGATTTCGCAGAGGGACGCAGATGGGGAAGGAGCCAAAGGGGATCCGGTGGATCGGGCGGAGTCCTTGGACTGGCGCCCAAGGCTGCCTGGGAGGTCGGGGCGCATCAGCAGCAGCGCGGCGAGTCTCCGGCGTGCTGCTCGGCGGCGACGACGTAGGCGGCCGGACGGTTCCGGAGGCCTGCCGATTCGCGCACCTCGGGAAGGTCCAGGAGGATGGCCTCGGAGCGGATCCCGGGCACCGGGGCGGCCGCGAGCTGCACGGCCACCCGGTCCACGCGGTCCTGTCCCGACCAGTGGCGGAGCAGGGCGAAGGCGACCGCCGCGGCCCCGGCCAGCCCGGTGGCACCGCCCGCCTCGCGGACGGCGTAGGCCGGGAGCCAGGTGGCCGGTTCCTCGCGGAGGTCCGGCGGCCGGGTTCCGCGCAGGAGCCGGATCCATTCCCACACCGCCGAGAGCACCACCAGGCCTGCGAAGGAGAGGAAGACCCCTGTCACGGCGACGTCGAGCCCGTTGTTGAAATGCTGCGCGCGGTTCGCGCGAAGCGCCTTCACCGCGGTTTCGCGGGTGGCCTCGGTTGCGGCGGCGACCGCGGCCTCCAACGCGGGGCGGTTGGATTCCAGGACCTGCATCGTGGCCAGGAAGCCGATGCGGGGCGACGGGTGGAAGATCTTCTGCCAACCGGCGGTGAAGGTCACCGAGAGCAGCCAGAGAAGGGGGATCAGGGTCACCAAGGCGACCGCCGGGGAACCGCGGCGGACGAAGGCCCCGGTTTCGTCGGGCTTGCCCTCGATCCAGCCGGCGAGGGCGCGCTTGAGCAGGATCGTGGTGGCCAAGACCAGCGCGATGGCGGCGAGGAGCTGGTTGGCGATGCCGAAGAGCGGCCAAAGCGAGTTGATTCCGCCGAGGGGATCCCGCACGCCCTGGATGAGAAACCATCCCCAACCGGCGACCACGAGCGCGCTCGCGAGGGCTCCGGCGGCGCCGGACCGTACGTTGCCGAGCGGCTTCCAGAGGTGCCCGAGGACGTCTTGGAGCAGGTAGCGGCCGACGCGGGTGCCGGCGTCGAGGGTGGTCAGGATGAACAACGCCTCGAACATGATCGCGAAATGGTACCAGAGGTCGAGCCAGCGGCCCTGGGTCACCTGGGAGAAGATGTTGGCCATGCCGACGGCTAGGGTCGCCGCCCCGCCGGTGCGGCCGTAGAGCGACTTCTCCCCGACGGCGGTCGCAAGGCGGTCCATCGAGGCGGGGTCGAGGTGGAACCCGGTCGCGGCGATCTTCGCGGCGGTGTCGGCGGCGATGGCGGCCGCGTCGGCGCCTGCGCCCTTCACGTTCATGGCGAGATAGACGCCGGGTTCGAGGGTGCAGGCGGCGATGAGCGCCATGATCGCGACCAGCGACTCGAGCAGCATGGCGCCATAGCCGACCGGACGTGCGTAGGATTCGCGGGTGAGGATCTTGGGCGTGATGCCGCTGGAGATCAGGGAGTGGAATCCGCTGATGGCTCCGCAGGCGATGGTGATGAAGCAGAATGGGAACAGCTTTCCGGCGACGACGAGGCCGGAGCCGTCGATGAAGCGCGTCACCGCGGGCATCTGGAGTGTCGGCAGCACCAGCAGCACGCCGGCGGCGAGGGCGACGATCGTGCCGAGCTTCATGAAGGTGCTCAGGTAGTCGCGCGGGGCAAGCAGCAGCCAGACCGGGAGCACGCTGGCGGCGAAGCCGTACACGATGACCATCCAGGCGATGGGTTCCGCCTTGAAGGTGAACATCGCCGAGGCGGTGGGGTTGGAATGCACCCATTGACCGCCCCAGACGGCGGCGACGAGGAGGAGCACCCCGAGGATGGAACCCTCCAGCGTGCGGCCGGCGCGGACGAAGCGGAGGTAGATGCCGAGCAGCAGTGCGATCGGGATGGTGGCGCCGACGGTGAAGACGCCCCAGGGGCTTTCGGCGAGGGCCTTGACCACGATCAGGCCGAGCACCGCGAGGAGGATCACCATGATGGCGAGGATCGCGACCAGCGCGAGGCCGCCGGCGAAGGAGTTCACCTCGTCCTTCACCATCTGGCCCAGCGAACGCCCGTTGCGCCGCATGGAGGCGAAGAGGATCAGG
Organism: Akkermansia muciniphila; assembly: GCA_945860685.1. GTDB lineage: Bacteria > Verrucomicrobiota > Verrucomicrobiia > Limisphaerales > UBA9464 > SXXZ01. Next base: position 2,923 of record CAMASJ010000211.1, read on the forward strand.
AAGTCCTGCACGGCGCCCCCGAGCACCACGCCGATGAGGATCCAGAGTGTGCCGGGGAGGTAGCCGAACTGCGCGGCGAGCACCGGTCCCACCAGCGGTCCAGGCCCCGAGATCGCGGCGAAGTGGTGTCCGAAGACGATCCAGCGGTTCGTCTTCACGAACTCCCGGCCGTCCTCATGCACCTCGCAGGGCGTGGCGCGACGGTCGTCGAGCATCAGGACCCGGGCGGCGATCCACTTGGAGTAGAACCGGTATCCGATGGCGTAGGTGCAGAGCGCGGCGACGAGCAGGTATGCCGAGCTCACCGGTTCATCGCGTCGGGTGGCCAGCACCCAATAGGCCCCGGCCCCGAGTCCGGAGACGAGGATCCACGGCAACCAACGCAGGAAGGGCGGCATGGCCGCAGCCTAGAACAGGCGCGGACCCGGTGTCATTGGGCACCTGCGGCAAGACGCGGGAGGGACTCCATCCGTTCCCGCATCGCGTCCGTCCAACCCTCGGTCAGGTAGCGGTAGAGCCATCCACGAGCCCGGGACAGCCGCCGGTAGGAGGCCGCGAGGTCGAGGACCATGGTGATGCGGCGATTGGGGCAGTTGAGCTCACCGACGTCGTGGGTGGCGACGGTCTCGAAACCGAGGACGCGGGAATGGAACGCGAAGGGGCTGTGTGTCTCGCCCTCGAACACGTCGGTGATGTAGTGGGTGAACCCGCGTTGGACCGTCTCTCGGACGGCCTCGCGCATGAGCGCGGTCGCGACGAGCACGTTGCCGCGTTGGTCCGGGGACACGGCGAAGCGTCCGATCTCGGCGATGCGGGAGTTGCGGATGAACTGGTCGAGGTCGAGGTCCGTGCGCACCAGTTTGAAGCCGTACTGGGCGTACAAGTCGAGCGGCGGGGCATAGAGCACGCGGAGGACCCCGACCGGTTGGCCTTCCAGACGGACGACGAACCAGGAGATGTCCGGCGATGTCAGGTCCGAGGGCGCCACCAGACGGCCGTCGTCGGCGATCCAGTTCTTTTCGTCGCGGTAGGTGCTGCGCATGACGGCAAGGGCCTGCTGGCGCCCCCACTCGTCTTCCACGCGGAGGACGTCAAGGTGTCGGTTCATCGTCGGTTCGGGTTCTGGGGTTTTCGGGTGACCATGCCTTTCCGCAGAGGGTCGAGATGGTGCCAAGGATCCGGGTGTTCCAGGCCAAGAGGTCCCGGCGGTTCGGGGAGGGGAGGTCGGGAGGTGTGAGGGGTTCGCCGATGTGGACCTCGAACGATTCGAGGTCGCGGATCGGTCCGAGCCCGGGTCCGCTGCGGAAGCGAAGGCCCACCGGCACCACGGTCGCACCGCACTCGAGCGAGAGGCGCGCGGCGCCACCGAGTCCCCGGAGCATCCGGTTCCGATCCCGATGCGCGGTGCCCTCGGGGAAGATCCCGACGCGGCTGTGCTGTCGCAGGAGGAGAGCCGCGCGCTCCATCGGGGGCGGCACGTCGTCGAACCAGCGACGCATGAAATTCAGCCAACGGGGCCGCAGATCCTTGCGCACGACCACGATGGGCTCGTTCAGCGACAGGATCCACCCAAGCACCGGAATCACGATGAAGTTCCAGTCGGCGAGGAAGTGCACGTTGCGTCCGCGGCCGAGGAAGGTGAGCAGGGCTGGCAGGATGACCGCCTCAAGGCGCTGGTTGTGGTTCGCCGCGAAGACGACCGCGCCGGAAAGGGATGCCAAGCGTTCCGAGCCGTACACCGCGCGGATCCGTGAGCGGAAGGTCAGCAGCACGAGGCGGATCGTCCAACGCAGCGCCCTTCGGTCGTGGAGGTGGGGCAGCGGGCGGAACAGGATCTCCCGGGTCGTCAGGAGATTCGTCGACGTGGGATCGGACCGGAAGGGTGAATTGCCGGTCTTCGAAGACGTCCCTGTCGTCGCCACCTGATGAAATTCACCTCCGTTTGGAACGGACGGGTGGTGAAATGGTGAACTTGGTGTGAAACGGTCGGGTTTTGCTCAGGAAACCGTCGGCAGGGTCCGCTGGAGATTCCGGCCGGGACCAGCTAGGATCCGGCCGATGAAATCCGCCTACGAACTCGCGATGGAACGTCTGAGCAAGACCGAGCCGGCCCGGAAGCTGACCGCGGCCCAGAAGGCCGAGATCGCGGAGGTGGATTCCCAGTGCACCGCCCGCCTGGCCCAGGCCGAGTTGGCCATGAAGGACGAGCTGGCCGCCGCGGCGGAGCAACGGGATTACGAGAAGGCCGACGAAGCCCGTCGGCGCTTTTCGATCGACCGCGCCAAGATCGAGGAGGATCGCGAAGCCCGGAAGCAGCGAATCCGGGATGGGAAGTGAAGGGGGCGGGTCCGTTGTCGGTTGTCCGTTGCCCGTTGTGCGGACGCGGCGTAGTCCCGCAGGGGCGATCCGGGGTCTCCCGTAGCCGGGTTCGCCAGAACACGGGATGCCTCCCCGATTCGTGAATCCGAATTGGAGGTTGGCCCCCCAAAAAAAGGGCGCCGGGCGTCGAGACGCGGAACCGTTTTCCTCCCGGGGCTCCGAACGCTCAACCTTCAACGCTCAACGCTCAACGATGGGAATGGGCGTTGGGAGTCGAACGTTGAGCATTGCCCCCTTCAACCCTTCAACCCGCGAACGAACCGGTCCATCCGGTCGAGGCCCTTCTCGATGATGGCGAGTGAGGTCGCGTAGCTGATGCGGATGTAGTCGTCGGCTCCGAAGGCGATGCCGGGGACGGCGGCGACCTTCTCCTTTTCGAGCAGGCGGGCGCAGAAGTCGGCCGACTTGAGGCCGGTGCCGGAGATGTTGGGGAAGAGGTAGAACGCGCCCTTGCTGTTGACGCAGGTGACCCCGGGCATGGCGTTGAGCTTCTGCCATGCGGCGGTGCGGCGCAGGGCGTATTCGGCCAGCCACTTCGGCAGGTGCTCCTGGGAACCGGTCAGCGCGGCGACGCCGCCTTTCTGGGCAAAGGAGCAGGGGTTGCTGGTGCTGTGGCTCTGGAGGGCGTCGATGGCCTTGGCAATCGGCTCGGGGGCGGCGAGGAAGCCCAGGCGCCAACCAGTCATGCTCCAGGCCTTCGCGAAGCCGTGGACGATGATCGTGTGGTCGAAGTGGGCCTGGCTGAACGAGGCGACGCTCTTCACCACGGCGCCGTCGTAGGTGAGGTGCTCGTAGATCTCGTCGCTCATGATCAGCACGCCCTTCTCGACGCAGACGTCACCAAGCGCCTTGATCTCTTCCGGGGTGTAGACCGAGCCGGTCGGGTTGCTCGGGGAATTGAGGATGAACAAACGGGTGCGCGCAGTGATCGCCGCGCGCAGTTGCTCGGGAGTTACCTTGAACTCGGTCTTGTCCGAGGTCTCGAGGATCACCGGGGTCGCCCCGGCCAGCTTTGCCATTTCCGGATAGCTCAGCCAGTAGGGCGCCGGGATGATCACCTCGTCGCCTTCCTGGCAGGTGGCGAGGATGACGTTGTAGCAGGAGTGCTTTCCGCCGTTGCTGACGATGATCTGGGAGGGCTTGTAGGTCAGCCCGTTCTCGCGTTGGAACTTGTCGGCGATGGCTTGGCGCAGCTCGGGGATGCCTGAGCTGGGGGTGTACTTGGTGAAGCCGGCGGCCAACGCCGCCGCGGCGGCATCCTTGATGTGCTGCGGGGTGTCGAAGTCGGGCTCGCCGGCGCCGAAGCCGACGACGTCCTCGCCCTTCGCCTTCATCTCCTTGGCCTTCGAATCGATGGCGAGGGTGAGGGAGGGCGACAGCGTGGCGGCGCGACGTGAGATCGGATAGTTCATCGAGAAACGGCGCGGAGGTTGGCGCAGGGCGCCCCGCAGGCAAGCCGAAGTTCAGCCATCCGCTCCACTCCGGCGCCGCCATCGACCGCGTCGGCCGTGCTCCGGGAGAAGTTGTTCACCGTCTGGACAACTCCGTCTTGCGGGCGCGGTCGAAAGCTTCCTAGCTTGATCCATTGATGAAACGACTCCGTCCCTATCTGGTCGCGGTGGCGCTGACCTCCCTCTCCCTGGAATCCCACGCTGAGATCAGCCAGGAGGAATACCGGCAGATGCAGACCCGCTTCCAGCAGGCGGAGGAGGACGTCGACCGTCTGCGCGCGAGGGTGCAGAAGCTCGAGTCCGCCATCGCCGAGATCCGCACCTCGCTGAGCGAGGTCCGTGGTGTCGCCTCCAACGCGGGCAAGGATGGCGTGACTCAGGACCAACTCAAAAGGGTCGTGGAACAGATCCGGGAGCTCGACAAGCGGCGCCAGGATGACAACGACCGGATCGTTCTGCAGTTGAAGAAGTTGGCCGACATGCCGGCGCCCCAACTGCCGACGGACCCGGAGAAGACCGATCGTCGCGCTGGCGGAACGAAGGCCAAGACCAAGGAGAAGGAAGCCGTTTCGTCGGGTGCCGGTGAGTCCGGGGCGGGCGCGACCAACGCCGCCGCCGACGAACCCAAGCCGCTGCTCGTGCCCAACTACGCCTTCTTCGAGCACACCGTGGAGGAAGGCCAGACGCTCGGGGAGATCATCACCGAGTACAACAAGGCCCACGGCATGAAGGTGCGGTTGAAGCACATCCTGGAGGCCAACCCGAAGCTCAACCCCAACCGCATGGTGGTCGGGAAGAAGATCCGCATCCCGGAGGTCAAGTAGGCTCTTGCGGAAGGCTCCCGATCCGATGAAACGCCTGCGTCTCGCCCATCTCTATCTCGGGGTCTTCTTCACGCCCCTGCTGGTGTTCTTCATCGCCTCGGGTTGGTACCAGACGATCAATCCAGAGCGGCTGAAATCGGTCAGCGAGGCCGAGTCGATCGTGCAGAAGCTGCGGGTGGTGCACACCGACCAGATCTATCCCGGGGACCACGAATTCCGGAAGCCTTCGTCGCCCAAGCTGTTCCAGGGGTTGGTCGTCGTGATGTCGGTGGCGCTCCTGGCAACGACCGTCCTTGGTGTGGTGTTGGCGTTCCGATTTTCGAGGACGCCATGGCCGGTGGCGCTGTGTCTTGGTGCTGGCGTCGGCGTGCCGATCCTGATTCTTTGGGCTGGAAGGAGTCCCTGAATGCCGCCTACAAGCCTCATGATTGCCGGATCCGTCCTTGGGGGGGCGTTGTTGGCGTTCTGGGGTTGGCGAGAGGTGGCTGGGAGGTTGCGGTATGTGGTCGGCCGGGATTCCTTCCGGGTCGTACTGGGCAATCGCACGCTGCGTCAGATCCCCT
>CAMASJ010000212.1 GCA_945860685.1 Akkermansia muciniphila
GGCGAAAGTCCGCCTGGCCGATGCGATGTCCCGCCTCCTTGTGACGGACCAGTTCCACCAGACGATCCGCGATCCCGGTGTCGGTGCCGCTTCCCCGGAGCAACGGCCGCAGGTCGTGTTCGTCGTGGCTGAAGAGGCAGGTCCTGAGCTTGCCGTCCGCCGTCAGACGCAGCCGGTTGCAATGGCCGCAGAACGGCTCGCTCACCGGCGCGATGATCCCGATCTCTCCTCGGCCGTCCCGGAATGTCCATCGGCGCGCGGTCTCCGCCGGATTCCCCGATTGGTCCACCGGAACCAGGTCGAACTCGCGTTGCAGCGTGCCAAGAATTTCGCGGCCAGGAACGACCCGATCCTTCTGCCAGGCGCGGCTCGAATCCAGGGGCATGAACTCGATGAATCGAAGGCTCAGGTCCTGCTCGTTGGCAAACCGGGCCAGGGCGGGGACCTCGTGGTCGTTCATGCCCCGGATGACCACCGCGTTGACCTTCACCGGGGAAAAGCCGAGCGCACGGGCTTGCTGGAGGCCGGAAAGCACCGACTCCAAGCCGTCCCGACCGGTCATCCTGCGGAAGTTTTCCGGGTCCAGGGAATCCATGCTGAAGCTGACCCTCCCAAGCCCGGCCTGGCGCAGGGCGGCGGCCTTGGCCTGGAAAAGGGCCCCATTGGTGGTCATGGCCACATCCCGGATGCCGGGGAGGGTGGAAAGGCCTGCCACGAGGTTTTCGACCCCGTGGCGCAAGAGCGGTTCGCCGCCGGTGACCCGCACCTTCTCGATGCCGAGCCCGGCGGCGATGCGGACGATCCGGATGATCTCCTCGTAGGTCAGCAGTTCCGCCTTGGGCTTCCACTCACGCCGGATGGGCACCGGTGCGGCTGGCTTCGGATTGCGAAGGGCATCGAAGCGGGTGCGGTAGAAGTCCGCCGCCTCCTCCGTCTCCGGAAGACAGTAGAGGCAGCGGAAATTGCAGCGGTCGGTGATGCTGACCCGAAGGTCCCGCATCACACGGCCGTGGGAATCGCGCAGTTCGGAACCCATGTCCGTTTAGCCTGACCCGACCTCTTGGAAACGGAAGGGATCCACGCCGGCGATCATTTCGGCGGCGGCGTGGTGATCTTCGACGAGCCGTCGGTCCCAACCTCGACGTTGAGGGGGAAGGCGTTGGTGGCGCTGTTCTTCGGCGCCAGTGGGCGGACTCCCTCGTTGATGAGCTGGGCGCCCTTCTTGTCGAAGCCGTAGAGGCCGCGGCGGATGAAGTCGAGGCGCTTGGCGATGCTGAGCTCCTCCTTGAGCTTCCGGACCTGGTCGCGCAGGACGGCGAGGTCGTTGAACTTCTTTTCCAGCTCGTTCTTCTCGGCGATCAGGCGCTTCAGCTCCTTCTTCAGCGATTCCCGATCCCCTTCGCTGGCGGCCAGCTTGCGTTCCGTCTCCTTGATCTGCGATTCCAAGGTCCCGATCTGACCTGTGAGTTCACCCATCTTCTTGGTCAGATCGTCCTTCTCGCCTTCGAGCCCGCTGATCTGCTTGTCGCGCTTCTCGATCTCCGCCCGGGCGGCCTCGGCCGCCGCCTTGGCCTCGATCTCGGTCTTGGAAAGCGTGGTCGCGACGAAGGTCCACTTGTTCGAGAAGGTGTTCAGTTCCTCCACCCGTTGGACGAGGTTCGTCTCCAGATTGGCGTTCACCCGGACCTGTTCGGTCAGCTTCGCGGTGGTCTCGACCAAGTCCTTGGACAGGCGGGCCTTCTCGGCTTCCAAGGCCAGGCGGTTCTTCTCGGCCTTGTCATGGTTGACATACCAGCCGGCTCCGACGCCGATGCACGCCAACGCCAGCAACACAGCAACAACACTCGCTTTCATGGTCTTTTACTCGATGAACCGTCAGGAAGGGATGCCCCCTCCGGCCGTATAGACCCTCAAATCGGGGATTCATTCAATGAAGGACCGTGCCTTGCATCGCAGGGCTCCCCCTTTAACGTCGGCCCATGCTGATACCCGACCGTGCGGGCGTCATGATCCTGGGGGAGGCCAGCCTGTTTCCACAGGCCATGCTCCCCCTCTTCATTTTCGAACCCCGCTACCGGGTCATGCTCTCGGACTCCCTCGAGTCCCACCGGATGTTCTGCCTGGCGATGCAACGGCCCGATGCCAAGAGGGAATCCCCTTGCCACGTGGCCACGCTCGGCCTCGTGCGCGCCTGCGTCCGCAACGACAACGGAACCTCCAATCTCGTTCTCCACGGACTCCTCCGTGTCCAGTTGGGGAAGATCGTCCAGACCCGTCCCTATCGGAAGCACCTGATCACGCCGTTGGTCGAGACCAACGGATCGGAGCATGAGCTTGGAAGTCTTGTCACCCGCACCCTCGACCTCGTAGATGCCCGACTCCGTCAGGATCAGCCGGTTCCGCTCGAGCTGATCCGTCAGCTCGCCAGCGGTTCCTCCGCGGGCGGCGACGCCCAGGTCGAGGATTGCGTCCGGGCGCTCAAGCATATCGGCGACGTCGGCCGTTTCACCGACCTCATCGCGACCCTGCTGCTTCCCAATCCGTTGGCCCGGCAGGTCATCCTGCAGACCGTCGACACCGGCGAGCGGCTCCGTCACCTTGTGGCCTTCCTGGCCGCCGAGGTCGCACGGGGCGCACGGGGCGAGGACAAACCATGAACACGACGCCACTTCCAGAAGACCGCCTTTCCGGGGCTGACATCCCGGCGATCCATGCGGCCTTGTTCGAGCAGCTGGTGTCCGGCCACGGACAGATGGCCCTGACGTTTCTGGGGAAGATTCCCGACCCCAACGGAGGTCTCCTGCCGGAACCCGACCTGGTCGCGGCGAAGATCTTCATCGACCAACTGGAGATGCTCCAGGCCAAGACCCGTGGCAACCTCGGAGCCAAGGAGTCCACGTTGCTGGCCGAGACCCTCCGGGTGACCCAGGAGGCCTTTGCCGAGCTCTTCGACGCGCAGAATTCCGCGATGGATTGAGCTTCGCCGTGGGCAAATACCTCCACGTCTTCGGCCTGGGCATCCAGAACACGCTCGTCTACCGGGTCAATTTCCTGTTCCGCGCCGCCTTCGGACTCATCCCGCTCGCCGGAACCCTGTTCCTCTGGAAGTCCATCTACGCGGGCAAGGAGCCGGGCGCCGTACTCGGTGGGTACACGCTGGTGCAGATGATCAGTTACTACCTGTTGGTCACCTTGGTGGATGCCGTCACCGCGGTGGCGGAGGACGACTGGCAGATCGCCGCCGACATCAAGGACGGCCAGGTGAGCCAGTTCCTGCTCAAGCCGATGGATTACCTGACCTACCGGCTCTGCCTGTACGGATCGGGAAGGGCAGTCTACACGACCATGGCGCTGATCCCGGTGAGCGTGTTCATCGTCTTCCAGCGCGAGAACTTCGTGTTGCCCTCCGATGCGGCGACGCTCTCGCTGGCCTTGGCCTCCATCGTCATGGCCGGGATCCTCCAGTTCTTCATCGCCTACATGGTGGCGCTGCTCGCGTTCTGGGTGCTGGATGTGAGCACGTTCATCTTCATCCAGTTCGCCTTCGAATACATCGCCAGCGGACACCTGTTCCCCTTGGACATCCTGCCGGCCGCGTTGCAGAAGGTGGTCCTGCTGACTCCCTATCCCTATCTGCTCTACTTCCCCGTGGGCGTCTACCTGGGTCAGATCCATGGGGAGGCGCTCTGGCGCGGGATCGGGATGCAGGCGGGTTGGATCCTGATGGCGTACCTCGGGGCCCGGTGGATGTGGTCCAGGGGACTGCGCACCTACACGGCGGTGGGCGGATGAACGCGGCCTTCGCAACCGTCCGGAGGTACGCCGGCATCTACGCCGCGCTGATCCGCTACTCGCTCATCCATGAGATGCAGTTCAAGGCGAACTTCCTCCTGTGGATCCTGGTGGAGGGGCTGTGGTTCGGGCTGCAGATCGCCTTCATGACGGTGTTGTACGGCCACACCGACAGCATCGCCGGCTGGTCGCGGTGGGAGGTGGTGCTGTTGGTGGGTTGCAACCAGTTCATCCAGCAGATCTTCCACATGCTGTTCGTGACCAACCTCTCCAACCTCTCGGAACTGATCCGCAAAGGGACCCTGGATCTCCTCTTCCTGCAGCCGGTGAACACCCGGTTCCTGATCTCGGTGAAGAAGTTCGAGATCGGGAACATCGCCAACGCGCTCATGGGGCTGGCGGTGGTGGGCTACGCCCTGGCCAAGCTGCATCGTGTTCCGTCGGTCGCCCAATGGATGGGCTTCGTGGTGGTGTGCGTGGCGGGCTTGGCGATCCACTACTCCCTGATGTTCCTGCTCGCCTGCATCGCCTTCTGGACGGTCCGGGCCCAAGGGATCGTCTGGGGCTACTACAACCTGTTCAACATCGCGCGTCTCCCGGCCGACGCCTTCCCGCGCGGCGCCTACCGGGCTGTTTTCACCTGGGTGCTGCCCATGCTTCTGGTTTCGAACGTCCCGGCGAAGCTGCTGGCCGACCGCCTCGGTTCCCCCTGGGAGCTGATGCCGCTGATCGGCATGGCGGTCGTCTGCTTCGTGGCCAGCGAACTCTTCTGGCGCCTGTCCCTCCGCCACTACACCAGCGCCAGTTCCTGAACGGGAGGAAAGGGGTGGCCGAGGCCCGTCGGCAGGCCGTTCGTGGATGTCTTCCGCTGCTGGGTCAGCCCGGGGGGAAGGCTGCGAACCGACTAGGCCAGGAACCGGGATTTCAGGTCCGGGTTGGGCACCATGCACGCCTCGGAGCGGCCGAACCAACGGTAGCGATGGCGCGCCACCCAGAGGTAGATCGGATCCCGCAGCCCGCGCGGGATGAACCGCAGCGGCCACAGGGCAGACCACGGTCCACCGAGTTCGCGGGCGATCCTCAAGGCGGCGTCGCTGTGCACGTATGCCCTTCCGTCGACCACCAGCATGATGGTCTCGAGCCGCTCCGCCGACTGCCCATGCTCCTCGTAAAGTCGCCTGCCCGGAGGGGACTGGATCGAGGCGAAGCGGAACCGGCCTCCGGGATCCCTCTGGATCAGGAACCGTACGGAGGCGTTGCAGAGGTTGCAGACGCCATCGAACAGAACGAGGAACCGCCCGGTTTCGACCGGGGTCCCTTCGGATGTCGGATTGTTGTTGGAGCCGCTTGGCACAGGAGGATCGGTCGAAGACTTGGAAGAACATTGGACCCGGATCGGGTGGTTTCAAACTTCCGATCCACCCGTCGGTCTGTTCGGTGAATCTCTCCGTGATCCGCGTTCCGGAGGCGGACCCACTCAAAAGGAACCGTCATGTCCTGATGCAAAGGCGTGCGGGAACGGGAATGGAAGGGCTGGGGAATCCGTTGGCCCAAACGAGCACCGTCGATGTTGGCCATCCGGGTTTCGGTTCCGCCTCACCGTTGGCGTTTCGGAGTCGGGCATGAGGTTCGTCCTGGTTTCCATGGAACGATTCCGGCCAGGGAGAGGACCCGCTTTCCGCAACCGAAGGCTTGCGCACTCCGCGCTTCGGCGTACCTGTCCTTTCAACAATAGTACGTCTACGTATGAATCCCTTGATCGAAGTCGATGTGGTGGTGGTCGGCGCGGGTCCGGCCGGTTGCGCGACGGCGACGGCGCTGGCCATGGAAGGACGTCGGGTGCTGGTGTTGGAGCGCGAGAAATTCCCGCGCTACCACATCGGGGAATCCCTGATTCCGTTCACCTACCAGCCGCTGGAACGCATCGGGATGATCCCGAAGCTCAAGGCCTCACACTTCACCCGGAAGTACTCGGTCCAGTTCGTGGGCCCCTCGGGTCGGGCTTCGCAGCCGTTCTACTTCTACAACCGCTACGACCGGGAGACGGTGGCCCAGACGTGGCAGGTGCTCCGGTCGGAGTTCGACCTGATGATGGTGGAGAACGCCCGCGAGAAGGGCGTCGAGGTCCGCGAGGAGACCGAGGTGCTGGAACTGCTGCGCGAGGACGGCGCCCATGTGGGTGTCCGGGCGCGCGGCGCGGACGGCGTCGAGTTCGAGGTGAGGGCGGCGGTCACGGTGGACGCCACCGGACGCGAGGCCATCGCCGCAACCCGCAACGCCTGGCGACGGGGGGATCCGAAGCTCAACAAGGTCGCCGTCTGGACCTACTACGAGGGTTCCAAGCGGGACACGGGCATCGACGAGGGTGGCACGACCGTGGCCTTCATCCCCGACAAGGGTTGGTTCTGGTACATCCCCCAGCACGGCAATCGCGTGAGCGTGGGCGTCGTCGCCGACGGCAAGTACCTCACCCGCGACGGCCTGAAGGACCCGGAGGCGATCTTCCAGCGGGAGATCCCGCAGAACAAATGGATCCAGGACCACCTCTCGACCGGGAAGGTGTGCGACGAATACTGGCTCACCGCCGAGTACACGTTCCGGTCGGAGTACTGCGCCGACCGCGGACTGGTGCTCGTCGGGGACTCGTTCGGCTTCCTCGACCCGGTGTTCTCCAGCGGGCTGATGATCGCGCTGAAGAGCGGCGTGGCCGCCGCGGATGCCATCCACGCGGCGCTCTCGGCCGGGGACGTCTCGGCGGAGCGGTTCGAGGGCTACGGCGCAATGATGCGCCAGAGCATGGAGAACATGCGGAAGCTCGTGTACGCCTTCTACGATCCGAACGTCAGCTTCAAGACCGTGACCGACGGACGTCCGGAGCTGGCCGCGGACCTCACCGACTGCCTTTCCGGCGACGTCGGCAAGGACTTCAGCCGCATGTTCGCCGCGTTCTCGGAGTACACCACGCTCCCGGCGCCGCTGCCGTACGGGGTGCCGCGTCCTTCCGAGTCGTCCCTTGTGGCGGCGTGAAGCCGTCGTAACTTCGGCGCCACGTGAACCTCGTCCAGATCACGCCCGGCGCCGGCGGCATGTACTGCGGGAACTGCTTCCGCGACAACGCGCTGGTCTCGGAACTGCGCCGCCAGGGGCACGACACCGTGATGGTGCCGATGTACCTGCCGATGACCCTCGACGAGGCCCCGGCACTCGGCGATTCGCCGACCTTCTTCGGGGGCATCAACGTGTTCCTCTCTCAGAAGTCCGCGCTGCACCGACGGGCCCCGGCGTGGTTCCGTCGCTGGTTCGACTCGCCGCGGTTGCTGAAGTGGGCGGCCGGGAAAACGGCGAAGACGCGCGCCGAGGACGTCGGGGAACTGACCGTCTCCATGCTGCGGGGCGAGTCGGGCAACCAGCACCGTGAACTCGAAGAGATGGTCTCGTGGATGTCGGCCCTGCCCCGTCCCGACGCGGTGTTCCTCTCCAACGCGCTGCTGGCCGGCCTCGCCCGGAAAATGCGTTCGGGTCTTGGAACCAAGGTGGTCTGCTTCCTCCAGAGCGAGGAGTCGTTCCTCGACATGCTGCCGGAGCCGTTCCGTTCGGAGTCCTGGCGGCTGCTCGCGGAGAGGGCCGTGGACATCGACGGATGGATTGCGCCAACCCGCTATTTCGCCGACCGCATGGCCTCGCGCCTCCGGTTGCCTCCGGAGCGGGTCCGCGTCGCCCCCAGCGGCATCTCGTTGGACGGCTACCGCGACCTTCCTCGGGAGCGGGTCTCGGGAACCCCGCCGGTCTTGGGATTCTTCGCGCGCATGTGTCCGGAGAAGGGTTTGGACACCCTGGTGGAAGCCTTCATCGAGATCCGTCGCCGCGGTCGTGTGGGCGGACTCCGGCTGAAGGTCGGCGGCGGCTGCGGTCCGGGCGACCAGCCCTTCGTCGACTCTCAACGCGCCCGACTCGCGGCCGCCGGCCTGGCTGGTGAAGCGACGTTCCATCCCAACGTGTCGCGGGACGAGAAGGTGGCCTTCCTCGGATCCTTGGACGTGCTGTCGGTTCCGGCGCGGTTCAGCGAGGCCTTCGGGTTGTACCTCGTGGAGTCCATGGCGGCGGGCACCCCGGTGGTGCAGCCGGACGTCTGCGGTTTCCGGGAGATCATCGGCAAGGCCGGGGGCGGCGTCCTTTGCGAAGCGGGAGGGCACGGCGCCTTGGCCGACGCGATCGAGGCGCTGCTGCTCGACGGCGCCCGGGCCCGATCCCTTGGAATGGCCGGTCGTCGCGGCGTGGAGGCGGAATTCTCGGACCGGGTGATGGCCCGTGAGGTGGTGGCGTCCGTGGAGGCCTTGCTTCAC
>CAMASJ010000213.1 GCA_945860685.1 Akkermansia muciniphila
TGCTGCTCGATGGACTGGACGTCATCCTGAGCTTCCTCATCGGATCGCTGGTGCTGGCCTTCTACGACTGGACGCTGTTCTGGTTCGACGCGGGACTGCTGGTGCTCATCGCGGTGGTGATCCGCGGTTTTGGACGTGGCGGCGTGAACTCGAGCATCGAGGAATCTCGGGCGAAGTACGCCACGGCGGGCTGGCTGCAGCAGGTGGCTCTGTTCTCGGGGGCCTTCAAGTCTCCGGGCGGCGAGGCGCTGGCGGAAGAGCGTGCGGACGCCTATGCGCGGGAGTACCTCAAGCACCGTCGCACGCACTTCAAGATCCTTTTCCGCCAGGTCGTGGGCCTGCTGGCCATCGAAGTGGTGGCGACAACGGCGCTAGTGTTGTGGGGCGGCTTCCTGGTCCTTTCGGGCAAGCTTTCGATCGGGCAGCTGGTGGCCAGCGAGCTGATTCTGACCGCGACGCTGGCGGCCTCGGCGAAGTTCGGTAAGCAGCTGGAGACTGCCTACGACCTGCTGACGGCGGTCGACAAGATCGGTCATCTCGTGGACCTGCGGATGGAGCGGTCAGGTGGCAGTTCGCCGAATACACCAAAGCCCTCGGGTGCGTCAGTCCAAGTACGGGGAATCCATTTCGGATACTCTGCGGACCGGCCGGTCTTCCGAGGGTTGGACGTGACGATCGAGTCCGGGGCGCGGATCGCGCTCTTCGCCCGCGCCTCAACGGGCTCGACGACTCTCCTGGACATCCTCTATGGCCTGCGTTCGCCGAGCGAGGGGCTCGTGGAGGTCGACGGGCTCGACATGCGGCAGTGGAACCTCGAAGAGTTGCGCACCGCGGTGGCCCGGGTTGCTGCGGACGACTCGATCTTCGACGGAACGGTCCGGGAGAATGTGCAGATGGGCAACGAGACCGTGGGTGTGGCCGAGGTGGTCGGGGCACTTCGGGCTGTAGGCCTGCTAAGGAAGATCCAGGCTTTGCCGCGCGGCGTGGACGAGCCGATCGCGTTGTTGGGCCGTTCTCTCTCTGGAACGGAGCGACGGCAGGTCCTTCTGGCCCGTGCAATCGCGCGGTCGCCGCGCCTGCTGCTTCTAGACGGCACGCTGGATGGATTCGAGGCCGAGGAGATCGACAGCATCCTTGCCTATATCGCGTCGCCGGAACGTCCATGGACACTCCTGGTGGTGACCCGAGATCCGGATGTGCTCCGGCGTTTTGAAAGGCAGCTCACGTTGCCGGACCGTTCGGACGTGCGAAAGGAGGCGGCATGAGCGAAGGACATCCGACCGAAGGCGGGCATCACGATCCGTTGCCCTTGAGGGGCGACCCGGCGCGTTTCCCGGCTTTGCTGCTGGTGGACCCGAACCAGCGCATCTCGACCTTCCGCCGGTTCTTCCCGGCCGCGGTGTTCGCCGCACTCGTCGCCGTGGCCTTCATGCCCTGGCAGCAGTCGGCCGGCGGCAAGGGGCGTGTGATCGCCTTCGATCCGCTGGAACGGCGAGTGAACGTCGAGGCCCGGGTCTCGGGCTCGGTGCGCGTCTCGCATCTTGTCGAAGGCCGGAGGGTGAAGGCTGGTGACGTTCTCATCGAGTTGGAGGACAACGATCCGAACCTGTTGGCGAACCTCGCACGGCAGCGTGCCGACGCGGGACGTCGACGCACGTCGCTTGCCTCGAGGACCAACGAGCTGGCGCAGCAGGTCCGCCAGCAGGAGCTTTCCCTGGAGGCGGCGATGGCCGCGGCGAGGGAGCGGATCCGGGCCTCGGAGATCGCGGCCCAGACGGCCCAGCTGCGCTTCGAGCGGATCCGGGACCTGTTCCAGGACCGCCGTGGCCTGGCTTCGGAGCAGGAGTACGAGTTGGCGATCCTGTCGCAGAAGAGCACGGCGGCGGATCTCGCGTCGGCGCGCGCGAACCTGTCTTTGCAGGAGGCCACGATCGGCGGGGCCATCTCGGGCAGCCGCAGCCTCCGGGATTCGGCCGAGGCCGAGCTGGCGGCCGCCGACCAGTTGCTGGCGTCGCTCGACATCCAGCTGGCACAGGCCTCGCGGCAGACCGTGGTCTCGCCGCGGGACGGCTTCATCTTCTCGGTCCAGGCCACGCCAGGAACTTACCTGCGCCCGGGTTCGCCGATCTGCGTGGTGATCCCCGAGACCGAGAGCCGGATGGTCGAACTCTGGCTGGAGGGGAACAACATGCCGTTGGCGGTGCCGCGGCAGACCGACGCTGAAGGGAAGACGGTTGCCCCGGGCAGCGACGTTCGGATCCAGTTCGAGGGCTGGCCGGCGGTGGCGATCGTGGGACCGTTCCGTGCCCCGCGCGGCACCTTCGGTGGCGAGGTCGTGCTGGTGGACGCCACCGACAACGGCAAGGGAATGTTCCGCGTCGTTGCGGCGCCGAAGCCGGATCTCGTCTCGGACGGCACGCGTGAGGTGCCCGAGAACTGGCCGAATCCGACGATCCTGCGTCAGGGCGTGCGGGCGCAGGGTTGGGTCCTCGCCCGTCAGGTCCCGTTCTGGTATGAGGTCTGGCGTCTGATCAACGGCTTCCCGCCGGAGCCGAAGCCGTGATGATCCGAAGTGACCGAACCCGCGTGGAGCCGGATTTCGTCCGGCATCCCTCCCGAACCCGGCACATGAACCCAGAACGATTCCGAACCTGGCTGCGCCTCGCCGTGTTGGGCATGGGACTCCTCCTCGGTCTGGTCGGATGGTCGCCGGTCTTGGCTGGGGTGGGCGGAGGAGGAGGACCGTTGCGTCTCCAAGATGTCCTGGCTCCGGTGACGAACCGCTATCCGCCGTTGCTGGCGGCGTTGATCGAGCGCGACATCGCGGCGGGACGCCTCCGGAGCGCGGAAGGCGCGTTCGACTTCCAGACCTTCGCCAAGTTCACGGGCATCCCGCAGGGCTACTACGAGAACCGGACGTTCGAGGCGGGCTTCGAGCAATTCACGGGGATCTGGGGCAGCACGGTGTTCGGCGGTTACCGCATCAACCGGGGCGACAGCCTGCCGGACTACGACAAGAATCGGACCCAAGGGGAGGGCGAGCCGCGCATCGGCCTCCGGGTGCCGTTGCTGAAGGACGGATCGATCGACCGCCGCCGTGCCGCGATCCTGCAGGCGCGTCTGGACCGCGAGCTGGCCGACCCCTTCATCCTGCGCCAGCAGCTGGACTTCATCCGGGCGGCGTCCATGGCCCATGCGTCGTGGGTGGCCGCGGGGAGGCGTTGGGAGCTTTCCGAGGACCTGCTCCGGGTCGCGAGCGAACGGGGACAGGCGCTGACCAACCAGTCCGCGAGCGGATTGATTCCCCGGATCGTCCTCACCGACAACCAGCGACTGGTCGTTTCGCGGCAGCTGGCGGTGGTCCAGGCGCGGCGACGATTCGAGGCGGCCTCCATCGCCTTGTCGCTTTTCCACCGCGATGCGGATGGCAATCCGGTGCTGTCCGGCCGCGACCGGCTCCCCCCGGAGGAGCCGGCGTCTGCGCCCCCGGATTCCTCGACGCTGGAGTCGGACATCGTGGTGGCGCTAGGAGGTCGACCGGAGATTCGGCGTTTCCGATTGGGGATCGAGAAGGCCGAGGTGGACCTGAGGCTGGCGAGGAACCAGGCGTTGCCGAGCCTCGACGCCGGGGTCGCCGTGAGCCGGGATTTCGGAACCGACCGCTACAAGGACAAGCGGGAGACCGAGGTCGAGGCCGGCGTTGAGTTCAAACTGCCGCTTCAACGGCGTGATGCCTTGGGACGCATCGAGGCGGCGGAGGCGCAGCTTGGACGCCTGGCGGTGGAGGAGCGCATGGCACGCGACCGCGTGGCGGCCGAGGTCCGGGATTCGCACTCGGCGCTCACCGCGGCGTGGGAACAGATCGCTCAGGCACGCCTGAACGTCGAGCTGGCCGGCGAGCTGGTCGACGCCGAGAACACGCGGTTCCAGCGGGGCGCCTCGGACCTCCTCGCGGTCCAGATCCGCGAGCAGGCGGGATTCGAGGCGCGGACCACCGAGGTGGACCTGGTGGCCGACTACCTGCGTGCTCTGGCCGACTACCGTGCCGCCACCGCCGCGGATGCCCGGCCGATGAAGTCGATCCGGTGACGCCGCGAAGGCATCACCGCTGGACGTCCATTCCGGATCAGGCCGGACGGAGGATCTCGACGAGCTGGGTGAGGCAACGGGCGTTCTCGGCCGGGGTTCCGACCGAGATCCGGAGCCATTGCGGAAGGCCGTAGCTTCCCATCGGCCGCGTGATCACGCCGCGCCGCTGGAGTTCGGCGAAGACCTTCGAGCCATCCCCGACCTCGACGAGGACGAAGTTGGCCGAGGAGGGGATGAACCGGAGTCCGAGCTTCGAGAACGCCGACTCGTAGTAGGCGACGCCCACGCGGTTGTTGGCGCGGGTGCGGTCCATGTGCTCCGTGTCGTCGAGCGCGTCGAGGGCGCCGGCCTGGGCGATGGAGTTCACGTTGAACGGCTGACGCGCCTTCTCCATGGCCGCGACGAGCTCCTTGCCGGCGATCCCGTACCCAAGTCGCAGGCCGGCGAGGCCGTGGATCTTGGAGAACGTCCGGCAGAGGACGAGGTTTGGACGCGCTCCGGACCGGATATCCGGGATGAGGTCCACGGGGTTGTCGAGAAACTCGATGTAGGCCTCGTCCATGACCACGAGGACTTCCGGAGGAACGGCGTCCAAGAGCCGGCGCACGTCCTCGGCGGAGGTGCGGGTGCCGGTCGGGTTGTTGGGGTTGGCGAGGAACACCACGCCGGTGGCCGGGGTGATGGCGGCGATCAGGCCTGAGATGTCGGCGCCGAACCCCTTCGACGGCACGGTCACGAGCTTCGCGCCGAACAGGGCGGCGACGATGGGGTAGACCGCGAAGCAGAACTCCGAGGCGACGATCTCGACCCCGGGGCGCATGGCGATGTGGCCGACGAACTCGAGGATCTCGTTCGAACCGTTGCCGAGGATGAGGTTCGTCGGATCGACCCCCAGCACCGAGGCGAGGCGACGCTTCAGGAGCGTGGCCGAGCCGTCGGGGTAGAGGTGGAACTGCCGGGCAGCCTGTTCCATCGCGGCGACGGCTTTCGGAGAGGGGCCAAATGGGTTCTCGTTCGAGGCCAGCTTGATGATGGAGGACGGATCGAGCCCGTGTTCGCGGGCAACCTCTTCGATGGGGCGTCCGGGAACGTAGACTGGCAAGGAGGCCAGATAGGGATTCAGTCGGCTGGTGAAAGCGCTCATGCGGCCGGGGAGACTTGTCCTAGAAACGTCAGGAATCAAGGGGGCCGCGAAGGCCGAAGGGAGGGAAGTGGTGCATCCGCCAGGAGTTGAACCTGGAACCTGCTGATCCGTAGTCAGCTGCTCTATCCAATTGAGCTACGGATGCACAACGGAGCGTGGAAGCTAAAGACGGCTCTCCCAGCCTGCAAGAGATTTCCTCAGCCGAAGTTCGTCGAAGTCCGAGTTGGTCTTTGTCGGACGCTGCGATTCCGAGCGGCACGGTTACTGGCTTCCGCGATGGAGAGTCCGAGGATCCGGGATCTGGACCTGGTTGATCCGCAGAGGACGCGGAAGTCCGCAGATGGGGAGGCGGGGGTGACCGACCAGGTGCTGTGGAGCTATGGCCGATCCGTCCCCAAACTTGTTCCCCATTCCACAAAATGAGCCTTGCACCACCAGGAGGTGCCGACGATAAACCCGTCCGAAATTACGACCTATGGCTGACATCGCAAACCGCTACTCCGAGAACGTCGCCGGCAAGTACTTCGTCGACAACCAGTGCATCGACTGCGACCTGTGCCGTGAGACGGCCCCGCAGAACTTCACCCGCTGGGACGATGGTGGCTATTCCTACGTGAAGAAGCAGCCGACCACCCCCGATGAGGAAGCCGCCTGCAAGGAAGCCATGGAAGGCTGCCCCGTCGAGGCGATCGGCAACGGCGGCAACTGAGCCGACCTTCAGGAATCTCCGCGAGAACGCCCGGGACATTGTCCCGGGCGTTCCTGTTTCCCGGCTTCATCTCGGGACTTGATCCGGTGTCGTCGGAGCCGGCGTGCCGTCCTATTTGAGGACCGGCAGGATGATGCTGATGGAGGTGCCGCTTCCGGGCCTGGACCGAAGGCGGACGTTGCCCTGGTGGATCTCGATGACCCGCGCGACGATGGCCATGCCGAGCCCGTTTCCGCGGGGCTTCGACGTCTGGAGAAGGGATGAGAACGCGCGGTCGGACTGCTCGCGTGTCATGCCCACGCCGGTGTCGCGGAACCGGATGAGGACGTGGGTGACACGCCGGCGGCGGCCGATGGGAAGCGCACGGGTCCGGATCGAGAGTCGTCCGCCGTCGGGCATGGCCTCGACGGCGTTGAGTGTGAGGTTGAGGAACGCCTGTTCCAGCTGGGTGGCGTCCGCGAGCAGACGCGGAAGTTTGGGATCGAGACGTCGGGCCAGTTCGACACCGGCTTCCCGAAGCTTGACCCGCGTCAACAGGGTGAGGTCGTCGAGCAACGCGTTGACGTCGACCTCCTCGAGGTGGGGCTCCGCACCGCGGGCGAAGTCGAGGACGCGGTCCACGATGCGGTTCAGGTGGTCCATCTTCTCGCCCATGATCCGCACGTCGGTGCGCCGGGGATCGCCTTCCGGGTAGTTCAGCTCCAGGGAGTGGTGGAGCATCTTCATGACGGTCAGCGGATTCCGGATCTCGTGGGCGATCTCGGCGGCGAGCAGTCCGAGGGCGCTGAGGCGTTCGCTTTGGCGCAGCTCCTCCTCGACGGAGACGATGCGGTCGTAGAGCCGCGCCTTCTCGAGCGCGAGCGCCGAGAGTTCCGCGTAGGCGGAGAGCGTGCGGACCTCCTCGTCCGAGAACAGGTGGGGCTCGCCGGTGTAGACGTTGAGGCAGCCGGTCGCCTTTCCGCCGAAGAGCAGGGGGACGCTGAGGAGGGAGAGCAGACCCTCGCGCCGGGCGATGCCGACGTTCTGGTATCGGCCGGAGATCTGGACGTTCTCGACCTGCAGCGGCTTCTGCCGACGGACGACGATCCCGACGAGGCTTTCGGCGAGGCTCAGCCGGGGTTTGCCGACGTATTCCGGGCCGGCGCCGTCGTGGGCGCGCAACTCGAGCCATTCGCCGGAGGAGTCGACCATCATGAGTGAGCACATCTTGGCCCGGGTGAGAGTGCGGGCCTCGCGGATGATGACGCTCAGGGCGTCGTCGACGGAGAGGGTGGAGTTGATGAGCTGTCCGACGCGGACGAGGGATTCGAGGAGCGAGGCGCGTTGGCGTGCGGACTCGTAGAGCCAGGTGTTGCGGATGGCCGGGGCGGCGATGACGGCGAGGTCCTCGAGCAGGCGTTCGTCGTCTGCGGTGAAGGCGTCCACGCGGTCGGAGTCGACATTGATGACGCCGCGGACCTCGTCGGCGACGCGCAGGGGGACGGCGAGTTCGGAGCGGATGGATTCGCCGAGGCGGACGTAGCGTCGCTCGCGGGAGACGTCGCCGATGCGGATGGAGCGTCCGGAGCGGGCGACGGTGCCGGTGATGCCCTCGCCGACGCGCAGGCGGACGTCGCGGGCGTTCTCCGGGAGGCCCCGGGCGGCCTCGATCTCGAGGAAGCCGGTGGTCGGGTTGATGAGGCAGACCGAGCCGGAGGAGGCGCGCATGAGGCGGATGGCCTCGTCGAGGATGATCTGGAGGGACTCGCGGAGGTCGAGCGTCGAGTGGACGCGGCGGGAGACCTTGTGGAGGGCCTCGAGGCGGTCGAGGCGGGCCTGGAGCTGGTCGGCTTCGGGATTCCTGGGAGACATGGTCTAACGAACGCGCGCGGTGAGGATGAGCCCGGTGAGGGTGAAACCGATGTTCGGGAGCCAGGCGGCGAGCCAGGGGACGACGGCCCCATTCTGGCCGAGGGCGAAGCCCACGCGTTGGACGACGAAGTAGATGAACGCGAGACCGATGCTGCCGGCGACGCCGAAGAAGAGGTTCCTACGTCCGGAAGGCGCGGCGAAAGGCACGGCGATGACCACGACCACCAGGCAGGTCCACGGTGCGGCGATCCGTGCGTGCATCTGGGTCTCCAGCCAGGCGCGCATCTGCGGACGCAGATCCGGGTGGAGGCGACGGTAGT
>CAMASJ010000214.1 GCA_945860685.1 Akkermansia muciniphila
CCCCGAACTTCACCCAGGGCTTCTCGTTGTGGATCGCGGCGCCGAGGTCGCGGACGAGGATGTTGACGTTCTCCCGGCGCCAGTCGGAGAGATCGAGGTTGCCGCCCTCGCGACGGTAGCGGTTCCAACTCGCACCGTCGGGAAAGGGAACGAGACCGGAGGTTCCGCTTCCGCCGCCTTCGGTGCGTTCCGGGTAGGGATAGAAGTAGTCGTCGATGTGGATGCCGTCGACGTCGTAGCGCCGGACGACATCCCGCACCACCTGGAGGGTGTGCTCGCGGCTCGCCGGGTTGCCGGGGTCCAGCCAGAGGTAACGGCCATATTTGACCGTGAGATCGGGTCGGGTACGGCTGACGTGCTCCGGCGAGACCGGGCTGAGTGCCTGGTGGTAGCGGGCCCGGTAGGGGTTGAACCACGCATGGAGCTCCAAGCCGCGTTCGTGCGCCTCCTGGATGGCGAAGGCCAGCGGGTCCCAGGCGGGCTGGGGAGGTGTGCCCATCCGGCCGGTGAGATACTCGCTCCACGGCTCCAGCTTCGAGGCGTAGAGGGCGTCGCACCCGGTCCTCACCTGGAAGACCACCGCATTCAGGTTCAGGCGCCTCGCGAGGTCGAGCAGCGAGGTCAGTTCCTCCTTCTGCTTCGCTGTTGGGAGACCCGGCTTGCTCGGCCAGTCGATGTTCCCCACGGTCGCGATCCACATCCCGCGGAACTCGCGAGGGACCGGAGGTGGCGGCACGGCCGCGGATGCCGCCAGGCTCACCAGGAGCGGAACGATCGCCGCCAGCAACGGCAGCAGGGCTCTCGACAAGGACACGACGGGACGTTGGCCCCGTGTCGCGCTTCGGGCAAGGATGCCGGCTTACTTGCGGCCTTGGTGGGAAGTCCTGTCTTGCGTCTGCGCCGACGGTTCCGGAAGTCTCCCCAAGATGGCACGGAAAGCTCTCGTCACCGGAATCACCGGTCAGGATGGATCGTACCTGACCGAACTCCTTCTCGGTAAGGCATACGAGGTCCATGGGGTGGTCCGGCGCACCAGTTCCTTGGAACGCTCCCGTCTTCAGCCGCTTTACGCGGACCCGACGACCTACGGGAAGCGCCTCTTCCTGCACTACGCGGACCTCGACGATCCGACCACCCTTCGCCGGGTTCTGATGAAGGTGGCGCCGGATGAGGTCTATCATCTCGCCGGCCAAAGCCATGTCGGACTCAGCTTCGAGATCCCCGAGTCGACCTGCGAGATGACCGCGATGGGCACGCTACGTCTGCTGGAGATGCTGCGGGATCTTCCCACTCCTCCGCGTCTGTTCCATGCGGCGTCCTCCGAGATCTTCGGGCGCCCCGCCAACGCCCCGCAGAACGAGGAAACGCCGTTCAATCCGGTGAATCCCTATGGGGCCGCGAAGGCCTTCGCGGCCCAGATGGTCCGGATCTACCGGGAGGCCCATCGGTTGTTCGCGGTGAACGGCATCCTCTACAACCACGAGTCCCCTCGGCGCGGCGAGAACTTCGTCACGCGGAAGATCTGCCGGGCCGCCGCCGCCATCCGGCGGGGAACCCAAAGCGAACTCCTTTTGGGTGACACCTCGGCGCGTCGGGACTGGGGACATACACAGGACTATGTGCTGGGCATGTGGTTGAGCCTCCAGCACGAGACGGCCCAGGACTACGTGTTCGCCAGCGGGGTGCTCCACTCCGTACAGGACGTCGTCGAAACCGCCTTCCAAGCGGTCGACCTCGACTGGCGGGCGCATGTGAGGCAGGACGCCCGGTTCATGCGGCCTGCGGAGCCCCTTCAACTTGTTGGCGACCCATCGCGGGCGCGTCGGGTGCTGGGCTGGACGGCTTCGACCTCGTTTGAGGATTTGATCCGCGGGATGACCCTCGCCGAACTGGAGGGCTGAACCGGCCACCGGAATCGTCCCGAAGATGGCGTTGGTGCTGGCCAGCTTCTCGGGCGGCCGGTATCTGGAAGGCATGAAGGGTGAAATCCGCCGGGACGTCGCGTTCACGCTCATCGAGCTGCTCGTCGTCATCGCCATCATCGCGATCCTTGCGGGGATGCTCCTCCCCGCCTTGGCCCGCGCGAAGTCCAACGCCACCAAGACCCAGTGCATCAGCAACCAGCGCCAGATCGGTCTGGCCATGGTGATGTACTCCCAGGACTTCTCAGACCTGTATCCCGCCTACCAGGACTGGGCCGGGTTCGGTGGGACGACCGGCAAGAACGCCAGCCTCCTTCACGAGGGCTTCAACGGCCGCATCATCCCCGAATCCAACCGCGTCCTGAACCCCTTCGCCGGATCGGTGCGGGTGTTCAAATGTCCCGCCGACAAGGGGGACGCCCTGTATGCCGCCTCGGAGTTCCGCGACCTCAAGACCACCACCTACGACGCCTGGGGCAACAGCTACCTGATGGTCTGGGGCGCGACCCGCTACGCCGTGGAGCGCATCGGCGGCGACTCCGCGCGCCCGAACACGCCCGAGTCCATCCCCATCAAGGCCTCCCGCATCGCGCTCTCGCCGGTCAACAAGATCGTCCTCGGCGACTGGATCTGGTTCGGCGACCGCGGCGACAACCTGATCAACGATCCCCGATCGGTCTGGCACAACTACAAGGGCAAGGCGTTCTTCCCCATGCTGTGGGGCGACAACCACGTCGAGACCTTCCGTTTCCCCAAGGGCTACCAGTCCTTCGACGGCAGGACGCCCAATCCCGCGGCCGCCTGGTGGTGAACCGCGGCGAAGCCCGCGTGACTTGATGGCGCGGCATCCCGTAGGATTCCCGCGTGTCCACCCGGTCCGTGCTCCTCGTCCTCGGCCTGCTCTCGTTCCTTCTGCGTTGCCGCGCCGAGCTTCCTCCAACCGGCCCCTTCTCGCGCACCAACCTCGTCGCCTGGTGCGTCGTCCCCTTCGACTCCAGGAAGCGCGGACCCGAGGAACGCGCCGAGATGCTCCAACGCCTCGGCCTGCGGCGGCTCGCCTACGACTGGCGCTCCGAACATATCCCCACCTTCGACGCCGAGGTCGCCGCAATGCGTCGTCACGGCATCGAGATCACCGCCTGGTGGTTCCCCGCGGATCCCGGCACCGAGGCCCGCGCGATCCTCGACTGCATCCGCCGCAACGGGATCCATCCCCAGCTCTGGATCACCATGGGCACCGAGGAAGAGCCCGATGCCACGCGGCTGGATGCCAAGATCGATGCCGCCGTCCGCACGCTGTCGCCGATCTGCCGCGAGGCTCAATCCCTCGGCTGTCGTGTCGGCCTGTACAACCATCTGGGCTGGTTCGGTGAACCGAGGAACCTCGTCGAGGTCCTCGCCCGCCTTGGGAAGTCCGGCCACACCAACGCCGGCGTCGTCTACAACTTCCACCACGCCCACGGCCACATCGACGACTTCGAGTCCCAGTTCCGAATCCTCCAGCCACACCTTCTAGCTCTGAACCTCAACGGCATGGTCTGGAACGGCGACCGCGTCGGCCGGAAGATCATCCCGCTCGACACCGGCGACGAGGAACTCGACCTGCTCCGCGTCGTGGCCGCCAGCGGCTGGAAGGGGGACGTCGGCATCATCGGCCACACCGACGAGGACGCCGAGGTGAAGCTCCGGAAGGAACTCGACGGTCTGGAGCGCCTTGCGCCGAGGTTCGGTGAACCCCGCGGTACCCGGAAGCCGCGGCCGGTTGCCAATCCGTCCGTTGGAAGCGGACAAGCCGCTGCGTCGCCGGCGCGGTCCGCCGGAGAACCCACCGTCTCGGGCAAGGAACCCGGAAGCCAGGCGGAGAAGGACTGGGTGGACAATCGATGGCAGGCGACCGATGTCGGTCCGTTCCTCGCCACGACCCTGGCACTTCCGGACAAGGTCACCGTCGCCAAGGGACTCGCCGTCCGCCTCGATGGCGGGGCGGTCGCCTACGACATGGATCGGGCCGAAGTGAGGGGCGTCTGGAGCGGGGGATTCCTGAAGTTCGATCCGACGCGCTTCGGCCTGATCGGGACACCTTGGCCGGACGGGGAGATGCTGTTCACGGCAGGTCCTCGGAGACACGATGGCACAAACTCAGCGCGTTGGTCTGCGATCCACCGGACCGAAGCGGGTGTCGTCTTGGATTACCGTATCGGTGAGACACGGATCCTGGAGCGTCCCCGCCTCCTCAAGACGACCGCCGGTGTTGTCCTTGAGAGGACCTTCACGGTGGCCGCCCATCCGACTTCGGTGTCCCTGCCGCTCACCTCCCATCTCCGGGGCGGAGACCAGTTTTCCGCGGACGAGACATCCGATTCCGCGGAGCGCGGGCGTATCCGACGCGTCGTGAACGGATATGCGGACGACTCCGGAGTGCGGTCGGGATTCGTATTCCTTTCGACGATGGCCGGTGGGGATTCCCTTTCCTGGAGCGAAACCGGTTTGGGCGGCCATGTCGCCGGACTCGAAGCGTCGAACCACGAGGAGACATTCGTCGCCTACCTCTGGCGTGGCCCGGTCTCCGCCTGGGAGTTGTTCCTGAAGGAAGCCAAGTCCAAGGAAATCCCCACGGCGGTCACGTCCGCTCCGGCCCGCCTGTCGCTCCCCATGGTCGAGACCCGCGGCCAACGCGGAGTGGACAACGACTTCCTCGCCGTCGACACGCTGAACCTGCCGTACGAGAACGCGGACAAGGCCCTTCTCTTCGGGTCGGGGATCGACTTCGGACCGGATGGTTCCGGTTTCCTGGCTACGATCCACGGCGACGTCTGGCGGGTGACCGGCGTGGACGCCTCGCTCCAACGCCTCCGCTGGACCCGGTTTGCGACGGGAATGTATCAGCCGTTGGGGCTGAAGGTGCGGGACGGCGAGGTATACGTCCTCGGCCGCGACCGCATCACCCGGCTGCGCGACCGCAATCGGGACGGTGTGGCCGACTCCCATGAGTCCTTCCACGACGGCATCGCGACCTCCACCGGTGGCCATGACTACGTGACCTGCCTCGAGGTCGATTCCTCAGGCCGCTTCTACTACGTGGATCCAGTGGGCCTGCATCGGGTATCGGCGGACGGGCTGGGCTCGGAACTGCTTGCGGCGGGCTTCCGCAATCCGAACGGCATGGGTGTGTCGCCCGATGGCGCCATCCGCACCGTCTCGCCCCAGCAGGGAACCTGGACGCCTTCCAGCGAGATCGCCGAGATCCGGGAGGGCGGCTGGTACGGATACGGCGGTCCACGGAAGGAAGTCGCCAACGGACTCGGACGCGACTGGCCGCTCTGCTGGATCCCGCATGGTGTCGACAACTCGAGCGGTTCCCAGGCGTGGGTGCCCACCGGACAGTGGGGGCCCCTCGGGGGACAGATGCTCCATCTTCTTTGGGGACGCTGCGGAATGATGCTGGTCCTCCGCGACACTTCGGGACATGTGCCCCAGGGCGCGGTCGTGCCGTTGCCGGTGAAGTTCCTGAGCGGACCCAACCGCGCGACTTTCCGGTCGTCGGAGAACGCCCTCTATGTCGCCGGCAGCACCGGTTGGCAGACCAGCGCCATGAAGGACGGAGCGCTGCAGCGGTTGCGGTTCACGGACAAGCCGGTGCGGGTCCCGGTTGGCTGGCGTCAGGATGGCAACGCCATGGAGTTCCGCTTTGCGGTGCCGCTGGAGCGGTCCACGGCGTCGGACCCGGGCAGCTACGCGGTGAAACGCTGGAACTACCGCTACGCCGAGGAATACGGCTCCAAGGATTGGTCCGTCGCGGATCCATCCAAGAACGGTCGCGACGACGTTGCGGTCACGAAGGCTGCGCTGCTGCCGGATGGCCGGACGATCCGGCTGGAGTTGGCGGACGCCGTCCCGGCGATGCAGTACGAACTGCGCTACAACATCGATCTCGAAGGGAAGGGTACGGCGTCGGGGCAGGTGTGGTTCAGCGTGCATCCGAGGTGATCCATGGGTCCGTTGCCAGTCGTCCCTCGTCCGAGGCGACCAGCAATCGCCGGCGAGTGTTGATGGGTGTTCCGCCCTCGTGGACCGCCCCGTTCTGATCGCCAAAAGCGGCGCAGGAACCGGAAGTCGACCCAGCAACGGACCACGGACTCCGGACCACGGACAAAAGTCCCTCAAGCCCCATCGATCCGAAGGCGGATCAGTAGGTCGCGGGTGGCGTCGATGCCGTCCTTTTCGGGGTAACGCTCTCCTTCGTACTCGATCCCGACCCAGCCCCGGTATCCGGCATCGAGGACGATCTTCATCATCTTTCGATAGTCCGTCTCGACGCAGAGGCCGTTGGTGTCGAAGTCGTAGGACTTCGCGCTGACCGCCTTGGCATAGGGCATCATCTCCTGGACCCCGAGATAACGGTCGTAGGTCTCGCCGGGACGGATGTTGAAGTTCCCGAAGTCGGGCAGCGTGCCGCAGTTCTTCTTCCCGACGAGGCGCATGACGCCGGCGAGCCACTTGCCGTTGCTGCTGAGGTGGCCGTGGTTCTCGACGATGCAGTTGAGCTTCAGGTCGGCGCAGACGTCCGAAAGGGCCGCGAGGCCGTCGGCGGCCCGCTTCTGCTGTTCCTCGGGAGTGCCCACGTCGTGGGTCTCGGCATTCACCCGGATGGAGTGGCAGCCGAGGAACTTCGCGGCATCGGCCCACTTGTGGTGGTTCTCGGCGGCCTGACGGCGCTTCGCTGGATCGGGATCGCCAAGGGCGCCTTCGCCGTCGCACATGATAAGCACGTTGCGAACGCCTTCGCCTTGGGACCGACTGAGGAACTCCCGCATGTAGCTCTGGTCGCGCACCTGATCCTTGAAGAACTGGTTCACCAACTCGATGCCGTCGATGTCATGGGTCCGCCGGGCGACCACCGGGAAATCCATGTGGGTCATCTTCTTCCCGAACAGGGCCTTGTGGTAGGACCACTCGGCGAGGCTGATCTTGAAGGACCGGTCGTCGGCCTTGTCTAAGTTCGAGCAACCGGCAGCAAGGCCGGCGGCGGCGAGGGCGGATCCGTGGAGGAAGCGACGGCGGTTCATGGTGGTGGCGATGTCGAAGGGAAGAGGTTGAAGCGTTGAAGCGTTGAACGGGGGAAAGGGGCAATGCAGACCGGCCCGGCTCTTTGGGGAGCCGGGCCGGTTGGGAGGGGAGATCAGTGCGCCGGGGCGGAGCCGCCGCCGGCACTGGCATCCGCCGTCTTGGGCGGATGGAAGAACAGGGCGAGGGCGATCGCGGCGACGGACGCGACGGCCAGCGGCACCAGGAAGAGCCCCTTGAAGTCGACCGCCTTGGTGGCGGCGTTGGTGTAGACCTCCTGCATCAGCCACGGGCAGATCGAGTTCGCGACGAG
The DNA here is from genome assembly GCA_945860685.1 of Akkermansia muciniphila. Lineage (GTDB taxonomy): Bacteria > Verrucomicrobiota > Verrucomicrobiia > Limisphaerales > UBA9464 > SXXZ01. The sequence continues at coordinate 7,300 of CAMASJ010000214.1, forward strand.
GGCGCCGATTCCGAGGATCTGGAGGTTGAAGAGGCCCTGGGCCGAGGAGCGGATGTCCTTCGGGAAGTAGGCGTCGACGAAGATGTACACCGTGGCGAAGAAGAAGGCGTAGCAGACGCCGTGGAGGACCTGGATCAGGATGATCGCTGCGGCGCTCTGGGGCATGAAGGAGTAGACCGCGAAGCGGGCGGCGTGTCCGAGGATGCCGATGATCATGGTGGTCCGCCAACCGAGCTTCTTCAGCGTCGCGCCGAGGACGAACATGGTGAGGATCTCGGCGATCTGGCCGATGCTCATGACCGGGGTGATCCAGTTGGAGGCGATGCCGACGCCGCCGGCGGTGGTCGGGGTGCCGAGGAACACGCCGGTCCAGTTGAAGTAGCAGTTGTGAACGAAGGAATCGACGAAGGTGACCAGCCAGAGGACGAGGACGAACGGGTGCTTGAGCAGCTTGGCGGCCTCGAGCCAGGCGAGGCTGTCGCCCTGGGACTTCTTCGGCGGGGTGTGGGGCAGGGTGAAGCTGAAGCCGGCGAGGGCGAGGGAGGCGACGCCGGAGACGATGTAGGTCCACTTGGTGGCGGCCTTGGCGGCGTCACCGGTCAGGGGGTTGGCGAACACGGTGCCAATCCAATCCACGAAGCCGGAGGTCTTGGCGGCGTTGACGGCGTCCCAGTTGACGAAGATGAAGGTGAACGGCCAGGCGGCGAGGATCCAGCCGATGGTGCCGCCCATGCGGACGATACCGAACTCCTTGGCCGGGTCCTTCATCGCGGCGAAGGCGATGGAGTTGGTGATGGAGAT
>CAMASJ010000215.1 GCA_945860685.1 Akkermansia muciniphila
GGTGCTCACGTGCATCGTGCGGCCCTTGGGCTCGATCGTGGACGCGGTCATGTACGACGCCGGCCAGTGGCGGCGTTTCCTGGCGGTGCGCTTCGCCTTCAGCGGCGTGATGTTGCTTGTCGGGCTCCTGATCTACACGCCGTGGGGACGCCGCCGTCACCGGGCCCTCGGAGTGGCCTTGGCGATGGTTCCCGCCGGATGTATGGCCTGGATCATCCATGCGACGCTCCGCAGCCATTCGACCTACTACGCCGGACTCAATCTGGTGCTCCTCGCGGTCGGGCTCCTTCTTCGCTGGAACACGGCCCAGAGCATCGTCGCGACGGTGGCGGTGTTGCTGATGTATTTCGCGGCGTGCCTGCCGATCGGCTCGTTCGACCCGATCTTCATCAACAACGTGTTCTTCATCTCGTTGACCGGCCTGATCGTGGTGCTGGGGAACACCATGTACACCCGGCTGCGGAAGGCGGAGCACGCGGCGATGATCGCCGTCGACGAAAAGCGCCGGGAACTGGAGACGGCGAACGGGGCGCTGGCCGCGAAATCCGCAGAACTGGAACTGGCCAACCGCTCACTGGAATCCAGCCGGGCCGAACTCCAGGTCTCGTTGAAGCGGCTTCAGGAGCTGGACGAGCTCAAGCGGAACTTCTTCGCCAACATCAGTCACGAACTCCGTACGCCGCTGACGCTGATCCTCGCCCCGCTGGACCGCCTGCGCTCTTCGGACGCCATCCGCGGCGAACCGGACCTGCGCGTCTCCGTGGAGACCATGCAGGCCCACGGCTTCCGCCTGCTCAAGCTCATCAACGACCTGCTCGACCTCGTCCGCCTGGAGGCCGGCACCCTGAGTCTGGAGCGACGTCGGTTCCATCTCCCCACCTTCATCCGGGGCATCCAGGCCGCCATGCAGCCCGCCGCCACCGAGAAGAACATCCGGCTCCTTTCCAGCCTCTCCCAGGACGTGCCGGAGATCGAGGGCGATACCCACCAGCTCGAACGGGTGCTCTTCAACCTCGTCTTCAACGCCATCAAGTTCACGCCGGCGGACGGCTCCGTCACCCTTTCCACCGCCCGCGAACAGGATTGGATCGTGATCCGGGTCACCGACACCGGCATCGGCGTCGATCCCTCCCACCTTCCCCGCATCTTCGAGCGCTTCTGGCAGGTCGACGCCTCGGCCCAGCGCAAGTACCAGGGAGCCGGCATCGGCCTGTCGCTCGTGCGCGACCTGACCGAGGCCCACGGCGGGAGCGTCTCCGCCGAAAGCGCTCCCGGAAAGGGCACTTCCATCGTCGTCCGCCTCCCCGCGCCGGCTCCCGGATCCATGTCGCCGGCGGAGTCGGCACCGCCGGAAAATGGCGTCGCAGCGGCGGATTCCGCGCCCGTCTCGGTGCCGGCCGGAGAGCCCGCGGTCGCGGATGGGGAATGGCTTTCGACCCTCTACCGCCGCGCGGAACTCTTCCCGGGCATCCCGAACCTGCGGGAATCGTCCCAGACCCGGCGCAATGTTCCCCGGACCGACACGCGTCCCGCTGGTCCCCTCATCCTGATCGCCGACGACGAGCCCGACATGCTTGTGTTCCTGAGGACCCACCTGGAGGCGGAGTTCGAGGTGCTCGAAGCGGTGGACGGCAACGCCGCGGTGACCCTGGCTTCCCAGTACCTGCCGGAGGTCGTGATCTGCGACATGATGATGCCCGAGAAGAACGGCATCCAGGTGTGCCGCGAGCTCCAGGCGAGGCCGGAGACGCGCAGCATCCCGTTCCTCATGCTCACGGCCCGGGCCGACGACGAGACCAAGCTGGCCGCGCTCTCGGCGGGGGCACACGACTTCCTGTGCAAGCCGTATTCCTCCGCGGAACTCGCGGCGCGGGTGCGGAACCTCGCCCAGAACCATCGCCTCCAACGCGAGCTGGGTTGGCAGAACCGGAAGCTCGAATCCACCATCGAGCAGCTCAAGGAGACCGAGATGAACCTCGTCCAGAGCGAGAAGCTCGCATCTCTGGGACGTCTCAGCGCGGGCATCCTCCACGAGATCAACAACCCGCTCAACTTCGCCAAGACCGCCGTCTACACCCTGAAGAAGCAGGCCGCGAAGCTGCCTCCGGAAAGCCGCGGACCGATCGAAATCAACCTAAAGGACCTCTCCGACGGCATCGACCGCGTGGTGAAGATCGTCACCGACATGCGGAGGTTCAGCCACCAGGGCGGGGCCGCCGGCGGACTGGTGCGCACCGAGGTCCGACCGGTGCTCGACAGCGCGCTCCGCTTCCTCTCGGCGGAACTGCGGGACCGGGTCGAGGTCGTCGTCGAGGTGCCGGACTCGCTGACGGTGGAGGCGCATCCCGGGAAGCTGCTGCAGGTCTTCACCAACCTCCTGCAGAACGCCCTGGATGCGCTGACCTCGAGGCCCGGCGGCACCTCCGAGCCGCCCACGATCCGGATCCGGGCCGGGGTCCACGACGGCATGACCCTCGTGCGGATCCACGACAACGGCACCGGCATCCCCGCGGATGTCCTAGGCAAGATCTTCGACCCCTTCTTCACGACCAAGGAGGTCGGCAAGGGCACCGGACTCGGCCTGAGCATCTGCTTCCGCATCATGAACGAGTTTGGCGGCGCCATCCGTGTCGCGACGGAACCCGGTCTGTACACCGAGTTTGCATTGGAGTTCCCCCCTGTCTTCGCCGATAACACATCCGAAAAATCCTATGTCCGCAACTGAGCCGAACCACGACTACCGCCGGTTCGCCATCCTTTACGTCGACGACGAGGTGGCCGCGCTGCGACAGCTGCCGCAGGCGCTGGAGGACGAATTCCGCTTCTACACCGCGGAGAACGCCGAGGAGGGACTGAAGATCCTCCACGAACACCTGGACGACATCGGCCTCGTGCTCTCGGACCAGCAGATGCCGGGCATGAAGGGCGCCCAGTTCCTCGAACGCGTCCGGCAGCTGCGTCCGCGGATCACCCGGATGCTGGTCACCGCGCACAGCGACCTGCAGGCGGCGATCGACTCGGTGAACCGCGGTGCGATCTACCGCTACCTGGACAAGCCGTGGGAGATGGAGCCCTTGTCGCGCGAGCTGCGACGCGGCCTCGAATACTTCATGGTCCAGCGCGAGCGGGACGCCCTGCTGCGGGAGAAGCTCTCCGCGCTGCACCGCATGGTGATCACGGACCGGGTGCTTTCCCTCGGTGTCCTCGCCGCCGGACTCGGGCATCATGTCCGCAACGCGATGTCCGCGGTGCGCACCTTCCTCGACCTCGCCCCGGAGATGCTGGGACGCGAGAGTCTCGACCTGGGCCAGCTCCAGCATCCGGCGTTCTGGCATGACTTCCACGGCAAGGTGCAGCAGCGGGTCAGCATGGTCGTTGACCTGCTCGACGACCTCTCCAAGCACGCCGGCCCCGGCGGTTTCCAGTTCGATTCCGTCGTCCGACTGCACGAGGTGATCGACCAGGTTGTCACCCTCCAGAAGCCCGAGCTGGAGTCCCTCGGGGTCGAGATCCAGAACAACGTCCCCGCAGACCTGCCTTCCTTGAAGGTCGACGGCGGCCGTTTCCAACGCCTTTTCGAGCTGCTCTTCAAAGACCAGTACACGAACCTCCAGAAGGGAGGCCGCATCATCTGCAACGCCCGCCACCTGCCCCAGGAACCGGGCCGTTCGGCCGAGGTCGAGATCCGGGTTTCGGACAACGGCCCAGGCCTGCCCAGCGACGCGATCCGCTCCGTCTTCGACCCGTTCTTCGTGCGCAGCGGCGATCCCCAGACCTTCGGCGTCTGCCTGATGGCGGTGTACTTCCTCGTCTACCACCACGGTGGCCGCATCCAGGTCGAGTCCGCCCCCGGCGGTGGGCTTTCCTTCCAGATCAACATCCCCGTGGAACCGCCCGTCGTGGAGGACCCGGAAAAGGGCAACGACTTCCTCGCCCGGGTAATGACCAACGAGCGGCTCTGGGAACGGCTCCTGTCGCAACCATGAACCCAACCGCCACGCTCGCGGCTCCGCATCACGTACCAGCAACTAGAATGAACACTGGACGCGAACCGAAGCCACAGCCCCTGAGGCACCGTGTCCTGGTCGTCGACGACGACTCGGCGGTCAGGGATTCCATCCGCATGATCCTCGAGGGGGAGTTCGACGTGTCGGAAGCGGCATCCGCCCCCGAGGCGCTTTCCTCGTTCCGACGGGACCTGTTCTCCGCCGTGCTCACCGACTACCGGATGCCGGGCATGGACGGCATCGAGTTCCTGACTCAGTTGAGGGCGCTGGATTCCAACGTCCCGGCGATCCTGTTGACCGGCTACGGCAACCTGGACATCGCCACCCAGGCGATCCGACTCGGCATCACGGCGCTGGTCACCAAGCCGTTCAAGGTGGCCGAACTGAGGGCGACCGTCGCCGAGACCTGCCGGAGGGAGGAGCGTCGTCGCCAGGACCAGCAGTTGGCCGAACAGAGCCGTCGCTCGCAGGCCGCCGCAGAGTCCGCGACGCTGGAGCGCAACATGTACGCGGGCATCCTCCACGATCTCAACGGCCCGCTGACCTACCTCGCCGGAATGAGCGAACTGCTCCGGGACGAGATCGCGATCTCGATCCACGTCTCCCCGGAACACCTCAACAACTGGCGAGAGCGGACCGAACAGCTCTGGAGGCAGGCCACCTACTGCGGCGAGCTCTCCCATCGCTCGGTGCGCTACCTGCGGGGCAACCGAAACCAGGGCGCCGACCTCGGCAAGGTGTTCGACGACCTGACCCAGATCCTCCGCGCACACCCGTCCCACCGCGGCAACCACCTCATCGTCCGTCCGGTCGCCGAGGGACTGAAGGTCCGGATCGGCCCCCCGGAACTGCTCCGGATCCTGGTCAACCTCGGCGTCAACGCGCTGCAGTCGACCGAGGAACCGCACCGCGTGGAGGTCGACGCCTGGGCGCTGTTGGAGCCGGTGGACCTCGACAGCCTCAACCTGCGTTCCCCGGGGATGTTCCTCGGACGCGAAACCTTCCTGAACCGGGCCCCGCTGGTCGCCGTGGCCGTCCGGGACAACGGGCCCGGCATTTCACCCGACGTCCTTCCGAAGCTCTTCCACGGGATCGTCACCACCAAGGACGAGCAACATGGGACGGGCCTCGGCCTCACCGTTGTCCGCCAGGCAATCATCGAGTCGGGCGGCGCAGCCCACCTGCGCACCCAACCCGGACGCGGCACGGCCTTCACCCTCTTCCTTCCGGCCTAGCCGGTCGACTCACATGAGGGGACTTCCCGGGGGCCTCACGCGAAGGGATTTCCTGGCCGCCACCCCGGCCTTGGCACTGACCGCATGCAGGCCGCTGGCGTCACCGACGGGCGACACGGTGAGCACGCTGCCACCGTTGTCCGGTCTTGACGGCGTTCGCCGTCCGCTGCCGCTGAAGCCAGGAACGCGGGCGGTCGTGCTGATGACCCTTTCGGTCGACTGCCCGATCTCCAACCAGTTGCTGCCGGACTACCGGGAACTGGCCCGCCGTCACGCCGCCGAGGGCGTTTCGTTCCACGAACTCTACCCGAACGTGGATGAGACCGACGCGGCCGTCGCGGATCATCGGAACGCGTACGGAACCGGGTCCGCCGTTTGGCGTGATCCCGAAGGCGAGTGGACGCGTCGGTTCGGCATGACCGTCACACCCCAGGTGCTCGCCGTGACGCCGGACGGGCGCCTGATCTACCGCGGACGTCTCCACGACCGGTTCGAGGGCCTGGGTGTCCGACGTCCCGCCCCGCGTCGGATGGAGTTCGCCGAGGTCTTGTCCCGGTTCCTCTCCGAAGGCCATCCGCGCGCCGTCGAAACCAAGGCGATCGGATGTCGCATCCGGACTTCCCCACGTCCAGCGGCCCGCTAGTTTTGCGGCGTTGCCCCGTCGTCTTCTTCAACTCCTGGCCCTGCTCCTGACTTGGCGCATCGCGGCGACAACCGTCCTCCGATCCGTCGCCGACCCGGTCACGTTCCACGACCAGGTCGCCCCGCTGATCGCCCGGCATTGCGTCTCCTGTCATCGGCCCGGCGGCGCGGCGCCGTTCCCGTTGGTGTCGGCGGAGGATGTCCGCAAGCGGTTCGGGGAGATCGAGGAGGTGGTCCGGGCGGGAAGGATGCCGCCGTGGCTGCCGGCCGCGCAGGAAGACCGCTTCCAAGGCGAACGCCGTCTCTCAGCCGAGGAAGTCCAGACGCTCATGAAGTGGCGTGAGGACGGCTGGCAGCAGGGGAAAACCGGAGCGGTTCCACTTCCACCGGTGGTTCCGGGCGGATGGACCTGGGGCACGCCGGATCTCGTGGTGAAGATGCCACTGCCCTACACGGTTCCGGCCACTGGACGCGACGTCTATCGACACTTCGTGCTGCCAACCGGACTGACCCGGGAAGTCCGGATCGCCGCGTGGGAATTCCGGGCGGGTTCCAGGACCGTGCACCATGCGTTCCTGAAGTTCGACCGGAAGGGTGAGGCGCGGCGACACGACGCGACGGACTCCGAAGTGGGCTTCCCGGGCATGGACTCCCCGTCCGGAATCCAGCCGCCCAACGGCCATTTCGCCAGCTGGCAGCCGGGAGCCCCTCCGACCCGGAACCCGAACGGCATGGCGTGGTTGCTGCCCGCCGGAGCCGATCTGGTCTTGCAGGCGCATCTTCAACCCTCCGGAAAGCCCGAGCCACTGCAGGCCGAGGTGGCGCTTTGGTTCACCGAGGAACCCCAATCCCGGGCTCCGCTCAAGCTGGGCCTGGTCAACTACGGCTTCGTCACGCCCCGGGGCTCGACCGATGTCGTGGCCACCGACCGCTTCGTGGTCGCCGGCGACTGCGATCTCCTCGGTCTGCTGCCGCATGCGCACTACCTCGCCCGGCGCATCGAGGCCACCGCGGAGCTGCCGGACGGGAGCCGCCGGCAACTGGTTCGGATCCCGGACTGGGACTTCAACTGGCAGGGTGCCTATCACTACGAGAAGCCGGTGTTCCTGCCCAAGGGAACCCGCGTCGAGATGCGGGTCCACTTCGACAACAGCGCCTCCAACCCGAGAAACCCCTTCGATCCGCCCAGGGAAACCCGGTTCGGTCCCAACACCACGGATGAGATGGCGGAACTGTGGCTTCAGGTCCTGCCCCGAACCGACGACTCCGCGCGCCTTCTCGGTGAGGCCATCTTGCGTCAAACGGCCCGGGACGTGGTCGCCTACAACCGGGAACGGCTCCGCATGGACCCGAAGGACCCGGTGGCCTACCTCAACCTCGGCAAGGCGTTCCTTTCGCGTCAGCAGGCCACCAACGCCGCACGCCTGCTGGTCCGTGCGGTCGAACTGGCTCCGGATTCCGACGAAGCCCACTACCAACTGGGCCTCGCCTACCGCATCCTCAACGCGCTCGAACCCGCCAAACGTGAATTCCAGGACGCCGTCCGCCTTCATCCCGGAAACTCCCGTGCCTGGGGCAATTTGGGACTGGTGGAACTGGAGTCCGGAGACCCGGCCTCGGCGACCGATTCACTGCGGAAGGCCCTGGAAATGGATCCCTACGATGCGTTGGCCCATGCGGCCTTGGGATCGGCGTTTCACCAATCGGGTCGGGCTACGGAAGCGATGCCCCACTTGAGGAAGGCTGTGGAATTGGCACCGGACGACACCGAATCCAGAACACTCCTGAAGGTGCTCGAACAGGCCAACCCGCCATCCGGAAAAAGCAGCCCCTAGGGTCTTCACCTGATTTCCTTTATTTCCTGCTTGATGCTGTCACATCTTCTGGTATTCATAACCCTACTTGGCTGTGCTGGGGAGCGGCCCGATGTAGATCTAAAGAAAATGAATTCGTTCAACAAAGGAGTGTTGTACTTCGGAGCCATCGCGATGGCTTTGTCCACGAGCGCGGTCGCTCAGCTGTTCACCAATACCAGCTTCGAGTCTGGTACCTATCCCACCTCGGGATCCGGTACGACGCCGATCAACTTCGCAGGTCAACAGGCCCACAGCTTGGCCAATACCGGTAGCGGAGCCACGACGACGGGTTGGTCGATCACCGGATGGTCCTTCGCGTCCGGCAACAACGGAAACAGCGAGCGCTGGATGC
>CAMASJ010000216.1 GCA_945860685.1 Akkermansia muciniphila
CGGCTCCACTTGGGAGCTGGCCCCAAGTGGACGTGAGGCGATTCTGAATCGGTTTTGAAGCCCCAACGGGGCGAGAGTCGATAGCCCAGGGCAACGCCCTGGGACTTGTGGTCCGTCCGGGTTCCAAGCCCTGAAAGGGCGGAACCCAGGCGGCCGGTGAATCCCGTCGGGGCGGGCCGGTTGAACGGCGGCCTATTGTGGCGCCCCTTCAGGGCTTTGAGATCCGTCGATGGACGGTTTCCCAGGGCGTTGCCCTGGGCTGTCGCCTTCTGCCTCGTTGAGGCGGGAGAAGGCGTGGGCCACGGATCCCTCGACGACGCCGTCTTCGGGATGAACCGGCTCCACTTGGGAGCTGGCCCCAAGTGGACGTGAGGCGATTCTGAATCGGTTTTGAAGCCCCAACAGGGCGAAAGGCGAAAGCCCAGGGCAAGGCCCTGGGACTGGTGGTCCGTCGTAGTTCCAAGCCCTGAAAGGGCGGAACCCAGGCAGCCAGTGAATCCCGTCGGGGCGGGCCGGTTGAACGGTGGCCTATTGTGGCGCCCCTTCAGGGCTCTTGAACTTCGGCGATGGACGGTTTCCCAGGGCGTTGCCCTGGGCTGTCGCCTCTCGCCTCGTTGAGGCGGGAGAAGGCGTGGGCCACGGATCCCTCGACGACACCGTCTTCGGGATGAATCGGCTCCACTTGGGAGCTGGTCCAATCGGTCCCGGCCTCACCGGCTTCCGCGCAGGAATTCGCGGGTCCGCTCGCCGGTGGGGTCCCCGAAAAGGCGTTCGGGCGGGCCCGATTCGGCGATGCGGCCGCCGTCGAAGAACAGCACCTCGTCGGCGATGTCCCGGGCGAAGCCCATCTCATGGGTGACCACCACCATGGTGCGGCCTTCGCCGGCGAGGTCGCGCATCACGGAGAGGACCTCGCCCTTGAGCTGCGGGTCCAAGGCGCTGGTCGGTTCGTCGAAGAGCAGCACCTTCGGCCGCATGGCCAGGGCCCGGGCGATGGCGACGCGTTGCTGCTGTCCGCCGGAAAGCTGGGACGGGTGGAAGTCGGCCCGGTCCGCAAGTCCGACCTTGGCGAGGAGTTCCCGGCCCAACTGTTCCGCCTCGGCCCGTGACAGGCCGGAGACGTGGATCGGCGCCTCCATCACGTTGCCCAGGGCGGTCCGGTGGGGGAACAGGTGGAACTGTTGGAACACCATGCCGGTGCGGCGACGCAGCTCGGTTCGCGCCTTCCGGTCGGCGCCGGGACCGACGGCGAGGCCGTCGATCTCGACCGTGCCGGCGTCCGCCTGCTCGAGCTGGTTGAGGCAGCGGAGGAAGGTGCTCTTGCCGCAGCCGCTGGGACCGATCACGACGACCACCTCGCCCGCCTTCTGGACGTGGTCGACGCCTTCGAGCACGCGGGTTCCGCCGAACCGCTTGTGGAGGCCCTGGACGCGGATCATGGATGGAGCCTCCGTTCGACGGCCCGGGCGGCGGCCGAGGCGGCCCAGCCCATCACGAAGTAGATGGCGGCGGTCATCAGGCCGAGCCCGAGGTAGTCCCCGGCGTCGAGCGCACGGATGAGGAACTCCTTGGTGAGTTCGATCAGGCCGATGACGGAGACGATGGAGGAGTCCTTGAAGAGGGCGATGAAGTCGTTGGTGACGGACGGCAGGCTGATGCGCAGGGCCTGTGGCAGGAGGATGCGACGGAAGGTGAGCCAAGGCGTCATGCCGAGGGCGAGGGCCGCCTCGGTCTGGCCGCGCGGCACGGCCTGGAGTCCGGCGCGGTAGTTCTCGGCCTCGTTGGCGGCGTAGTTGAGGCCGAGGGTGAGGACGGCCGCCGCTCCGGCCGAAAGCTTCCAGCCCAGCTGCTGGGCCAGGCCGAAGTAGATGAAGTAGAGCTGCAACAGCAGCGGCGTCCCGCGGAAGACCTCGACGTACGCCACCGAGAACCATCGGGCCGGGGCCGGGCCGTAGACGCGTCCCACCGCGAGGACCAGTCCCCAGGCCACGGCGAGCGCCATCGACGCGCAGGTGACCCAGAGCGTGGTCACCGCGGCCCGGAGCAGGATGGGAAGGTAGACGTTCCATCGGGCGATTCCTCCGCCGGAACGCGTGGCGGGCCTGGCGGCGTCCGCGGTGTCCGTCCAGGTGCCGAGCGCCGCCTGTTCCGCGGACCACAACCCGTACTTGCGGTAGACGCGTTCGAGGGTGCCGTCGTGGTGGAGGTCCAGGATCGCCCCGTTTATCCGCTCGAGGAGCCTCGCATCGGCCGCTGGCGTGGCGACCGCGTAGAAGCCCGGTGAAAAGGGAGGACCGGCGCGGCGGAGAAGGGGCCGGTCCCTCAGGTTCACCTCGGCGATCGGCGTGTCGGTGAGCACGGCGTCGATGCGACCCAGCTCGAGGTCGCGGAAGTAGTTCACGTTCTCGTCGTAGACCCGCACCTCCGCGCCGGCCTCGGTCGCCAGACGCTGCGAAAGGGTCGCGCCGAGCACCCCCACGGTCCGGCCGCGCATCCCGGCGAGCGAAGTGATCCCGGTGTCGGCGGCGCGTGAGACGAGCTGCTGGCCGAAGACGAAGTAGGGACGGCTCATGCCGACCTGCCCGAGGTTCTCCGGGGTGCGTTCGAGCGCGGCGATGATGATGTCGAAGTTCCCGCCTTGGCGAAGTCCCGGGATGAGGTTCGCCCAGTTGTATTGGACGAACTCGGAGCGGAGACCGAGGCGGGAGCACAGGGCCTCGGCGAACTCGACCTCGAAGCCCACCAGTTTCGAGGCGTCGTCCGCGGGATGGAAGATGTACGGGGCGCCGCCCTCCGCGTCGTTGGCCCAGCGCAGGACGCCGCGTACCCGAAGGTCGTCCCACGTATCGCCGAGGACGGGGCGGGACAGGAGCAGGAGCAACGGCAGGAGCCACGCGGAAACCGCGCGACGCCACCGGAGGACCCGACCGTTTTGCACAGCGCGCATCAATGCCCGGGCGTCCGATTTAACAAGAGAATTCGTGTTGCTGGCCCCGGGGAATCGCCGATCAACGGCCACTGAGGCGCCGAGGACACGGAGGGGAGGCCGTGGACACGGATTTCACGGAAGGGAGACGCGCAGGTGTTGGGGAAAGGCTGGCGGGGCCGAGAATCCAACGATGGCGCCGCGGAAAGCCGATGACGGCTCCTCTCCGTGCAATCCGTGTCGAACCTCCGAATGGGATCGGCGGATCCTCGAACGATTCCGCGTGGCCTTCTGCGGCGGGCTCCGGCTTCAATCGGGCGATGCGTACGCCGTCCATCCGTGCCCTTCTTCCGGCCCCATGAGCGATCCCGAGGTCCTCGTCATCGGCGGCGGCGCGGCCGGCCTCTTCTGCGCGCGCACCGCGGGCCAGCGGGGCCTCCGGGTGGAGCTGCTCGAGCACAATCCGCGACCGGGAAACAAGATCCTCATCTCCGGCGGCGGCCGCTGCAATTTCACCAACACCGGCGCGACCTGGGCCAACTACGTCACCTCCGGCAGCCCGCACTTCATGAAGTCGGCGCTGGCCCGGTACACGCCCGCGGACTTCCTCGCGCTGGTCGAGCGGCACGGCATCGCCTGGCATGAGAAGAAGCTCGGCCAGCTCTTCTGCGACCAGAGTTCCAAGCAGATCCTGCATCTGCTCGAGGAGGAGTGCGCCGACGCCGGGGTCACGGTGACCGTGGACTGCAAGGTGTCCTCCGTGTCGCGAGTGGCCGACGGCGGATGGGTGGTCGAGACCTCGAAGGGAACCCGGACCGCGAAGTCGCTGGTGGTCGCCACCGGCGGCCTGTCGTTCCCCAAGCTGGGTGCGACACCGTTCGGCTACCATGTGGCGAAGCAGTTCGGCGTGCCCTTGGTCGAGCCGCGTCCCGGCCTGGTTCCACTGACCTTCGCCCAATCCGGCTTCGGCGCCTTCACTGCGCTCAGCGGGCTTTCCATCGATTGCGAGACCTTCGCCGACGGGGACCGGCCGAGGTTCCGGGAGAACGTGCTCTTCACCCACCGCGGACTCAGCGGCCCCTCGATCCTCCAGATCTCCAGTCATCTCAGGCCACGGGAGCCGTTCCGGATCAACCTGCTTCCCGGCGTGGATGCCCTGGAGCTGCTGCGTTCGAACCGCTCGGGCGGGAAGGACGTGAAGTCGGTGCTGCGGGGAATGCTGCCGGAGCGTTTCGTCCAGGCCTGGCTGGGTCCGGACGCGAGGCCGCGCCAGCTGGCGCAGCTGCCGCAGAAGGAGCTCGAGGCGCTGGCCACGCGGCTGAACGCCTGGGAGATGACGCCGGACGGCGACGAGGGCTATCCGAAGGCGGAGGTCACGGTCGGCGGCGTGGACACCGCGGCGCTGTCGTCGAAGACGATGGAAAGCCGCGAGGTACCGGGGCTCTACTTCATCGGGGAGGTCGTGGACGTGACCGGATGGCTGGGCGGCTACAACTTCCAGTGGGCCTGGGCCAGCGGGCATGCGGCCGGCCAGTCGGTGTGATCCGCGGATGCCGGAGGCCGGGGAGGTTCATCCGCAGAGGACGCAGAGGGACGCAGATGAAGGCGGAACGGGCCCTGATTCCGACCGTGGGATCCTTCACGCGAACCTTGCCTGGAGGACTCCCGACATCTGCGGAAATCGGTGTGATCTGCGGATGAGTCCTGTTGGATGTTCATCCACGTGTCGCGGAGGGACGCAGATGAAAGCGGAGCGTTTCTGGGATCAGGACCTGGGAATCCCCCACGCGAACGACATCTGAGCGGCTCTCGGCATCTGCGTGGATCTGTTGGATCTGTGGATGAATCCGCCCCGAGGTTCATCCGCAGAGGACGCTGAGGGACGCAGATGAGTATGGAACCGCCCTTGCGGTCTCTCTCCGATTCCTCCGTGAAATCCGTGTCCAAGATCCTTCCCGCGCCGGTGTACCTCTGCGGACCCGTCAGGCGAGGATCCTGGTGCCATGCGTCATTTCGGGCCGTCCTGGCATTCGCGGAAGAGCCACGCCTTCGCGTAGGCCCACCAGCGCTTCGCCGTCGGTTCCGAGATGTTCATCACCTTCGCGGCCTGCTCGGTGGTCAGGCCGACGAAGTAACGCAGCTTCACCAGCTCCGCCTTGGGCGCGTCCAACGCCGCGAACCGCTCCAGCGCGTCGTTCAAGGCCAGCAACTGCTCATCATCCGCGGGGCCGGCGAGCTGGAGGCCGTCCAGTTCGACATGCTCCGCGCCTTCGCCGCGCCGTAGCGCCTGCTTGCGTCGGGCGCGGTCCACGAGGATGCGTCGCATCGCCTCCGCAGCGGCAGCGAAGAAGTGTGCGCGGTTCTGCCAGTGCGGCTGGGCATCCGCGCCGAGCCGCAGCCAAGCCTCGTGCACCAGCGCCGTGGGCTGGAGCGTGTGGCCGACGGGTTCGCGGGCCATCTTCTGGGACGCCACCTGGCGCAGCTCGGCATAAACCAGCTCGAACAGGCGCTAGGCCGCTGCGTCATCGCCCGCGCGGACGGCGGCGAGGATCTGGGTGACATCGCTCATGCCGGCGGAGTGATGCGCGCGCCGTGGTTTGACATCAAAATGGCCATGCAGCACCTTTTTCGAGTGAGAACAACATTGACGCTCGACGATGACGTCCTCGAACTGGCCGCCCGCCAGGCGAAGCTGCGTGGCGTCTCGCTGGGCCGGACCGTGTCGGACCTTTTGCGCAAGGGTTTGAGCGCTCCCACTCCAGCCCGGGACAAGGACGGCCTCGTGGTATTCCACCTGCCGACGGACTCGCCGAAAGTGACCACGGACGACGTGCGCCGCATTGAAGCCGAGGGCGTATGAAGGGATACCTGCTCGACACCAATCTGCTCATCGCCCTGCTTTGGCCCAGCCACGAGCGGCATGACCTGGCGGTGAAATGGTTTGTCCGCCATCGCGCCAAGGGTTGGGCGACCTGCCCCATCACCCAGGCCGGCTTTGTGCGCATCGTCTCGAACCCCGCGTTCTCCCGTGACGCCGTCCAACCGCGCGAAGCCGTTCATGTCCTTTCCGCCAACACCGCCTCCCAGGACCACGCCTTCTGGCCGGATGAGATCCCGGTTGCCGAAGCCGTCGCCTTCACCGGCATCCGGCTGATGGGACATCAACAGGTGACGGATGCCTACCTGCTCGGCCTCGCGATCCGCCGGGGCGGCGTGCTGGCCACGCTGGACCAACGCATCGCCGCCCTCACGGAACCCAGGTCGGCCGAACGGAAAGCGCTGGAGACGGTGGGCTGAAAATGGCCTGACTGCTGCGGCGCGTTTCTCCGCCGGCTTTTCCAACGCCAAGGCAAATAGGGCTTCTTCGCGGGATGGGTTCATGACGAGAGTGTGAGGCCTTGCCTACTCCGGTTTCTTCCCGGCCACTTCGTTGACCTGCTGGAACGCGGCCCGCTTCTTTTTTCCACTCGGCGGTTTCGGCCGATACGATGTGGACGGCACTGCCGGGAAGGATAATAAAATGGGCCGCGATGGTGTGAGTTGCCTTCATCTGATTGCGTTCACTCCTTCACCGATCCGTGGCACACGACGCACGCCTGAATCAACTCGTGCCGAATCAACCGGTCCGCAGTGAGCGCGAGTGGCAATGGCTCGCGATGGCACTGGGCGCAATCGAGGTTTCGTTCCAATACGACAGCATGTGCTTTCTCGAAATGCAGATAGCCCGGACGCGGTTCCGTCACCAGTTGCCGCAACACGTCGCGCCAGGCGCGAAGCGACTCGGGATCGCTGGCTTTGGTGGCAGGAGATTTTTCGGGAGCTGTGCCCGCGATGGTTGCTGCTGGTGATCTTCCCTCGGTCTTCAGGTGCGCGACGATCTCGCGCGCGGCGATGCGGCCCATCAACAGGCCTGGCCCGAGCATCGTGCCTTCCAGCGCGGCGCGGCCGTTGATGCCACCGACGCCAGCCAGTTCACCCACGGCGTAGAGGTTGGGAATCGGTTGACCGCGACGATCCAGAACGCGGCAGGAGAGATCGACCGCCACGCCGCCCATGCTTTTGCGGGAGAGCGGAAAATACTGGATGGCATAGAACGGCGGGGTGTCGATGGCTTGCGGCTGCGGTTGGTTCGCTTCTCCCCATCCAAAACGCTTGAACTCGGTGTCCTTGCCCGCCTTGACCATATCATTCCAACTTTTGACGGATTGCACCAGCGTGCCTGCCGGCAATCCCGTGGCCCGGGCGAGACCGGCGATGCTGTTGGTCTGCTTGACCCATCTGGCCATCTTCGGGTTGGCGAAGATCTCGCGCTCAACGTTGTTGGTGTCGTCCCAGCCGGAACCGGAGACAAAGAAGTTGGTGCGACCCCGGGCATCGAAGATGGACCAATACATTGCCTGGGGCTGCCGCAACACATTCGAGACCGAGCCGCCGAAATCCGGGACGCCTCCTTCGATTTCCCGCATGAAGCGCCGGCCCTGCGCGTTCACCCAGATGGACTTCGGATTGAAGCTGTTCAGGCCGCGTCGCCCGGAGGGATCACGCGGGTCCACCAAGCCGGTGGAATAAAAAAGCTGGTGGTCCAGGTTGGTCAGGGCCGCGCCGCCAGTGGTTGCGACGTCGAAACCGCTGCCGAGCGAATTGATCCCGGAGCCAAGGAGCACTTTCGCCCCGTCCTCCAGAGCGGGCAGGACCGTCGGCCAGTGCTGCCGCACCAGTTCGAGCTTGCTCTCGAATCCACCGGTGGCGAGGACGATGGACGTGGCGCGGAAGTCGTTCGTCGATCCGTCGCGCAGGCCGACGCCGCGCACACCCCGGATCTGGCCGTTTTCGATCAGCAGCGACGTGACCTTGGTGTTCCAAACGAAGTGAATGTTCGTCCAACGCAGACACTCCCGGTAGATGGGGCTGATCAGTCCAATCCCGCGCCCCTTCGCCACGTGCTGACGCCGGACGCTGTTGCCCGGAATGAGCGGAAAAAGCTGGGACCAACCAACGCCTGACCTGACCTCGCCAAACTGAGCCAAGGGAATTGAGAGTCTGGGCAACCAAGAAAGGGAGCAGACGATGAAGGGAAAGCGACACACGACGGAGGAGAAGATCCGAGCATTGAGGGAAGCGGACGGCGGGAAGCCGATCCGGGAGGTG
>CAMASJ010000217.1 GCA_945860685.1 Akkermansia muciniphila
CGGAACGCGACGCTGATCGGCGCGGGTTCGACGACGACGGGCAACAACGCGCTGCGTTTCCGCCGTGGCAACATGTCGAGCTGGATCAACTCGGTGTTCACCGGGTTCGGTGGCATCCGCGTGCTGATCAGCGACGACGGCGTCTCGACGCCGACGGTGGCGAACAACATCTGGTTCGACTTCGCCGGCGGCACGGGTGACGACCACGGCGGGACCTACGTCCCGGCCGCCTCGAACCCGGTCGTCGATCCCCAGCTCCGCGGCATCAGCCGTACCGCCAACGGCGACCTGAACCCGACGGTCGCTTCCACGAGCCCGGTCTACTCCTGGTTCACCTCGACCCCGGCCGACGGGTTCTACACCTCCGTGTCCTACGTCGGCGCCTTCGACCAGGAGAACTGGGCGCAGGACTGGTCCGGCCTCGACCACGAGGGCTTCCTCGCCGCGACCGCCAAGTCGGCCGCCACCCCGGTCAAAGTCGTCGCGGTGACCGTCACCTCCAACGCCGACGGCTCGATGGCCACGGTCTCCTACCCGACCACCACCGGCGTCGAGTACAAGGTCCAATCCACCACGGACGTCGCGGTCTGGACCGACGAAACGTCGTGGACTGCCGGAACCGGTGCCACAGCCACCGTGAACTCGGCCGTGTCTTCCAAGAAGATCTTCCGCGTGATCACCCGCTGATCCCGGATCGCTCATCGGGGCGGGGGGGCTTTTCGGCTCCTCCGCCCTTTTTCGTGCCTTCATCCCGCCGAGTTCTCACCCGCTTCTCATTTCCTCGTCACCTGTTCGTCATGGGAATCTGGGAACTTCGAAGAATGACCAGCTCGTTTGTCCTTGCCGCAGCCCTCGTGGGCATCGTGGGTTCGGCTCCGGTGCTCCACGCCTACACCGCCGAATGCAAAACCGTCTCAGCCAACGGCGGAACCGCGGCCGCGTCCCCCTTGGCGACACGCCTTTTTTTGGATTCCGGCGTGACCGCGGCGCCTTTGGGGACGGTTGTCTGGTTTGTGGCGGACAAGAATGGCGACGGTGTTCCCACAGCGCCGTCCGCCGGCTCCGTGCTGGGCGCGGATGACGAAGTGATCTTCCGGGACGTACTCGACGGCGACCAGCCCGGCAGCACTGCGGGTCGCTACCGCCGGCTGGACATCGCGGTGTCGGACTCCCTTCGTGGAGCCGCCATCTATATGTACCTGTGGAACGGCTCCGGAATCGATTTCCTGCCTGTGAACGGATCCCGTTTCGGCCTTCACCGCTTCGGAGTGGTCCCGCCTCCGGATGTCGGCAACGCGCCGTGGCTCGTTGATGCCAACGTGAATGCCTCCCAGTATCAGGTGGGAGGCGCCGTCGCGAACCGAGCGCCCGTCTTCACTCCTGTTTCCCAGCAGGTCGTCACCAACGGCACGGAGTTGAGCTTCACGGTATCGGCCTCGGATCCGGATGCCGGCCAGACGCTCGCGTACTCCCTCGATGCCGGCGCACCGCAGGGCGCCACCTTGGATGCGGCCACCGGCGTCTTCCGCTGGACACCTTCCGCCTCCGATCTGGGAGTCCGGACCGTTGTCTTCCGGGCCACCGACAACGGCGTCCCGGTGCAGTCCGCGACCCTCGAGGTTGGAATCGAGGTCCGCAGGGCGTATGTGCCTCCTCCCGCTCCGACCATCGCCCTGTCGACGGTCTCCGGCGGCTTCCAGGTGCGCCTCGAGGGACAGTCCGGCTCCAGCTACCAGCTCCAGGCGCGGACGTCACTGACCGAAGGGGCCTGGCTCGATGTCGGAAGCCCCGTGCTCGCCTCGGGTTCCGCCGTTGTCTTCGACCTTCCCCAGGAGGCCTCTCCGACCCGCTTCATCCGGATCGTGGCCCGTTGAGAACCGTTCCGGGACCGGGGGAAACCAAACCTTCCTCCGGGATTTGTCCCGCGGGACCGTGCCGATCGTTTCGGATCTGTTGCCGGGATGTCGTCTTCCCGTGACGCATCCTATGCATTCATGATTCGTGGGTCCCGCCTCACAGCTGTTGCTGAACCATTCCAAGCTCCTCCCCGGGGAGGAGTGGGGCATCCCCGAGGACGGATGGGTCTTCGTCTGGGTCGAGACCGGGGAAGGTTATCTTCTGGGTGCCACCCATCCACTGCCCTGCAACCGGGGGTCGCTCGTGGTCACGTCGGGGTTCCGCGCGTTGCGGCTGAGAGCGAGCCAGATCGGAGGGGCTTCCTTTGCTTGGTTCCGGTTCCTCCCCTCGTCTCTGTTCGGGATCCTGACGCTGCCGGAGCGTCGGTGCCTCGAGAACTCCGCGACAGGGATGCCGCCCCTTCCTTGGGTTTTGCCGCCGGAGCACGAGGCCGCACTGCTTCTCCAGGCCGCGGCGGGAACTGTGCGACGGAATTCGCTGTCGGAACGGAGCCGCCTTCTCGGTGTCGTCGCCGCGGCTTCCCTGCCGCTTCCAAACGCCTTGGGAAACGCAGCCCGCGGAAGGCAGGATGCCGGTGATCGGCTCGAGGAGATCGTGAACCGGATGACGGACGGCGAACTGCACTCGCTGACCGCGGAACAACTGGCGGAAATCTGCCGATGCGAGAAGAGGCGCATCCTCCTTCTCTTCCGGGAGCGGTTCGGGGAGAGCCTTCCGGGTCAGCGGGAGGCGTGGCGGCGGATCCGGGCCTGCAGCCTGCTTTCACAGCCGGGCGCGTCGATCGCGTCGGTCGCAAAGGCCTGCGGCTACGAGGACTCCGACGCTTTCCGGGCCTGGTTCCGAAGGCAGTTCGGCAAGGCTCCTGCCCAATGGGTGCGTGATCGGGAGCGGCAACCCGTTACCGATGGGCCAACTCCAGGTGACGATTTGGAAATGACGTCGTCACACGAACGTCACCCTCGCGACAATAGGCCGTAATCCCGCCTGCCAAGTCTGGCAGGGCATGATGTCGAAGACGCTCTCCGTTTCCGCCGCCGGCCTGCTTTTGGCCTCCGCGCTCGCCACCGGCTGCGCCTCCTCTTCCGCGAAGCTCAACAAGGTCTCGCTCGGCATGAGCCGTGATGAGGTCGTGAAGACGCTTGGCCGCCCCCACGCGGTCACCGCGCAGGGCGATGCCGAATAC
Source organism: Akkermansia muciniphila (assembly GCA_945860685.1). GTDB lineage: Bacteria > Verrucomicrobiota > Verrucomicrobiia > Limisphaerales > UBA9464 > SXXZ01. The sequence goes on from CAMASJ010000217.1 coordinate 3,101, forward strand.
CTCAGCTACAACCTGCTCAACAAGGGCGTCGGCGACATGAAGGAGTTCGTCGTCCGGATCAACAAGGGTTCGGTCGAGTCGTTCGGCGAGCGGGCCAGCTTCGGTTCGAGCCTCCTGACGCTGACCAACGCGCCGTCTCGCTGATTCCGACAAGCCACACGTTCCATGGACTTCCAGCCCATTCTGGCCAACGCCCTCACCTTCGCCTTCGAGAAGGCGACCATCGAGGGAAAGATCACCATCAGCTCCTTGGTGATCGTTTCGATGGTCTCCTGGTCGGTGATCATCACCAAGGGCCGTCAACTCCTGAAGGCGCGGTCCGCCACCCGCAAGTTCCTCGCCGCCTACCGCGAGTCGAAGGATCCCCTGCACCTCTTCCGCGCCAAGCAGACGTTCGTCGGGTCACCCGCCTATGAGGTCTATGCGGCGGGATGCGAGGAGGTGGAATACCATCTCGCGAACAACCCGGTTGAAGTGAAGGGACAGAAGCGCATCAGCCTCGAGTCCTTCCAGTCGGTGCAGGGCTCCTTGGAACGTGCCGTGGGCGCCGAGGCGCTCTCGCTGGAAAAAGGGATGATCGTGCTGACCACCGCCGTCTCCGGCGGCCCGTTCATCGGTCTGCTGGGAACGGTCTGGGGCGTCATGGAGACGTTCTCCGGCATCGCCATGGCGGCCAGCGCCAGCCTCACCGCGATGGCCCCCGGCGTCGCCGGCGCGCTCATCGCCACCGTCGTCGGCCTGTTCGTCGCCATCCCGGCCATGTTCGCCTACAACCTGATGATCACCGCGATCCGTGGCATCACCCAGGAACTGGACGGCTACAACTCCGAGGTCACGACCGACATCGAGCATCGGTACGTGGACAACCGGGCGTTGGCGGACGAGATCGCCGACGCGCTCCGCAACCTGGAGAATGAGAAGCGCCAGAAGGCCGTCGCATGAGCGCCGCCGCCCGAGGCCGTCGCGGACGGAAGAAATTCTCCGCGTCGCACCATCATGCGATGGGCGAGCTGAACATCACCCCCCTGCTCGACCTTGCTTTCGTGCTTTTGGTGATCTTCATCATCACCACCGCCCCGTCGACCAACGACATCGACATCAACCTGCCGTCGGCCGGCCAGCAGCCGCCGCAGAACCAGAGCAAGCAGGACATCAACAACGTGACGGTGGATTCCGCGGGGAATGTGTTCTTCAACGCCGAACCGATCACGCTGAAGAAGCTGGAGGACACCATCATCTCGTACCGGAAGACCAATCCCGACCTCAGCGTCGTGGTCCGTGGGGATGAGAACGTGAACTACCAGAAGGTGGTGCAGGTGCTCGACATCCTGACCAAGGCCAACGTGACGAAGATCGGCCTGGCGACCGACACGGCCGCCTCCGGCAACTAGGCAATCCGATGGCGCGCATAGCCAAGAAGGCCTCGGACAAGACGAGCCTGGCGATTTCCATCGTCGTCCACGTCCTCGCACTCGGCGGGTTGGCCTACTTGGCCCACCGTGCCGGGTTCGTGCCGGCAGCGGTGTACAAGATCACGGGCATCAAGCCTCCGGAGAAGCCCAAGCCCAAGCCCAAGCCCCCGGAACCGCCCGCGGACATCCCGCCTCCCAAGGCGGCGGACATCGTCGAGGAGACCACCACCCAGCCGCCCGCGAACGCGGCGCCTCCGACGGCCGCCCCTCCGACGGCCAGTGCCGCCCGCTCCGACGCCCCGCCGGCCGCCGGCGGAGGGGTTGGCAACTTCTTCCAGGCGGAAGCCCGGAAGCCGGATGCCGCCCCGGTGCGGCCCATCCAAGGCAAGCCCGGGACCGGTGCGGGCAACCTCGACGCGACCAAGTCCACGGCCTCCGCGACCGCGAGCCGGTCGGCCTTCGACGCCGCCTCGACCAAGCCCAGCACCATCGCGGCGGTGCTCGAGGACCGGAAGTCCGCCGCTGCGGCCCAGGAGGCGGTCAGCGCTGAGCAGATCGCCCGCACCGGTGGTGGCGACGCCTCGCAGATCACCACCCGCATCACCGGCGTGGTGGCGACGGACAACAAGCAGATCGTCGTCCGCGGCCTCAACGACCGCTACAACTTGGCGACGCTCAACGGCACCGAGTTGCCGAGCGCGGATCCGCGTCGTCGCGCTCCGCAGCTGGACCTCATTCCGTCGGCCATGATCGACCGGGTGGTGGTGAGCAAGACCTTCACCCCGGACCTCCAGGGTGGCTTCGCCGGCGGCGCGGTGAACATCGTGACCAAAAGCTTCCCGGCGAAGCGGTTCACGACCGTCAGCCTTGGGACCGGCATCAACTCCGAGGCCTCCTTCAACGGCGGGTTCCTGACTTCGCCGGGTGGGGCGACGGACTGGCTGGCGATGGACGACGGCACACGCGAGTTGCCGCCGGAGGCGTTGATCGAATTCAACACCCTGGCGCGCGAGGCGGAGCGGCCGTGGCGAGTGAACACCGAGCAGGCCCTGGGCGCCCAGCGTCTCGGGTTCGCCAACCAAATCCAGACGGCGCTGCAGTCGTTCAACAACTCGAACTTCGCACCGGTGACCGGTGCACCCGGACCGAACTCGACCTTCACCCTTTCCAGCGGCGACACCACCTGGCTGTTCGGGCGGCGGTTCGGCTGGTTCGGGACGTTGACCCACGACCGCCGTTTCCAGTTCTACGACGACGCCTTCCGCGGCCGCTACGCCTACGGTGTGGATCCCAACGACGGCGGGCCCCTCACCCGGACGTCCGAGTTCGTCCGTGACCAGTCGACGGCGGACGTCTCCTGGGGTGCGGTGGCCAGCGGTGCCATGGAGCTGCTTCCGGGACACGAGTTCTCGGCCAGCTTCCTGCACAACCAGAGCGCTCAGCAGATCGACATCGAGGAGAACGGCCAGACGATCGACCAGTTCGACCCGGGCAGCTCCGCCCGGTCCCGCATCTACCAGATCTCCTACCGCGAGCGCTTCCTGCGGAACGTCCAGTTCAAGGGCCGCCATGAGTTCCGCGAATTGGCCGGCTCCCAGCTCGACTGGAGCTACTCGATGTCCTCCACCGCCGAGGATTCGCCGGATGAGCGCATCTTCCCGTTGATCTACGAGCGCAACGCCGCCGGACAGTTCAACATCATCGCCCAGTCCGCCGAGTTGCCCAACATCAACCAGCCCGCGCGGTTTTTCCGGAACTCCCAGGATCGCAACAGCAACTTCCGCGCGGACCTCACCGTGCCCTTCACCCCGGGCAACGGTCTGGAAAGCTCGCTGAAGTTCGGCGTCAACGCCCTCGAGTCGGAGCGCACCCTGCGCCAGTCGCTCTTCGAGTACTCGGTGCCGCAAAACACCGGGGCTGGCCAGACCGACATCTCGAACTACGCCAACTCGATCCTCGGGTTCCAGGGCAGCCAGTTCACGACGAACTTCTCCGGCACCGGCGCCAACCGCCGGGCCGCCTACGTCTTCCCCCGCGACCTCCCGTCCTTCCTTCGCGGCGGACTTCCGTTCGACGGCTACGGCTACGACGGCACCCAGAAGATCCCGGCCGTCTACGGCATGACGGACCTCTTCGTGGCGCCGTGGCTCCGCCTGATCGGCGGCGCACGTGTGGAGAAGACCGAGCTCGATGCCGAGGTGCTTCCACGGAGCGGAATCATCGGCTCGGTCACCTCGGGCCGCATCGAGACGACGGATGTGCTGCCATCGTTGTCCGCGGTCTTCCCGGTGACCTCCAACCTGAACGTCCGGGCCAGCTGGTCGCAGACCGTGGCGCGGCCGACCTACCGCGAGTTCGCGCCGTTCGAGTACTACGACACGGCCGACGGCCTCGCCTACCGTGGCAACGCGGCCCTACGTCGCACCCAGATCGAGAACTACGACGCGCGTGTCGAGTGGTTCCCGCGTCCCGGAGAGCTGCTCTCGCTCGCCTACTTCCACAAGAACCTCACCGACCCGATCGAGCCGTTCATCGCGGACAACGCCAACGGCATCGTCAGCTTCACCAACAACCCGACCGCGGTGGTTCGCGGACTCGAGTTCGAGGCGCGGAAGAACCTCGCGGCCGTGGACCCGCTTCTGGCGCCGTTCACCATCGGCGGCAACTTCGCCTACATCGATTCGCTGGTGGACGTGTACTATCCGTCCGGGGCCGGCGTGGCGCTCTACCAGCGTCCGCTGTTCGATCAGCCGGAATACATTCTCAACGCCGACATCACGTGGGAGTCCGCGCGGCTCGGCAGCTCGGTGACCCTGAACTTCGCCAAGAGCGGCGAACGCCTCGCAGTCGACGGCGGACAAGGCGGTCCGAACATCTATGAGCAGACCGTCGACACCCTCGACGTCTTCATCAACCAGCGGATCGGCCGTTGGAAGCTCCGCTTTGCCGCGCGCAACCTGCTCGACCCGGATGTCCGCCAGATCCTGGTCAACGACCTGGGTTCGTCCCAGGAGCGGTACGGGGACGCCTACGTCTTCCGCAGCTACCGCCGCGGCATCACCTACACGCTGTCGATCGCGACCGACTTCTGAACGGATTCGGTTTATTCCCGGCCGGCCCCGCCTTTCGGCGCGGCCGGCTTTCAACTATCCGGATCCTGACCGCACCCGAAGCGTCAGGTGGGTCTCCGCGTTGTCGAAGTGTCACGCAATCCCGATTCAACTGACACATTGCCGTCACCTGAAGGCTCCTTAATTCTTGAGACTCGGTTTCTGAATCCTCCGGGTCCAAACACATTACGGAAATGAAACAACTCCACTCGAGCCGAGCGTTCTCGGCCATCCTGGCGGCACTGGCGATGTTCGCCGGTCCAGCCCTTCGGGCAGCCACCAACGAGGTCAGCGGCTACCTGTACGGCACGCACAACTGGGTAGCGACGAACACGTACATCCTGAAGGGGTTCACGTACGTGATGAGCAATGCGGTGTTGAACATCGAGGCGGGAACGGTGGTGAAGGGCGTGAGTGGGAGCGGGACGTCGTCGAGCGCGGCGAACGACTTC
>CAMASJ010000218.1 GCA_945860685.1 Akkermansia muciniphila
TGTATAGCTTGTGCGAGAGTAGGTTGCCGCCGAACCTTTCCTTCTTCAACCCGGTCACTCCAGGTCCCAAAAAAACCCAAGAGTGCCCGGGTTGTTGCTTTTCAGACCCCAAACTCCAGTCCCGCACTCTCTCAAGTCTCAGCCTATCCCTGAACCTCAGGGTTCCTTGACGATTCCACCAGGTCGGGCAACCCGAAGGGGTGGCCATCAATTCAATTCAGCCACGCCGTTCCCAGAAAACTCGAGCCGGGGCTTCGCTCGGTTGATGTTCACGAACCCAAGTGGTCGCCTTTGGGCATGCACCAACGCAAATCCATGGATTGCATCTGCGCCGATCCGTGAAAGTTGTGGATACAAGTACCTTTGGATTAGGTATTTCGAAAGCTCATCCACAGATCTTGCAGACGGACACAGATCCGGAAGCTTGGGTAGCTGACGAAAACGTTCAGTCCGGTCCGACGCGGCAACCGCCTTCGACAGTTCGGTGATCGACTCTTGCAGGTGGACTGTTACCGCATCTCAGACGGCCTAGTTGCATCAGAAAAGCTACCGCAGATGGGCGTGGAGCCGGCGAGAGAGTCGTGGAGTGAGTCTGAGTTGATCGGCGGAAAGCCAATTCAGAAGTGTTGCTTGGTCTCCTCTTTCGAAGGACTCGTGCTAACGGGCCATCGCCAGAGATTTGCGGCTATTGGCCAAGTCTTCGATCTCAGCCAACGTGAACTGAGAAACATCGCCTCGCGTGGTATGGACCAACGCTCCATGGGCGGTGCCAATTTCAACCGATTCCTGGAGTGACCGTCCTTGTATCAATCCCCAGAGAAGTCCAGCGCCGAAAGCATCCCCGGTCCCAACCCGGTCGATTACCTCCATTTGTGAGTAGATTCGGCTTTGCACATGATTCACCCGATCTGCCGCAAATCCATAGAAGTCCTGCCGGTTGGCTTGATGGAGGGTCCGATCGGTGCCAGCGATCCAGCGTAGGTTCGGGAATCTTTCGAAAACGGCATCCAGAAGCTGTCTGCCTTGGATTCTTGCGGAGGATTCATACAGCAGTGCCAGGAAACCCGCCTCGCTGCCGATCAGAAGGTCCGATTGGGCCACAAACTCCCTGTTGATCGCCGCCGCGGCGGCTGGTGACGCGAGAGCTGCCCGGAAGTTCAGGTCGTAGCTGATCCGAGTTCCATGTTCTCGTGCCTTGGAGATGGCGAATTGGAGGGTTCGACGGGAATTCTCCGACAGCACGGCGTAGATTCCGCCGGAGTGGAGCCACTTCGCTCCGGTGGATTGAAACAACTGAGCCCAATCCACATCGGTTGGTTCCATCGCGGAGGCCGAGGAGTGTCCCCGGTCATACAGGGCCAAGCCTCCCCGAACGCCGGTTCCGATCTCCGCGAAGTAGAGTCCGACACGATTCTCGCGTCCGACACCGTCATATGGCACGCGTTGGACGCGGCTGAGGTCCATGCCGACGGCTCGGGCGTGGTTGAGGATGATATCAGCGACCGGGGACATTGGGAGTCGGCTGACGAAGCCGGTCTTCGCTCCCATTCGGGCCAAGGCGTAGGCCACATTGTATTCCCCGCCGCCTACGTCGACTTCGAGGGTTCGGGCAAACTCGATGCGACCGGCACCGGGCGGGGAAAGACGCACCATGCACTCTCCCAGCGCGACCAGATCCAAGTGTGCATCCATGGCCCTACGCTCCTTCCTGCAACGGCGCTGTCCAGCAGGATCGCGGTCAGGACTTCATGAGGTGGAACGCGATCAGCGAGAAGACCATGCCCACGATTCCGACGATGGTTTCGCACACCGTCCAGGTCTTCATCGTCTGCCCTACGCTGAGGCCCAGGCTGTCCTTCACCATCCAGAACCCGCTGTCATTCAGATGACTGAGGAACAGGGATCCGCAACCAATGGCACAGATGATCAGTGCGACCTGATGAGGATTGAGTTCCGGGTGGGCCGCCATGACTGGAACAAGGAGGCCTGATGCGGTGGTGATGGCGACCGTTGCAGATCCTGTGGCCACGCGGATGAAGGCTGAGACGAGCCAGCCGTACATGAGCGGGCTCAAATTCACTGCTGTTCCGGACTTTCCAATGGCTTCGGCGACTCCGGAGTCGCGGAGCACCCGGGCAAATCCGCCGCCGGCTCCGATCACCAAGATGGTCATTCCCACCGTACCAATGCAGACCTCGGTGAACTTCAGCACTTGGGTGCGTGTAAATCCGCAGCGGGTGCCAATCGACCACATCGCGAAAAGAACGGCGACCAGCAGCGCCATGGTTGGGTGACCGATGAACTGGGCCAATTCCCGGAGCTCATGTCCTTTGGGCAGGGTCAGCTCGGCGACGGTCGCGAAGAGCATCAGGACCACCGGGGACAGGATGCTGAATAGGGTCAGGCCGAATCCGGGAAGGCGAAAACCTGCTTCCTTCGACTCGGATTTCCGTGGGATTGGAGGTGGGTTGGCAGTGATGCGGTTTTCGATGAAGCGGGCGTAGATCGGCCCGGCCACCGCGGCGGTTGGGATTCCGATGACAAATCCCCAGAATAGGACCAAACCCATGCTGGCCTTCAGCGCTTCGACAGCGACGACCGGGCCTGGGTGCGGGGGCATCACTCCGTGCATGACCGAGAGACAGGCGAGAAGGGGAAGAGTGAGGCGCAGGAAGGGTTGCTTGGTCTCGTGGGTCAGGGTGAGAAGGATCGGAAGAAGGAGGACGAGTCCCACCGCAAACCAGGTCGTGAGTCCCACCGCCAAGGCGAGGGCCATGATGCACCATTGGATGTGTTTCGGTCCGAAGAACGAAGCAAAGCGCTTCGCCAGCACCTCCGCGCCGCCGGATTCCGCGAGCAACTTGCCCAGCATCGTTCCCAGCGCGATCACGGCTGCAGTTCCTCCCATTGTCGCCCCGAGTCCGTCACCGAACGACTTGATCACGGCCAGGATGCTGTAGGTGGGCGTCTTACCGGCGACTTCAGCGAGGACCTTGCCGGTGGCGTCCCGGGCGGGAACACCCAGCAGGACCACGGCTCCGATCCCGACGACCAACGATGCCAGCAGCAGGGAGATGAATGCGTTCACCTTGGCCCGGGTGATGAGCAGCACGAGGGTGCCGATGGCGAACAGGGCCAATACGATGAGTTTCCAGTCCTGCGCGTTCATGGAATTCATGAACCTCACACGAAACCGATTCCGAAGGGAAGGGTTGTCGGGAATGGGAGCCCAGGATCCTCGGCGGCTTGGGCTGGAGTCCCGCCTTCCTCCGGCGGTATCCTATCTGGAAGTCATGAGCAGCCCTCTTCGTCTCGGTCGTTTCTCCATCGGCATCGGCGACCGTTTCGCGCATCAGGCGCAGGCTCAGTTGCAGGCATTGGTGGAGATCGGCCGGCTTGGCTTCGCGGTGACGCCGGTTTGGAACAAGTCGAACCGCGAACACACCATCATCGGTTCGGAACCGGCTTCGACCCGTGCTGCCGCTGACGCTGCGGTCGCGGCGTTGGGATGGAATGGCGGCTACTTCTTGGACGCCGACCACATCCGCCTCGAGACGGTCGGCCGATTCCTTACACCCTGCGATTTCTTCACCATCGACGTCGCCGACAGCATCGGCCAAGCAAGCGCTCCCGAGGCGGTGGAAGCCTTTGTCGCCCGGTACCCGGAGTTGGTGGGTGAAGTCCGAATCCCGGGCATCCCAGAGCCGTTCCAGATCAGCCGGGCCCAAATCGAAGCGGTGTCGGCGAAGTACCTCGCGGCGACGGCGGAGGCGGGGCGCATCTATCGCCACATCCTCGCTTCCAAGGGGGCCGGAATGTTCGTCACGGAAGTCTCGATGGACGAAACCGATCTACCGCAGACGCCTCCGGAGTTGCTGGTGATCCTCGTTGCCCTGGCGGACGAAGGAGTACCGGTTCAAACCATCGCCCCGAAGTTCACGGGACGATTCAACAAGGGCGTCGACTACGTCGGCGACATCGCCCAGTTCGAGCGGGAGTTCAACGACGACCTCGCGGTCATCGACCATGCGATTGCGAGATACGGCCTGCCCTCGGACCTGAAGCTCAGCGTCCATTCCGGCAGCGACAAGTTCTCGATCTACGGCCCCATCCGCCTCGCCCTGCAACGAACCGGTGCGGGTGTCCATCTGAAGACCGCCGGGACCACCTGGCTGGAAGAGGTGATCGGATTGGCGGAGGCCGGAGGCGACGGCCTGGAGTTGGCCAAGGAGATCTACCGCGACGCCCTGGCGCAACGGGAAGCCCTTTGCGCCCCATACGCCGCCGTGATCGACATCGATCCTAACCGGCTTCCCGCCGCGCTGGAGGTGGACGGCTGGACCTCGGCGAGGTTCGTCGCCGCCCTGCGGCATGTGCCTTCGGATCCCGGATTCAACCCCAGTTTCCGTCAGCTCATCCACGTGGGCTTCAAGGTCGCTGCGAAGATGGGGCCTCGTTATCTCTCCAGTCTCGAGCGCCACCGTGAGGTTGTCTCCCGCAACGTGACCGCAAACCTTCTCGAACGTCATCTGAAGCCCTTGCTGGTTGGTTGAATCCCGTCCCTTTTCCCGAAGTCCTCCCTCCGCGAAGAAGCCCATGATCCATCGAATCCGACTCCTGCCGATCCTGCTGGCCACCCTGATGGCCCAGGCTGCCGAACTGCCCCCGCGGGCCCATGCCCCTCTGGTCGATCCGACGACTGCCACCACAGTGCGAACCCAAGGGGTTTCCGCCCCGACGGACGGCGAACGGATCGTGCTCCTCGGGAATGGGCTGGCAGAACGGGATGTCTATTATGGGCGACTTGAGGCCGAGCTCCACCTGCGGTTTCCCGACAGCAAGCTCGTGGTGCGCAACATCGGGCGGCCGGGTGACACCCCGGGGTTCCGGCCCCACCCGGCGCGGGTGTCGCAATGGGCGTTCCCCGGTGCGGAACGCTTCCACCCCGAGCTGAAGTCCCATTTCGGCAAGGGATTCTTTCCGACGCCGGACCAGTGGCTGACCCATCTGAAGGCGGACACCATCCTGGCCTTCTTTGGGTACAACGAGTCGTTCGACGGTCCTGGCGGTGTGGCCAACTTCGAAGCCGAGCTGGACGCCTGGGTTTCCCACACATTGACCAAAGCCTACAACGGCGTCGCGGCGCCCCGTCTGGTGTTGGTCTCGCCGATCGCCTTTGAGGACCTCTCCGTTGGCCGCGACCTTCCCGACGGAAAGAAGGAGAACGCGAACCTCGCCCTCTACACAGAGGCGATGCGCACGGCGGCCAAGAAGCGGGGAATCGGATTCGTCGACCTCTTCACGCCGACGCGTCTCCGCGGTACTCGACCCGGCCAAGCGCCGCTGACGATCAACGGTTTCGCGCCTACCGAGGCCGGATATGTCGAGATCGCCGGGCTCCTCTCGGAAGGGGCTTTCGGCAAGGCGCCGCGTCGCGCCAAGGGAAACGCGGACAAGGTTCTCGCCGCGGTCCGTGAGAAGGACTGGTTCTGGAACAACGACTACAACCTGGTGAACGGCGTCCATACGCATGGCCAGCGCTACGATCCGTTCGGTCCGCAGAACTATCCGTTCGAGATCCTCAAGTCGCGCTCGATGACCGTCAGGCGGGATGCGCTGATCCACGAGGTCGCGGCCGGTCGCAAGACCGACCTGGCGGTGGACGACGCCGAAACCGGCGAGTTGCCTTCGGTTCCCACCAATTTCCGCCGGCCGATCGAGTATCACGACGCCACGAAGGCGATCGAGAAGATGACGGTGATGCCCGGCTACAAGGTCGAGCTGTTCGCCTCCGAGAAGGAGTTCCCAGACCTGAAGAACCCGGTGCAGATGTCCTTCGACAACCGGGGACGGCTTTGGGTGGCGGTGATGCCGTCCTACCCGCACTTCAAGCCGGGTGACCCGCGGCCGGACGACAAGCTTCTGATCCTCGAGGACACCGACAACGACGGCAAGGCCGACACGCAGAAGATCTTCGCCCGCGGACTCCATCTCCCGATCGGTTTCGAGTTGGCGCCGGAAGGCGTCTATCTTTCGCAGGAGCCGAACCTGTGCCTGCTGGTCGACGACAACCACGACGACGTCGCCGACCGGATGGAGATCCTGATGCACGGGTTCGACACCCACGACACGCACCACGCCATCTCGGCCTACAGCGCGGATGCCTCCGGCGCGTTCTATCTGCTGGAGGGACGTTTCCTCCACAGCCAGGTCGAGACCCCGTATGGACCGAGGCGGGTGAACGACGGCGGAGCGTGGCGCTTCGATCCCAAGAATTTCCGGCTCGAACGGTTCATCCAGTCGGACGTCAACAACCCCTGGGGCATCGCCTTCGACGACTGGGAGCAATGTGTGCTCTCCGATGCCTCGAGCGGTGAGAACTACTGGGCATTGCCGATCTCGGCGAAGATGCCGTACGGGATCGAGATCGACCGCGCGGGCGAATACGTTCCGAAGCGGTCGCGGCCGACCTCGGGATCCGAGTTCGTGTCTTCCCGCCATTTCCCGGAGGACCGGCAGGGTCAGTTCATGACCTGCAACAGCATCGGGTTCCTCGGCATCAACTTCAGCTCGGTGCGGGAGGACGGATCGGGCTTCACCGGCGCCTTGGCTGGAGACCTGATCAGTTCGAGCGACCCGAACTTCCGCCCGGTGGACCTCGAGTTCGCCCCGGATGGTTCGCTCTATTTCATCGACTGGCACAACGCCCTGATCGGTCACATGCAGCACAACGCCCGCGATCCGAACCGGGATCACGACCATGGGCGCGTATATCGGGTCACCTATCCGTCGCGGCCGCTGGTCAAGCCCACCCGCGCCGCCGGAGCCTCCATCCCGGAACTGCTCGAGGCCCTGAAGTCCCCGGAGTACCGGACGCGTTACCGTGCGCGTCGCGAACTGCGTGGGCGGCCTGCGGCCGAGGTGCTTCCGGCGGTGAAGAATTGGGCCTCCAAGCTGGATCGCGCCGATGCGCGCCATGAACACCACCTGTGCGAGGCCCTCTGGGCGACGTGGTCGCAGAACCAGCCGGACGCCGGCATCCTCCGGGCCTGTCTCAACGCGAAGTCCCATCAGGCACGCGCTGCGGCGGTCCAGGTGCTCCGGCACGCGGGCTATCGGTTGCCCGAAGTCGCCTCGTTTTACCGGCAGGCGGTCAACGATCCGCACCCGCGGGTTCGTCTTGAGGCCATGGTCGCAGCCTCGTGGCTGGACAACGAGCTCGGTGCGCGCCTGATCTTGGATGGCCTGCGTCAACCCCTCGACAAGTGGATGATCCCGGTCACCCGGCAGATGCTCCAGACGACGCTCAAGGACGACGTGGAGGCCTTGGTGAAGGCGTCGCCGTCTGTGGTCGCGGACAATCCGAATGCGCAGGAATACCTCGCCGGCCGGATGAAGCTTGGATCGCCGGTGTCGGCCGAGAAGAAGGAGTACGGTCCGACGAGGAAGCTCTCCGAGGGCGACCAGAAGCTCTATCTGCTCGGCAAGGAGGTCTTCCACCGCGACGCGCATTGCGCGACATGCCACCAGTCGTCGGGTACCGGCGTCCAGGGTGTCTATCCGCCGCTCAACGTGGCCGGGAACCCGTGGCTCGCGGACGAGGAGCGCCTGGTCAAGGTGGTCCTGAAGGGACTCTGGGGTCCGCTGGAGATCGGCGGGCAGCGGTTCGGTCCGACCAACGGAGTGCCTCCGATGCTGGGATTCGCGGGCATGCTGACCGACGAGGAGGCCGCCGGGGTTCTGACCTATGTGCGTCAATCCTTCGGGAACGACTTCGCCCCGGTGGCGCCGTCCGCGGTCGCCCGGGTCCGTGCAGCAACCAAGGACCGTGCGGACTTCTACATGGTGGAGGAGATCATGAAGGAGCATCCGATCTCCGGTTGGGAGAAATGGGGACGGATGGCTCGGCCGGCCGGGGACATCTACGAATAGAACGCCTACAAGCGAAACCATCAGGCGGAGAGGCCTTGCCGCCCGGCGAGGCCCCTCCGCATGATTCGGCATGCAAACGCGACTGTTGGGGAAGACCGGCCTCCACCTGCC
>CAMASJ010000219.1 GCA_945860685.1 Akkermansia muciniphila
ATCATCACGGTCTCTCCCCACCCTCCGACCACCAAGGTGTTGTCGCCTTGGGCGAACCGGACGAAGGAGTAGTTCCCGCCACCGACAACCGTCGCCGCCTCACGTCGTGCGGCCCAACTCCAGAGCTTCACCTCGCCCCCGCTGGAGCAGGTCGCCAGGGTCCGCCCGTCCGACGAAAACGCCACAAATTCGGCCGAGTGCTGGTGTCCGACGAGGACCCCGGTCTCAACCAACGTGGAGGCGTCCAGGAGCCGGATGGAATGGTCCGCACAGGGAACCACGACGACGTCGCCACCCGGCGAGAACACGGGTGTTCCAATGGCGGACGCCTCGACCTTCGTGTTGACGCTGCCTACGGTCTTTCCCCGCACCCAAAGTCGCAATCCGTTCGGCCTGACGATGCTCAGGAGCCTCCGACCGCTTGGATCAAAGGCGACGGGTTCCCCAGGAAGGGATCCGTCGGATGACCGGAAGGCGTCAAGCCTCGCCCCACTGGACAGATCAAGCACCTCGATGTCGGGTCTCAACCCGTCCCAAATCGCGAGGTTCGCCGTTGAGGGATCCAAAGCGAAATATTTCGCGACCTGCGTTTGTCCGAACAGCTTCAGGAATCTGAGGGAACTCGGATCCGGACTCATGGAATCCCAGCTCGCAAGCCGGAGATTCCCGGCGTCTTCATCACGTCCCAAGCACAACAGCTCCGATCCGCCTCCCCGGAATCCGATCGGAACCACGGCCTTGGGCGGGAGAAGTGTGATGGGCTCCGTTGCCGGGTTGAGAGCCCAGATGCGGGGCCTTCGGCCCATCCTACGAACAGGTTCCTCTTGGGCGGCGAGCAAAGAGCCGTCCGGCTTCATGGCGTAGGGCGGCCAGATGTTGGTGATCACCGTCTCCTCCCGGCGGAACGGGGTCGGCCAGATCAGCACGGCCCGATCCTTGCCGCCGCTGATCAGCCAACGCCCGTCCGGCGAGAAGGCAACCGAAGTCACCGAGTCGGTGTGCCCCAACAGCCGCCGTTCCATCCTGCCTTCCCGGAGGTTCCAAACCTGGAGGGTCTGGTCTTGGCCCGCTTTCGCGAGCCAGTTTCCTTCCGGCGAGAAAGACAGCGACTCGCTGGTGGCTCCCTTCATGGCCAGCCACGCGGACCGCACGTCGTCGGAAAGCGAGCCCAGGAAAACGCCGCTTTCCGCCCCCGAGGAAGCGAAACGTCGTCCATCCTGGGACACGGCGAGGCAACCGTTCATCTCCGGGACCACGCGGAGACGGCGCCCGCGGTCGAGCTCCCACAACTCGGTCCCGATGTCGCGATGGCGGGTCACCAGGGCCCCGGTTCCATCCGGGGAAAAGGCCTCGAACTCGCCGATGGGGCCGACCCGGAGCCGCTCGCGACCGGTCCGCCACTCCAACACACAAGCCGTGGAGATGATACCGGGCCCCGTCTGTGTGGCCTCGGTGACACCGATGGACCGTCCGTCCGGCGAAATCTGGACGCCCCTGGGATTGCGGCCCCAGTGGCTCCACACCTCCGCCATGGAGGAGGTGTCCCAGATGCGGGTATGACCGTCGGCGTCCGCGGTGGCGAGCAGTTCGCCCGAACGGGAGAGGCTGACCCGCTCGACGGCGACCTGCGAGACGACCCAACCGGAGAGGAGCGTGCGTGACGGGAAGTCCCAGAGCGAGACCCGTCCGGAGACCTCACCCACCGCCAACCTCAGGCCGTCGTCCGAGACCGTCACCGACTGGACGGGATCCTGGAAGCGGTGGAAGATCGTATGGGAATCGCCGAGGCAACGTTTCCAGAGCAGTCGCCATTCGACGCCGCGAAGGTCCTCCCCCTCCGCAACCGGACCTTCGGCCGGCCCGTTGGTGGCGGGCCGATAGGACTCCACGATACGTCGGGCGAGCTTGAGGTTGCCCTCGTCGAGCGCGCGTTGTGCGATGAGGAGGTCCGCTGCGTACAGCTGACGTCGGGACTCGGTCCGAAGGCTTTCCGCGAGTTCGGCGGCGGCGCGCGCCCTACCGGCTTCCACCAAGGCCGCGTTCCGTTGCCGGCCCACCTCCCGGTTGGCCACGGCGAGCACGGCCAGGATCGTTGCCACCGCCAGTGCACCCAGACCAAGCCCCAACGCGCCGGCCGGATTGCGTCTCGCCCACTTCCGAAAACGCTCCGGCCCGCTGCTGGGGCGCGCGAGGACGGGCTCGTGGCGCAACCATCGATCGAGGTCGTCGGCCAGGGCCTCCGCCGACGCGTAGCGGCCACCCGGATCCTTGCTGAGGCACTTGAGGCAGACCGTCTCGAGGTCGCGGTCGCCACAGTCGAGACGGGGTTCTTCCTGGGCCACCTTCCTCAGGACCTCCATGAGCCCGCGGCCCGAGAAGGGTGGAGATCCGGAAAGCAGTTCGAAGAGGATCGCGCCCAGGCTGTAGACGTCCACCGCCGTGGAAAGGCGGTCGGACGGCTCCACCTGTTCCGGGGCGAGATAGGCCGGGGTCCCGACGAGGGCTCCGGTGAGCGTGAGGCGATGGTCGGGCTCCAGAGGCAACGCCAGGCCGAAGTCGGACACCAGAGGTTCTCCGGCCTCGTCCATCAGGATGTTGGCCGGCTTGAGGTCCCGATGGAGGATCCCGCGCTGATGCGCGTGGTGGACGGCCCGGGCCACCTTGGAGATCAGGACCGCAGCCTCGCCGAGTTCGAAACCCCTGCCGGCGGCGCGCCGGTCCGCGAGCAGGTCGGCAAGACTGCCGCCGGCAACCAGCTTCATGGTGAAGAAAGGGCGACCCTGGTCCTCGCCGACATCGTAGATCGGGACGACATGCCGGTGCTCCAGGCCGGCAACAGACTCGGCCTCGGCCCGGAAGCGCCGCATGGAAGACTCGCCGGGAAGCCGGGTGAGAAGGACCATCTTGAGGGCCACCATGCGGTTCAGGCTCCGCTGGCGGGCTCGGTACACGACGCCCATTCCCCCGCGGGCGATCTCCTCCAGCACCTCGTAATCGGCGAGACCCGATCCCGGTTCCAACGTCACATCGATCGGATCCGAGGCGTGCGGGATGTCCTCGAGGAGAGATCCCCAGAGGCATCTCGGGCACAACCCCTCCGACACCGATGCGGACAGGGACCTGCCGCAGTTGGGACAGGTGATGGACTTCTCGGGCATTGGACGGGTTCCTTGTCCGGGTCCTACAGGATCGGCGCCGTTTCGATGTGAGGATTCTGGATTCCGCCTCGGAATCGTCATTCGAACGCCGAGAATAGCTCCCGGACCTCCTGGTCGATCCCGCTGGCCGTCGGGGAGTCCATGGTCTGGGAAACCTCGTGACGGACCAACTCCGCAAACCGGCGTCGAAGCCGATGGATCAGCCCTTTCGTAGCGGGGAGGCTCATGCCGAGACGGACCGCGGCCGCCGCCACGGTGTCCTCCGTCCTCTCCCCGAGGAGAAACGTCCTCACCTCGTCGAAGCGCCGCAAACCGTCGTCGCCGTCGCAATCCCGCCTCAACTGCGCAAGGCACCGGGCGATGATCGATTCCGCCCAATGGCGATCGAAGAGCAGGTCGGGACTGCAGCCGTCCACCCCCTCCGCCAGGTAGCGGCCCTCCGCGGCGGCCTCGTCGATCGAGAATACCCGTGCACCTCCTCCACGCTTCAGGCTTCGGGCGCGTTCGCGTTCGTTGGAGAGGAGGTTCTTGATGGACGCGATGAGGAACGACCGGAACCGGCCCTTCTCTGGCGAAACCGACCCCAGTCCGCCGCCGGACAGGAGTCTCGAGAAGAATTCCTGGGTCAGGTCCGCGGAGTCCTCAGGTCCCAGTCCTGTCCGCCGGACGAAGGCATACAACGGAAACCAGTACTCCTGGCACAGGCGCTCCAGGGCGGCCGCCGACCTGGGCGAGCCGGGATCCGCGGCATGGACAACGACACTCCAGTGGGTCGTGACGAACTCCCGGGGATTTCCAGGAGGATGCGGGCCGGTTTCCATTGGGTCCATGGGCCTCCAAAAGGAAGGCCTGTCGAGGGATTCAACCGCTGACCAAGCCTGACCCGTTCCATCCCCGATTGGAAGGATCCGCACATGCCCGTTTCAGCGAGCGTTGCCCCCCCTTCAACCCTTCAACCCTTCAACCGTCCCTCGCTCACCTCTTCACCGCGACGAGGGCGGCACAATGGGCCAAGGTCGGGATCCGCTCGATGGGATGCAGTCCGACTTCCCGAAGCCACCCGGAATACTCCGACGCCGAATAGGCCCGCCCTTCGGTCACGCTGAACAACGCCGCGGAATAGAGCGCGATCGGCAGCGGTCCGCCCAAGTCGTCGTCGAGGAAGACGTCCTGCAGGATCAATCTCCCACCCGACGGCAGCGCTTCCGCGCAACGTCGCAACAGGACCCGGCATTCGGGCACATCCCAATCGTGGAGGATGTTCGACAGCAGCATGGCGTCCGCCCCGACGGGAAACGGGTCGGTGAAGAAGTCTCCGGACTGGAGTTCCAGCCGGTCGGCGACACCGGAACCGGCGGCGAACTCGGCCGCCACACGCAGCACCTCGGGGCGGTCGAACACGACGGCACGCAGCCCGGGATTCCGGCGCAGCAAGGCGACGGAATAGATGCCCGTGCCGCCGCCGACATCGAGCAACCGCTGCGCTCCGGCCATCGGCAGGCGTTCCGCCAAGGCCGGCGCCACGTTCCGGGCCCGGCCTGCCAAGGACAGCGTGAAATGGCGCGCCATGGCCTCGCTGTCCATCGCCGACTTCAGGCCGTCCCGGTAGATGAATCCCACCCCGGAACCGCCCTCGTCGGAGCCTTTGGGACGATTGGTGCGCAACCGTTCCACCATCTCCACCACGCCCGGGGATCCCGCGGCGAGCGCACAGTAGTCGCCCATGAAATGGGGCGAGCTTCGGACGAGATGTTCCCGCGCGGTGTCCGTGAGGCGGAAGCTCCCGTCCGCGTCGCGGGCCACGGCGCCCATGGCGCGGAGGGCGGTGAGAAGGACGTTGAGAGCCCGCGGCGCGAGGCCGAGTTCCTCCGACAGCTTGCCGAAGGAAAGGGCTCCTTCGGCGAGCCGGTCGAACAGACCGAAGTGGGCGACCGCGGCGACGAACAGCTCGGTGCCGAAGCTCCCGCGTAAGATCTCGAACCACGGAGCCGGATCCGCCTGGGGCGGGGCGGTCGGCGTCCGGGTCTCATCGGCGGACCCGTTTCCGGCCGCAAGATCCAGGTCCGGGATCACGGACGGAACGCCTGGAAGATGGTCCGCGCCATCAGGGCGGCGCCGTTTCCGTCGGGATGGATCTTGTCCGGGAACAGTTCCGGATGCCCGGTGAGGGCGTCGTTGAGGTCGATCACCGGGATCTTCTTGGAGTTGGTCACCTCCATGAGGACCGGGATGATGCCATCCTCGAGCACCTGGGCGTTGATGCCCCATTGGTCTCCGTAGATCGGGACCGGGAGGCAGAGCCAGATCTTGGGCTTGGACTTCAGGTCCCGGAACGCAGCGACGAGATCCTTGGTGGACTGCTCGAACGCCTTCGGACCCTTCCAGTTCTGGGGCTTGGTGTCGTTGGTGCCGAGCATGAGCAGGATCACGTCGGGCTGCCAAGCGTTGGCGTTCTTGAACTCGTCCGTCGAGACGTACGGCAGGTCGCCGGTGGCCGACATGGTGGCGCCGCTGCGGCCGAAGTTGCGCACCTCGAAACGGTTGCCGAGCAGTTCCGCGAGCTGGGCCGGGTAGCAGAACTTCTCCCGGTCCTCCACGCCGGCGCCGAAGGTGATGCTGTCGCCGACGCAGGCGACGCGGATCGGACGCCAGCCACCCTTGCGGTCCTCGTAGTCCTCGATGCGGAGCAGTTCGGGACGGAGCTTGCGGCGGCACCCGAGCACGCCCGTGGCGATGGCCGGGACGACGACGAAGGAGGACAGGAACTGGCGGCGGTTCATCCGGCCCAATGAAAGGCGGGCGGGACCACGCCGGGCAAGCGGGCTCTTGCGCCGTACCGCCCGGCGCGCCGACCACCAAAGTCTGGCGGTGTCGGGGGGGTCTTGGTATCCCCTTCCCCATGCAGTCGGCCCAGAAAGCGGAATCCCCGTGCCTGCCGCCCGCCTTGAACCCTCCACCTCGGACCCCGATTTCCGCACTCTCCGTCCATCAGCCCTCCCGGGACCGCGCACTTGAACTCCATGGGATCCTGCGCACCGCCCGGGAACTGGACCGCTTGGAACTGGAGCTGATCCACAGAGGAGAGGCGTTCTTCCACGTCGGCGGTGCCGGCCACGAATCCTCCGCAGCGCTGGCGGCCCATCTCCGCCCCGACGACTGGCTGCACCTCCACTACCGCGACAAGGCCCTGATGCTCGCGCGCGGGCTTCCGTCGCGCTCGTTCTTCGACGCCCTGGTCTGCAACGCGGAGTCGTCCTCCGGCGGCCGCCAGATGTGCGCCCATCCCTCCTCGGCGCCGCTCCACCTGCTCAGCCTTCCCGGCCCGGTTGGCAACGGAGCGCTCCAAGCCGTGGGCGTCGCCCTCGAGGAAGCACGTCGGCATCCCGACCGGGACACGGTGACCGTTTGTTCGGTCGGCGACGGCACGACCCAGCAGGGCGAGTTCCTGGAGGCCGTCGCGGAGGCGGTCCGGAACCGGCTGCGGGTGCTTTTCCTCATCGAGGACAACCGCTACGCCATCTCCACAGCCACCGCCGGACGCACGTTCTTCGACCTTCCCGACGGAAGGGCCGAGGAGTTCTACGGCCTGCCGCTGGTCCGACTGGACGGACGGGATGTGCTCGCCTGCGACACCCGGTTCGGGGGGATCGTCTCCGCGATGAGGCGCGACGGAGGCCCGGCGATCGTCCTGCTCCGGGTGGAGCGCCTGACGCACCACACCAACGCCGACGACGAACGGATCTACCGGACGTCGTCGGAAATCGATTCCGTGAAGCTGGAGGCGGATCCACTGGCGCGGCTCGAGACGCAGTTGACGTCCATGGGAATCCCCTCCACGGACCTGGGGCAAATCTCGGAGGGAATCCGCAGTCGCCTGCGGGAGGAGGCGGAAGAGGCCCTGGTCGGAACCGATCCGCTTCCCGACTTCGACGCCCGAGCCCCGCTGCCGGAAGGATTCCCGGCGGTCGACACCACTACACACGGAAACGGACGTCCGCGGACCCTGCTGGAGGCGTTGCGGGAGGCGTTGGAACACCGGTTGGCGAGCGATCCGCGGTCGACCCTCTCGGGCCAGGACATCGAGGATCCGAAGGGCGACGTCTTCGGGCTCACCCGCGGCCTGAGCACCCGGTTCCCTGGAAGGGTCCTGAACGCCCCGCTGAGCGAGAGCACCATCGTGGGAACGGGGATCGGCCGTGCGCTGGCCGGTGGACGGCCGGTGGGGTTCATCCAGTTCGCCGACTTCCTTCCGCTGGCCTACAACCAGATCGCCAGCGAGCTGGGCAGCCTGCATTGGCGCACCCGCGGGGAGTGGCAGGCGCCGCTGGTGCTGCTCTCCCCCTGCGGCGGATACCGACCGGGCCTGGGGCCGTTCCACGCCAGCTCCGCCGAGGGCACCTACGCCCACGTGCCCGGGTTGGACGTGTTCCTCCCCTCGAACGCCGCGGACGCAGCCGGCCTGCTCAACGCCGCCTTCGCCTCGGGACGTCCCACGCTGTTCCTCTATCCGAAGGTCCTGCTCAACGATCCGACGGCGGCGTCGCCATTGGATCCGACCACGGCCTTCGTCGTGCCGGGAACCGCGCGCACGGTGCTGGAGGGAGACGACCTCACGCTGGTTTCGTGGGGTGCGACGGTGGGTCTGTGCCGGCGGGCGGCGGTACGGCTGTCCGCTGCGGGCGTGGCCGCCGGGGTCCTCGACCTCCGCACCCTGGCGCCGTGGGATTCCGACGCGGTCCTGAAGGCGGTGCGACGGTCCCGCCGGCTGGTCGTGGTACACGAGGACAACCACACCTGCGGCTTCGGTGCCGAGGTCGCCGCCACGGTGGCGGAGAAGGCGGGCGTCCCGGTGGAGATCC
>CAMASJ010000220.1 GCA_945860685.1 Akkermansia muciniphila
AAGAAGCGGCACCATTGTGATGAAGTGGCGGGGGCCCCATCCCCAGGCGCCATACCATGAGCCCAGCTTGGAATGCAGACCCAACCAGAAAAGGACCAGCACCATCAGCGCAGCAATCTCGGCGGGATACCGACGCCACATGCGGGGCAGGACCAGAATCGAAAGCAGGAAGACCGGGGCGAACAGGAAGAGACTTTTCCCGGGACTGAACAGCAGGCCGACCAAACCCTGAAGCAATGGGCCATCAAGGGAGTTGTTTTCATAGCCCGCGACAGGAAGCGCAAAGGGACTCCCCGTCCTGAGGCGGTTGTAGAAGAGCTGCCACGCCAAGAACGGGAGCAAGGTTAGCCCGAACAACACCATGAGGCGAAGAAATCGCCGATGTTCCTTCGGATTGATTTTCCACAGATAGACCGCCACCGCGGCCAGCGCCAAGACGATCGTGGTCCTGGTAATGATGCCGAATCCCAGGAAAGCCGCACTCAGGACCAGCCACTGCGTCCGTCGGGTGCGCCCATGGAGAAAGAGGAGCCACAGGGAACCCGTGAGCAGCATTCCTCCCAAGACACCGTCGAAGAGGTTCCGTGAGTAGGTCCAGAAACTGGTGGTCAACGCCATCAGAAGGGTCCCAGCGAAAGCCCGTCGGGTGGTCTGGTTGAAGGCCGTCCGCAGGATCAAAAAGAAGAAGCCGGCACAAAACGCCTGATAGACGATCGGCGGGAAGGACATGAAGAAACCCTGCAACTGCTGACCGCGATCGGGAGTCAGTCGGGATCCAGCCAGCGACTCCAATCCGACCTGAACCGCCGCAAAGGGCACGGCGAAGAGGACGTTGCCAAACTCGTGGACGCAGTAGCGTCGCCCATCCGGGGCGGCTTTGAAGAGATAGTGCTCCCCCCATTCTTCCGGCTGGGAGATGGAACCCTCCCGGACGAGGCGGACCGCCAGGGGGTAGTGATACGTCCCTTCGGAGGTGTCGAACCCTGCGCTGGTGAAGAAAAAAAGCGCCATGAAGCCCGCCACAACCTGGAGGAACTCCCGAAGAAGGGTCCTTTGACCCGGAAGTGGCGGCGTCGAGGAATCCTTTGCAAACGTCTCCGTCATTTGGCGATCAAGAGCACGAGGAACAAGAGACCGAGGGTGACCCAGCTGGCACGGTCCCGGAGTGCGAACGAGACCGGATCGTGGGGAATCGTCGCCCTGGAGGCCAGAATGAGCAGGCGGCTGAGCCACCAGATCAGAACCGGGCAGAGAAGCCAGAGCATGTCGGGTCGCGAATACAGGACACGCACCTCGGAGCTGTTGATGTAGAGGGCCACGACAAGGATGGAAAGGAAGCCGCTGGCGGCGGCTTGGGCCCCAACCTGGGAATGGTCGTCCGGAAAATAGGCCCGGCGCTTCCCTGGAGCCACCGGCAACGCGTTGTTGGTGGAATGCCGGAGCTCGATGAGCCGCTTGGCGAACGCCAAGGAGGTGAAGAAGAATCCGGCCGAGGCCAAGGTCCAGACGGACAGCGGAATCCCCGTGACAACGCTCCCGAAAAGGAGCCGAAGCACGTAGCACATCGCCAAGGTCACCACGTCGAGACTCAGGAGTGTCTTGAGCTTGAGAGAATAGGCCGTCGTCACCGTGACATAGGCGAGCAGAGTCCACCGGGCGAGCGACGGCAACGGGAGCAACAGAGCGACCGACGAGATCGCCAACACCAAGATCGCCACGATGCCAGCAATGATCCCGATTCGGCCTGAAGCCAAGGGCCGTATCCGCTTGGTCGGATGTCGACGATCAGCCTGGAGGTCAAGGAGATCGTTGACCACATAGTTGGCCGATGCAGCCAGACCGAATGCGAGGAAGCCGAGGAAGCTGAGTCTCCACGCATCCAGCGATCCGGTCCGGTGGGCCAGGATGATCGGGACGAAAATCAGCAGATTCTTGCTCCACTGGTGCAGCCTCAGCAGACGGAACCAAGCCCGCCTTCCTGGCGAGGGAGGAGGAATC
Organism: Akkermansia muciniphila; assembly: GCA_945860685.1. Taxonomy (GTDB): domain Bacteria; phylum Verrucomicrobiota; class Verrucomicrobiia; order Limisphaerales; family UBA9464; genus SXXZ01. The sequence goes on from CAMASJ010000220.1 coordinate 1,999, forward strand.
TGAGCGAGGACCCTCGCCGAAACCGCACGCGCCGCCTTGGCCACACCCGGTGATCCATTGACCACAACGGCTCCCGCGGATGCGGGCCAAACTCCAAGGTCCTGCCGTGAATTGCCAGCATAGAGCCACTTCCCGGAACCCAACTCCAAATCGAGCCGCGCCGCCTTCCTCGTTCCCGTCAGGTTGGTGACGCCATCGCTTCCGAAGGTCGCGGAGAAGATCCCGAGATGGCGGGACACCGCCTCGCCGATCGCCTCATCTGCCCCGGTGGCCAGCACCAACCTGCGGCCAACCGACGCCTCCTGACGCAAAAGTCGCAGAAGCCGGTGGTCATAGGGCAGGGTCGCAACGTCAGGAATTGCCAGAGCCACGAGCCGGCGCTTGAACCTGGCTCGCTTGGAAAGGGCATCTGGCAGAAGTCGGACGAGACGAACAGGATGCCGCCCCAGTGCCAGCAACACCGATTCCAACAGGGTGTCGGTCAGGATCAAGGTGCCGTCGAGGTCCACCACCAGCGGCAGATCCCGCTCCGCCTCCAGCGGGCAGTGCCCATCGTCGAGGGCGACAGTCACGACAGATTTGGAATCCGTTTCATGGTTCTTTGTCTGACGCGGTGATGGAAGAGACCCCGAAAATGGCGGGATAGCAGCCACCGGACCCTGGCCCATATCAGTCGGAGCCAGCAAGCTTGATCTACCCCAACCATGGACGGGGCGAGTGTTCCATCAAGCCACGCAAGCTCCGTTCATCTCGTTGTCTTCGATTGGCTTACATCAGAGGCTCCCGGGATCGACCTTCCAGAAACGGCTGCCGTAGTTCTGGTTGAACCGCGCCCCCTAGGTTGGATTCGCTCCACCACACAAACTCCGACCAGCTCCAACTCCTCGGATCGAACGCAACGAATCGAAAGATGTCCCGAAGGCACCCATCTCCGCCCCCTTGTCCATGAGTCGGAACGGGGCATGCCTGCGGAACCGTCTCCGCGAAACCAGGGACACACTGGGTGCACTGGTTTCCCCAGACCACGGAATTTGTCTCGGCAAAACACCGTCAGCCGAAGCCGGCTGTTCGCTTCCTGGAATGGATTCAATGCCCAGGAGTTGGCCGGGAACGGCCGCGCACAAACCCCGTATTCGAACTCCGGAATCCCTTCCCCTGTCGGTCATGAACTATCGAACCGCCGTTTCGGGAATTCCCAATTTCCTTTGACGCCCTCCGGTGTGTCCGGATCCAGTCTGCGCAATCCATGAAACTTTCCCGCCGTTCCGCACTGACCGCAGCCGCCGGTCTTGCCACCTCATTCTCGGTCCGACTCGACGCCGCCGACGCCGCCTCGGGCATGAAGGGCCACATCCACCATTCGGTCTGCAAGTGGTGCTACCCGAAGGTCTCCCTCGAGGACCTGTGCGTGGCGGGCAAGGCGATGGGCCTTCAGTCGATCGAGTTGCTCGGGCCGCAGGAGTGGCCGGTCCTGCAGAAGCATGGCCTGACCTGCGCGATCACCTCGAACCCGGTGAAGGACGGCCTCGGCGGGATCAACAAGGCGTTCAACCGCGTCGAACACCACGACACGCTCGTCTCCGCCTACGAGGAGTGGATCCCCCTCGCCGCCAAGGCTGGACTCAAGAACGTCATCTGCTTCTCCGGCAACCGCGACGGCCTCGACGACGAGACCGGGATCAAGAACTGCGCGAAGGGCCTGCAACGCCTCATGTCCCTGTGCGAGAAGTCGGGCATCACCCTGGTGATGGAGTTGCTGAACTCCCGCGTCGACCACCGCGACTACATGTGTGACAAGTCCGCCTGGGGTGTGGCGCTCTGCAAGGCCGTGGGTTCGGAGCGCTTCAAGCTGCTCTACGACATCTACCACATGCAGATCATGGAGGGCGACGTCATCGCCACCATCCGCCGGGACAACAAGTACTTCGCCCACTACCACACCGGCGGCGTCCCGGGCCGCAACGAGATCGACGAGACCCAGGAGCTCAACTACGCGGCGATCATGAAGGCCATCGTGGCCACCGGATACCAGGGGCATGTCGCCCAGGAATTCATCCCGAAGCGCGCCGACGCGATCGCTTCGCTCCGTCAGGCCGTGGGCATCTGCGACGTCTGATCCGCAGCCACCGCAGGACGTACGGAACACAAAGGGCCGCCCCGGCAATCCGGAGCGGCCCTTCTGTTTGAACCCATCCGGCCCGAGGGCCGGAAAGGAGGCGGGATCAGCCCTCCTGCGCGGGAGCAGGCGCCTGGCCCTGGCCCGGAGGAGTGACCACGACCACCGGGATCGGAACGCGCAGCTTCATCACGTCGTCGACCAGGATCTCGATGGTGTACACGCCGGGATCCTTGAACTCGACGTTCGCCATCACGCTGACCGTGGTCATGGCCTGCGCGGGATCGGTCAGCTGGAACTTGACGGTGTTCTGGCGCAACACGGTCGCTCCGTCCGGGGCGATGAGGCGCACCACCTCGGTGAACTGCCCGATGCCGGCGACCCAGCGGTCGAACACGCACAGCTTGTAAGCGGTGATCGGAACCTGGGGGACGCGCACCAGACCGATGACGCCGATCAGGATGAAGTTCCCATTGGCCTCCTGCTTCACGTCTTCGCAAAGGAGCGAGCACTGGAGGTCCGGCAAAATTCGATTCGGTTTCATGAAATGAGTGCGAGAGAAGACCAACCTCGGCCGGAAGGGTCAAAGCCAATCCCGCCCTGAGCAACCCACACCTTCTTTCACGCCCCTGAGGACACTGCGGACTCCACCTCCGGACTTACGTGAACTGCCGGGTTTCGTCCGCGACCGGCGTTCCTTCCATTTTCCAAGAACCAGCCTAGCCTCGCGACACCCGTGCCCTCCCAGTCGCAGATCGACACGATGCATCTCCGCGAGGCGATCCGGCTCGCCCGACGCGCGGCAGGTCAGACGTCTCCCAACCCCATGGTCGGGGCCGTGCTCGCACGCGGATCCCGCGTGATCGGACGCGGCTGGCATCACCGTGCCGGACTTCCGCACGCCGAGATCGAGGCGTTCCGCGACGCCGAGGCCCAGGGCAATCCCGTGCGCGGGGCGACGCTGTACGTCACCCTCGAACCCTGCAGCACGCACGGCCGGACCCCGCCCTGCACCGACGCCATCCTGCGCAGCGGCGTCCGCCGCGTGGTGATCGCCGCGGCCGACCCCAATCCACGCCACGCCGGACGCGGGTTCGAACTGCTGCGTGCGGCGGGGATCGAGGTCGAGCACGGGCGTCTCGCCGCGGAATCCGCCGCGATGAACGAGGCGTTCAACCACTGGATCGTCGAGCGCACCCCGTTCGTCACCGCCAAGGCGGCGATGACCCTCGACGGCAAGATCGCCACGGCCTCGGGCGACTCGAAGTGGATCACCGGTCCCGCATCCCGGGCCCATGCGATGCGCCTGCGCCTGCTGGCCGACGCCACCCTCGTCGGCATCGGGACCGTGCTCGCCGACGACCCGTCGTTGACCGTCCGCGCCGTTCCCGGCTTCCGTCCACCGCGCTGGTTTCCGGAGAAGCGCCGCATCGTCCTCGACAGCCGCGCCCGCTCTCCGCTCTCCGGGCACCTGGTCCAGGACGAAGCCCGCGACCGGACGCTGATCGTCGTCGGCGACGCCGCAGCACCCCGGCGCGTCGCCGCCTTGCGGGAACGGGTGAGCGTGCTGGTCGCACCCACGGTCGACGGACGTCCTGACCTGCTGTGGCTGATGCCGGAACTCGGCCGCATCGGCATCACGCACCTGCTCGTCGAGGGCGGCGGTGAGGTGCTCGGGGCCTTCTTCGAGGCCGGCCTCGTGCATCGGACCGCGTTCTTCTACGCACCGAAGATCCTCGGCGGACGGGACGACCGGAAGGCGGTCGCCGGCGGAGGCTTCCGTTCCCTCGCCACGGCCCCGGTGCTGGAGTCGGTCCGGTCCCGCCGCTTCGGTGTCGACCTGTTCGTCACCGCGCGCGTCCGGAGTCCGCAGGCGACGGGAGACGCGCCACCGGTTGGCAGTTGAGCCGACGGGATTCCTGGGCGAAGTCTTGTCCGAGGAGACGGCGTCCGTCTCCGAAAAGCACACAAACCACCCATGTTCACAGGATTGGTCGAGGAGACCGGCGTCGTCCGGTCCGTGGAACCCGGCGACGAAGCCATCCGCCTCCGGGTGCAGGCAAAGGTCTGCGCCGGAGACGTCCGGCTCGGCGACAGCGTCGCGGTCAACGGCTGCTGCCTCACCGTGGTTGAACGGAAGGCCGTGCGCGGCGGTGCGGTGCTCGCGTTCGACCTCCTTCGGGAAACTTGGGAACGCACGAACCTGTCGTCTGTCACCGCCGGTTCGAAGGTGAACCTCGAGCGTTCGCTCGCGGTGGGACAGCGGCTCGGCGGGCACTTCGTGACCGGACACATCGACGGCACCGGCACGATCACCGCCTGGGAACGCCGCGGGAACGACCACGTGCTCGAGATCGCCGCACCTCGCGACGTGCGCCGTTACGTTGTCTTCAAGGGTTCGGTCGCGGTGGACGGCATCAGCCTCACCGTGGCCGCGGTCACGCGCGGGGGCTTCCGGATCTGGATCATCCCCCACACCCACGAGGTCACGGCCCTCAACGAACGGAAGGTCGGGGACCGCGTGAACCTCGAGGCCGACATGCTCGGCAAGTACGTCGAACGCTTCGTGCGCGCCCGTCGATGAACGCGGTCCTGAAGCCCAAGGCGCTGCGCCGCGGCGACGTCGTGGGGCTGGTTTCCCCCGCCGGCGCGGTCTGGGAATCCGTCCGCATCGACCACGCCGTGCGCTACCTCGAGGGACGCGGCTACCGCGTCGAGGTGGGCGCCCATGCGCGTGGCAACGACGGCGCCTTCGCCGCGTCCGACGCCGACCGTCTCGCCGACCTCAACGCCATGTTCCGGGACCCGCGGATCCGGGCGGTCTTCGCGACACGCGGCGGCTACGGCACGGCACGGCTGCTGGAAGGGATCGACTACGCCGCGGTGCGCCGCGATCCGAAGATCGTGGTCGGCTACAGCGACATCACCGCGCTCCAGCTCGGGCTGTGGCGGCGGACCGGCCTGGTGACCTTCTCGGGTCCGCTCGCCGCCGTGGAATTTGCCGCCGGACCGGATCCCTACACGGAGGAGCAGTTCTGGCGGCTGGTGACCTCGTCGAAGGTGCCAGGGCGCCTAGAAATGCCCGCCGGCACGGCGCCGGTCACCGCCTGCGGCGGCGTTGCCGAGGGCGTGTTGCTGGGAGGCTGCCTTTCCTTGGTCGCCTCGCTGCTCGGCACCCGCTTCTCTCCGCGGTACGCCGGCTCGATCCTCTTCCTCGAGGACGTCCACGAGCACATCCACCGCATCGACCGCCTGCTCGTCCAACTCCGGTTGGCGGGAGTGCTTCGGCAGGCCAACGGAATCGTGCTCGGCGAATTCACCGGCGCGACCGCCGCCGTGCCGGCAAGACCCTCCCACACGCTGGCCCAGACGCTGGGATCGGCCTTGGCAGGTCTCGGCATCCCGAGGATCAACGGCTTCCCCTACGGCCACATCCCACGCAAGGCCACGCTCCCGATCGGGCTTCGGGCTCGGCTCGACGCGGACCGCGGTTCGCTCGGCTTCCTGGAATCCGCCGTCGTCCGCTGAGATCGGTCGGACTGGGAATCGACGAAACCGAAACTCGCCGAGACCCGACGTCCTGTTGGATCCTTGGGATCAGCGGCGGACCGGCCGGTACCAGTTGTCGCGCTGCACGGCCTCGTGGCCGAGCTCCTCGATGAGGCGCCGCATGTCGGCCACTCCGAGGCGGAAGGTCGTCCCCGCGGAACTCACCACGTTCTCCTCGATCATGATCGATCCGAAGTCGTTCGCCCCGTAGCGCAGCGCGACCTGGCCGACCTCGGGTCCCTGGGTCACCCAGGAGCTCTGGATGTTGACGATGTTGTCCAGGTAGATGCGGGCCAGCGCCT
>CAMASJ010000221.1 GCA_945860685.1 Akkermansia muciniphila
CGGATCGGGTAGTTGTTGGCGCTGGTCCACTCCAGGTTGAAGCCGCGTCCCTTCTCGGCGGGACAGAAGTAGAACGACCGCGAATTGGTGCTGATGTAGCGGTCCATCATCCGGAGCACATCCACGAATCCCATCTGCGGCCAGTCGCGACCGGAGTAGGGGAACTGGTCGGCGTTGTCGGCGGTGTAAAGCGCGTAAGTGAAGCCAATCTGGCGCAGGTTCGAGGTGCACCGCGCCTGATGGGCCTTGGTTTTGGCCTTCGTGAGCGCAGGCAGAAGCATCCCGGCGAGGATGGCGATGATGGCCACCACCACGAGCAGCTCGATGAGCGTGAAGGCACGAGACCCGAAACGGGTGCGGGACGTTGCCGAGGTCGGCGGGGCGGGGAGGAGGGTTTTCATCGTCCGGATCGCAAGTCTGAGGTGGCGCCAATCCGTCGACGGGTTCAAGCGGCGATTGGCCGGGTGGGCCTTTTGGCGTCGCAGGGTGGCCACGACTTCCCGCCGGGACTTGCCCGGCCATCCGCGTGGCGGGAGAGTCCCCGGGCGATGATTCGAAGCGCCATCACCGTCTGTCTGGTAACCGAGGCCCGGAGCGGACCGTTCGTGCATCACGTCCCGTTGGAGCAGGGGCTGGCCCTTGTGGCGGCCGACGGGTTCGACGCGGTGGAGATCTTCCCGACCCATCCGGACGACCTCGACGGACTCGAGTTGCGGGAGGGGTTGCGGCAACATGGCCTGAAGCTCGCCGCGATGGGAACCGGCGCGGGCTTCCTCCGTCACAAGCTCACGCTGACGGATCCCGATGCGAGGATCCGTGCGCGGGCCGAGGACTTCATCGGCGCGGTGGTGGACTTCGCGGGCGGTCATGGGGCGCCGGCAATCCTGGGATCGATGCAGGGGCGGCATGGCGGCGAGGTTTCCCGGGAGCAGGCCTTGGAGTGGTTGGCCTGGGCCTTGAACCAGTTGGGTCCGAGGGCCCACGCGCTCGGGGTCCCGCTGCTGTATGAGCCGCTCAACCGCTACGAGACGAACCTGTTCAACACCGTCGCTGACGCCTTGGTGTTCCTCGACACCCTGCGGACGCGCAACGTGAAGCTCCTCTGCGACCTGTTCCACATGAACATCGAGGAGGCGGACATCCCGGCCGCGCTCCGTTTGGCCGGCGACCGTCTTGGACATGTGCATTTCGCGGACACCAACCGCCGGGCCGTCGGTCTCGGGCATCTCGATGTGGCGCCGATCGCGGCGACGTTGAGAGAGATGGGCTACTCGGGGTACGTCTCGGCGGAGGTGTTGCCGTTGCCCGACGCTGCAACCGCCTCGGCGCGGACCCTCGAGTCCTTCCGTCGTTGGTTTCCCCGTTGAAGCCGCGCCGCGTGGTCCACGTCTCCCATGACTTAATCCATGAAACTGGAACACCAAGGATCGAACCGGTGGTGGGACGTCCTGAGACGGGGATCGCTCCTGTTCACCGGACTGTTCCTCATTTTGTCGGCCCTGCTGGCGCGTCCGATGATTCTTTGGTTGTTGGATCTGCGGGTTTTGGGCCCGGGCTTGGGAGCCTTCGTGGCCGGGTTGGTCGGACTCGGAGCCGTGACGTCGGCGATGTGGCCGGACCTGTCCGGAGCCGGGCGTCGAGGAGTGCTGGGGTTGCTGTTGCTGGGAAGCGTGGTCGCGACCGGCAATCTGATCGCCGTGATGCTCGCAGGGCGCAGCCAGGTTTCCCTTTCCTACTTCCCGCCGGTTTCGCTCCTCGTAGCCATCCAGTTTGCCTGGAGCGCAGCTGCGACGACGGAGGATCGGCGCAGAGCCAACGGTGTCTCAAGGCGTTGGGATTGGGCTGGGATCACCGCAGTCGCGGTCGGTGCAGCGTTGGTGTTTCCGTTGGTCCAGGGCTTCGCCCTGGGCTGGTCCGACTACCGGAGACCGGCGGAGGTGGGCGTCGTGTTCGGCGCCAGGACCTATGCCGACGGCACGATGAGCGAGGCGTTGGCTTCCCGAGTCCGGGCCGGCTGCGTGCTCCATCGGGAAGGCCGGGTCAGAAAGCTCCTGTTTTCCGGTGGGCCTGGCGACGGTGCGGTCCACGAGACTGAGGCGATGCGGCGGTTGGCGCTGTCCCTGGGGGTTCCTGCGACGGACATCGAGGTCGACACCCACGGTTGGAACACCCGGAAGACGGTCGAGTTCGTCCGCTGCCATTCTGCTGCGACCGGAGGGATTGTCGCGGTGAGCGAGTTCTACCATCTCCCACGCATCCGGTTGGCATTCCAGCAGGCGGGAATGCAGGTCACCACCGTGCCGGCCCGGCCCGAGATCGCGGCCCGGTTGTTCCCGGTTCCCTCGCTGTGTCGCGAGGCGATTGCCTTCTGGGCTTACCTCTTCCGGGGAGTCCGGACACACTCTTCCGAAATCCCATGCTGAAGCACCGACTCATCCATCCGAAGATCAACGAGATCCTCGGGCGCGCCGGCCACCATTCCACGATACTGATCGCCGACGGCAACTACCCGGCCTCGACCAAGAAGGGACCGAACGCCGAGGTGGTCTGCCTGAACCTGTCGCCGGGGATGGTCCGGGTTTCCGATGTGCTGAGGGCGATCCTGTCGGCGGTGCCGATCGACCACGTCAACGTGATGGGCATCCCTGCGGACGACTCGTATGCCGCGATGGGCGAGCCGCCGGCATGGAACGAATTCCGCCAGGTACTGAAGGATTCCGGCTGCAAGGCCGAGCTTGAGCCGGTGCTCAAGTGGGACTTCTACAAGCACGTCGAATCGCCTGACCACGTGCTCACGGTTCAGACCGGGGACCAAGCGCTTTGGGCGAACGTCTTGCTGAAAATGGGTTGCCGGGTGGATTGAGCAGCAGGTCGGCCGCCGGCAGGTTCGCCCTCGGCCTACGGCTTCGAGGTGACGTTGTCCCAGTCGAAGCCCATGGCCTCGGCATAGCGAGCGAACGCCTTCTCATGGAGGATCAACACCGCTCGGGCGACGCTGGAGTCATCCGCATGGCCCATGCTGGCGATGTGGTCCGGGATGATGTCGGTCTTCTTGTGCGCGTAGGTGATGGCGAAGATCGCGGAGGCGAGGGCGCTGTAGGGCAGGTCCTTGTAGGCGCCTTCGGCGACGTCTTCCACGGCGTCGGCCAGGAACTCCAGCTGGTTGACCAGATGGGGGAAGTGGGGCGCGTTGATCTGGGCGAACTCGACCTTCCAGAGCGGCAGGTTGCGCAGGACCTTCTCAAGGGTTGCGGGAGTGACCTGTGCGGCCCCTTGGGCGACGTAGCTGGCGATCTCGGACATGAAGATAACGATATGCTCGGCCGACGTCGGAGGCAATTGAGGAACCCGACACCTGTTCGGAACACCGCTTCAACACCGGAGCTTGTGGCCGCCGCGGCAGACCGTAACGTCAGGCCCCGATGACCTCTCGAATTCCTCCGGCGTTGGTCGCTGCCGGTCTGCTCGGGTTCGGCCGCCTTGGCGTCGTCGTGGCCGCCGGAATCGAGGAACCGATCCGGGTGCTGAAGTCGGTCGGCGCGGAGGGGCTCGGCAACGCCGCGGCCCGGGACGCCTGGCGCGAGGCCACGGCCCAAGGGCTGGCCGCGGTGCCGGACCTTCTGGAGTCGATGTCCGGCGCCAACGACTACGCCCTGAACTGGCTGCGGCTCGCGGTCGACGCGGCGGTGCAGAAGGGCCGCGACGCCGGCGCGGAATGGCCGAAGGAGCGGCTGGGTTCGGTCCTGCGCGACACCCGGAACAATCCGAAGGCGCGGCATCTCGCCTTCACGCTCCTGCGCCGGGCCGACCCGGAATCGGCGGCGCGCCTGCTCGACGGCTTCATCGGGGATCCCGCGCCGGATCTCCGACGTGAGGCCGTGGATGCACGCGTCCAGGCGGCGACAGCGCTCCTGACCAAGGACAAGGCCGCCGGTGTCCAGGCCCTGAACGCGGCACTCGGCCATGCCCGTGAAGCCGACCAGATCGAGTCGATCGCCAAGCAGCTGAAGGACCTCGGTTCTCCGGCGGACCTGAGGCGCGTCTTCGGCTGGGTTACCCGATGGAAGGTGATCGGTCCGTTCGACAACACCGGTGGCGCCGGCTTCACCAAGATCGAGCCGCCGGAGGAGAAGCTGGACCTCGCTTCCGAGCTTGAGGGCAAGAAGGGCCGTGTTCGGTGGATGGACTACGAATCCCGCGGCGACTACGGGGTGGTCGACCTCAACGCCGCACTGGGCACCGTGAAGGGGGCCGCCGGTTACGCGATGGCCGAGATCAAGGTCCCCGCCGCGCGTCGCGCGCAGATCCGTCTGGGCTCGGAGCTCGGATGGAAGGTCTGGCTGAACGGGAAGTACCTTTTCGGCCGTGACGAGTACCACCGCGGCGCGGAGATCGACCAGTACCGCCTCTCGGTCGACCTGAAGCCGGGAACGAACGTGATCCTCGTGAAGTGCCTCCAGAACGAACAGACCGAGGACTGGGCCGTGGACTGGCAGTTCCAGCTGCGGGTCACCGACGAACAGGGCAATCCGATCCAATCCGAACCATGAGCACCCATTCTTCCCAACGGTCCTTCCCGGGCCTTCGCCGCCAGGTGGTCCTCGCCGGCCTACTCGGGCTTTCGACCGTCTCGGGATCGGCCGCGGACTGGGCCGGGTTCCGGGGGCCCTCCGGCAACGGCGTCTCGCAGGAGGCCGGGGTTCCCGAGCGGTTGGACGCCGGTTCCATCGTCTGGGGAATCGACCTGCCGGGGCGCGGCGTCTCCTCCCCGCTGATCATCGGCGATCGGGTGCTGGTCACCGCATCGAGCGGCGCGCGTGGGGACCGTCTCCATGTGCTGTGCTTCCGGCTTTCCGACGGCCAACTCCGCTGGGAGCGCCAGGTCTGGGCCACCGGCCGCACGATGACCCACGAGAAGATCAGCCCCGCTGTTCCGACGCCGGTCTCCGACGGCAAGGCCGTGTACGCGATCTTTTCCTCCAACGACTGCGTCGCCTTGGACCTGGACGGCAACCTCCTTTGGTACCGCGGACTGGGGAAGGACTACCCAAACGCCAGCAATTCGCTGGGGATGTCGTCGTCGCTGGTCTTCGCCGACGGCGTGCTCGTCGCCCAGGTGGAGAACGACAGCGAGTCGTTCACCGCGGGCTTGGACGCGGCCACCGGGCGCAACCGCTGGAAGCTGGAGAGGCCGAAGCGCGCGAACTGGACGTCGCCATCGGTGATGAAGGATTCCAACGGGGCCACGCTGGTCCTGCTGCAGTCGTCGAAGGGCCTGACCGCGGTGGAGCCGTCGACGGGACGCGTGGTCTGGAACTGGGCCGAGGGCGCTTCGACCGTGCCCTCCACCGCCGTGGTGGGCAACCGGCTCTACGTGCCGTCCAACGGCCTGACCGTGTTGGAAATGCAGCCGGACAACAGTTCGCCGAAGTCCGCCTGGCGTTCGCCGCAGCTGCGTCCGGGGACGGCGAGTCCGCTGGTGCTCGAAGGAAAGGTCCTGGTCCTGAACGACCAGGGGATCCTGACCTGCGGCGACACCGGCGAAGGGCGGCGGCTGTGGCAGCTGCGACTCAAGGGACCGTTCAGCGCCACTCCGGTGTCCGCGGGCGGCAAGATCTACTGCGTCAACGAAGTCGGAATGGTCCAGGTGGTGGATCCCTCGGGCGCCGAGGGAACCGTGGTGAGCGAACTGGACCTTGGTCAACCGGTCATCGGCACGCCGTCGATCGCGGCCGGATCGTTGTTCGTCCGAAGCGACCGCCGCCTGTTCCGCATCGGACGTCAGAGTCCGCTCTGAGGCGGAACGATGCGGAAGGGATCGGCACGCAAATTCGCAAAGCCGCTGGGGAGCGAGGTTAAAGTAGCCGGATTCCCGAAGCGGAACCGTGAACCAAACGATGATCGCAGTCTCGGTCCCGGATCCGGCATACCGCTGCCGCCTTTGCGTGAGGCCCGTCTTCGCTTCGAGCGGATCGTTCCCTGAGTCGGGTTACTCGAGCGGCTGAACCGGCTTCGGCGCGATCCCGGCGGTGGCGCGTTGCCAGTTCTGGAGCAGGGCATCCTGATTTTGGGTGGCCCATTCGAGCACCATTTGGCGCACCCGAGCCGGGGCGTTGCCGCCCACGATACGCAGCGGCCAGATCTGGACGACGATCTCGTGATCTCCGTAGAGGGCGTGGAAGCGGGCGTCGAGCGTCCGTGTCACCAGCATCCGGATGACGATTCCATAAAACTTCGAGATGACAGGCATGGCAGGTTCTCCTTCGGCACGCGGAAGAGGGGTTGGGGAAATCCGCGCGTTCATGTTCGTTACGGGAACCCTGACCCGAGCGGTCGCGGATTGTTTCAATAAAAAACTTCAACAAAAACGCGCCCCCGTTGAATACGCGGAAAGCGGCTCCGGCTGAACGGAGAACCGGGTGGGACGGAAGGGGAGCAGGGAGACGGCAGCGCCGTCGGTGAGGCCAGGGTGCCGTCAGGTGGCGCATAGCGCACCGACCTGGATGCCGTGTCTCAGGCAATAGCCGCCGTTGACGACATACTTGTCGGCCCAGTGTTTGAGGCCTTCCTGTTCTTCCGGACGCAGGGGGCGGACCACCTTTGCGGGGGAACCGAGGACCATTGAGCCGGGAGGGATCTGCATGCCGGGGGTGACGAGGGCGTTGGCGCCGACGAGCGAGCGGGCGCCGACGACCGCGCCGTCGAGAACGGTGGCCCCCATCCCGATGAGGCATTCGTCGCCGATGGTGCAGGCGTGCACGTTCGCGGAATGGCCGATGGTGACGAAATCTCCGACGAGGCAGGGGAAGTCGTCGGCGAGGTGGAGCACCGCGTTGTCCTGCACGTTGGAGCCGCGGCCGAGGACGATTCGGTTGATGTCGCCGCGGAGCACGGCGCCGTACCAGACGCTGGACTGGTCGCCGAGCGTGACGTCGCCGAGCACCACGGCGGTGCGGGCGATGTAGACGTCGCGGCCGAGGACCGGTTGGCGGCGGAGATGGGTGTCGAGGCGGCGGATCAGGTCTTCCATGTCGGCGGTGATTTCGGGGTTCCGATGGCCGGGGTCATTCAGCGGCGGCGGCGGCGGTGGCTTCCTGCGCGCGGTGGAGTCGGGCGTAGAGTCCCTCGTGGGCGAGCAGTTCGGCGTGACGTCCGCGTTCGACGATCTCGCCGGCGCGGAGGACGAGGATGAGGTCCGCGTCGCGGATGGTGCCGAGCCGATGGGCGATGACGAACGAAGTGCGGTGCGACATGAGCCGTCGGAGGGCTTCCTGGATGAGCCGTTCGGTGGCGGTGTCGACGCTGGCGGTGGCCTCGTCGAGGATGAGGATCGGGGCGTCCTTGAGCAGCGCGCGGGCGATGCTGATGCGCTGCTTCTCACCGACGCTCAGCCGGACGCCGCGTTCGCCGACCTCGGTGTCGAAGCCGTTCGGCAGGTGTCGGATGAAGTCGGCGGCGTTCGCCGCCTCGGCCGCGGCCTCGAGTTCGGCCGGGGTTGCGTCAAGGCGGCCGTAGAGGATGTTCTCGCGGATGGTGCCGTTGAAGAGGAACGGTTCCTGGCTCACCACGGCGATCTGGGAGCGCAGGTGTGCCAGGGGAATCTCGCGGAGTTCCCGGCCGTCGATCGTGATGCGCCCAGAGGCGGCCTCGTAGAAGCGCGGCAAGAGGTTCACCAGGGTCGACTTGCCGGCGCCGGTCGGTCCGACCAGGGCGATGGTTTGGCCGGCCTCGGCCCGCAGCGAAACGTGGCGCAGGGCGTCGGGTCGGCCTTCGTAGGCCGCGGAGACGTCCTCGAAGACGACCTCGCCTCGGAACCGCGGATGCGTCGTGGACCCGGAGTCCTCGGTGGAACCGGCTTCGGTTTCCGAGTCGAGGATGTCGAACACCCGTTCACCGGCGGCCCGGGCGGACTGGGACATCTGGTTGAGGGAATGGAGCACGGACAGCGGAGCG